>DASQLH010000091.1:0-13141 GCA_035630155.1 Chthoniobacterales bacterium
GACCGCTGGCGATTTCAGCGATTGAGCAGACGGAATTTCTCGGCCGGCTCGTCGCAGGCAAGCTCCCAGTCGGCGCAGAAGCGGTTGGAGCGGTGAGGGAGATCACCTTGTTGGAAAAGACCGAGACCTACGCCCTCCACGGAAAGACTGGATGGCACGTGGATGGAAAACAGCAGATCGGATGGTGGGTTGGCTAGGTCGAACGAGACGGAAAGTTTTATCCATTCGCCATGAACATCGACATGGCTGGAAACGAAGACGCTGCCAAACGGATCCGCATCGGACGAGACTGTCTAAAAGCGCTGAATAAGCTATAACTACCAGCCTCTGGACGGCGACGACTTCAAATACTGGGCTTTCATCAGCTACAGCCACGCCGACGCGAAATGGGGCGATTGGCTGCATAGCGCGCTCGAGACTTATCGTGTCCCGTCGCGCCTGGTCCGAAACGCGAAACCGCAAGGCGCTGTGCCCAAGCGGATCTTCCCAGTCTTCCGCGATCGTGAAGAGCTGGCCAGCTCCTCGAGCCTGGGCGAGAACATTCAGAATGCCTTGCGCCATTCGCGCGCGCTCATCGTGATCTGTTCGCCGCGCGCGGCGGCTTCTCGCTGGGTCAACGAAGAGATAAAGCTCTACAAGAGCATGGGCCGCGAGGACCGCGTCTTCTGCCTGATCGTCGATGGCGAGCCGTATGCATCGCCGGATTCTGGATTGCTGGAATGCTTTCCGAAAGCGGTCCTCCACCGGCTGAACGCGGCGGGCGAACTTTCGGACGAACCGGCGGAGCCAATCGCCGCGGACGCGCGGGAAAGAAAGGACGGAAAGCGCAACGCGCTTCTGAAGCTCATCGCCGGAATCGTTGGCGTGCCTTACGACGAGCTGCGTCAACGCGAGCGCCAACGTCAGATTCGCCAGCGCATTCGTCTCGCCGCGTCCATGGCCGGCGGGGCGCTGGCGGCTTTGTTGGTTTATGTGGCGGTCGCTGATGTCGGCGTAAAAGTTCCGCTCGGCGAAAAGATCCGCACGGGTCTTGATCGCCAGGAGCTGTCGGTTTTCCGCCGAGTGCACTCCGACCTCGAGGTGCGAAAGACTGCGGCACGGCTGCGCGGTCAGCTTGTCGGCGTCTTTCGCGAAAGACTGAAAGATGGCTGGATCTCGGCTGCGCCGCCGAGCGTCAACTATTCTTCTGAAATCTGGGCGCACTCACAGGCGCTCTTCGCCATTTTTCGGATGCCGGATTACCCCGAGGCGCAGCGTGAGTTTCTGCCCGCGCTGGAAACGCCGTTTGCGGCTTCGCTGGAAATAGACGAGCCGCGCCGGCGTTATCGTTGGATCGATCTCGATGGAGCCGAGCACGACAAGTCGACTCCTTTGCTTTGGATCGCGGCAGTCCAGGGGGCAGCACTCGCGAAGCCGCGGTTACTCGAAGGCGGCGAGCGAGAAAAAGTCATGAGGCACTACGAGTATGTGCAGGAGATCCTGAAGGAATATCATCCCACCGCGAGCGGCGGCTGGAACATGCTTCCTTCCCAGAAAGATCCTAGCCGGCATCATCTTTACTCGACCGCACTGGCGTTGCTCACTTTGCTGCAAGCTCACGAAGCCGGCCTGCTCTGGGAAGGCAGCGCCGGGCAACGCGACCAATTGATCAGGCAAACCGCGCAGTGGCTAGTCGACCGCTTCGATCCGAAAGGCGATCCGCCGGGCTGGCGGGGCACAAGCGAGGACACGTTGCAGATTTACGATGGCCTCACCATCCAGATCTTTGCCGAGCTTCTGCAAACGCAGAAGGCGCTGCCGGACTTTAAGATTCCGCCCGAGATCCTGAATGAAATCCCGCGACAGCTAGGGCTTTTCGCGGAGCGCGACCTGAGCTTTCCGGTGAACGGCGGCGAGTTCTTCGCGCAATACACGCGTTTCGATGGGACAGAAGGTGTAGGCCGGCGGCTGATCAAGTATCTCTGGTATCCGTGGGTCATCGATTGCTCGGTAAGATGGCTCGAACTTGCCGAGAAACAGCAAACACCGAAGGAACAACGCGTGCAGGTCCGCCGCGCGCTCGGCCATCTCGTGGTGGGCCTGGGCGACGAAGCCCTGAAAAGGGCCCAGGGCGATTACACCTTCTTCGCGTCGGAAAACCTTTACGGCCTGACGGTGATCGCTCCCCCATCTCAATGAGGACCAGCGCATGAAATTAACTCTCGAAGGCGTCAGCAAACTCTACTCGGGCAAGGTTTGGGGACTGAAGGATTTCACGCTCGATGTCGGGCCGGGCATTCTCGGACTGCTCGGACCGAACGGTGCGGGCAAATCGACTCTCATGCGCATCCTGGCGACGATCACCAGGCCGACCGGCGGCACGATTACCTGGAAGGGGACGAACATTGTGCGCTCGCCAAATTCGGTGCGCGCGGTGCTCGGTTATCTCCCGCAGGATTTCGGTGTTTATCCGAATTTGAACGCGGTTGAGTTTCTAGAGTATCTGGCCGCGGCCAAGGGCCTCGATCGCAAAACATCGCGACAACGGATCGAGGAACTATTGGCCGTCGTGAACCTCATCGAGGCACGGAAACGGCCGCTTGCCGGCTACTCCGGTGGAATGCGGCAACGCGTCGGCATTGCCCAGGCGCTTTTGAACGATCCCGAGCTGCTGATCGTCGATGAGCCGACGGCCGGCCTGGATCCCGAAGAGAGGGTCCGGTTCCGCAATCTGCTTTCGGAATTATCCGGCGACCGCATCGTAATTCTTTCGACTCACATCGTGTCCGACGTCGAGGCGTGCGCGACGAACATTGCCCTGATCGCGCGCGGCGCGCTTGTGACCTGCGCCGCGCCGGAGGAGTTACTGCGATCGGTGGAAGGCAAAGTATGGGAAAGGATTGTTCCGAGCGCCGAGTTGCCGGCCTTGCGCCAGCAATACCTGACGAGCAGCACGATGCATCGCAGTGACGGCGTCCATCTGCGGATTGTCGCTGAGGAAGCGCCTGGCGCGGGCGCGATACCTCAACCGCCCACGCTCGAGGACGCCTATCTCTATTGGATCTCGCCAAAGAAAGGGGGCGCGCCATGAGAAGCTTGCGTGCCCTCTATCATCTGGCGCGGGCTGACTTCCTTCAGCGCACCCGCAGTTACGGCTTTCTCATCACCCTGGGGATGATGCTCTACGTGGCCTACGTCTTTGTGCCGCCCAATCACTCGTCTTACTCTACGATGTCCATCAGCGGGCATCGCGGCGTTTACAATTCGGCTTATCTCGGCAGTCTCATGGCGTTGTTGATCTCGCCCTGGCTTTCGCTTGCGGGCTTTTATCTGGTTAAGAACGCTCTGACTCGCGACATCCAAACCGGGGTTGGGCAAATCCTGGCCACGACTACCCTGACGAAGCCACTCTACACGGTGGGTAAAGCAATTAGTAACTTTGCCGTTCTGGCCATCATGGTCGCGGTGATGGGACTCGTGGCCGCGGCAATGCAGATCATCCGGCAGGAAGATCCGAACATCCAGGTCTTCCAGCTTTTCGCTCCGCTGATCTTCATCAGTCTGCCGGTAGTGGCAGTAGTAGGGAGCGTCGCCATCCTTTTCGAATCGATCTCCTGGCTCCGCGGCGGGCTCGGCAATGTCGTCTATTTCTTTCTCTGGATCGGTGCGCTCAGCACCCGGCTGGGCGGCGAGGACCCGCTGCGTTCCCCGACAAACGATCTGTTCGGAATGGGCGTCATCATGCCTTCGCTGGCTACGGCATGCGAAGCTGCTTTTCCGGGATCCACTGTCGGCAAAACGAGTTTCAATCTCGGGATCAACTTCAAAAGTGCGGGCGAATATTGGGACCTGACCACTTTTCGCTGGGAAGGTTTGGCGTGGACGCCCGAGATCATTCTTGGCCGCCTTTTCTGGGTGGCGATAGGTTTGGCTCTGGCTTTGTTAGCCGCGGTTTTTTTCCACCGATTCGATCCGGCAAAAGAAAGATCGAAGCGCTCCCGTAAGGAGAGCAAAGCGGCTGCGCAACCGAGCCTCGCCGAGGATCACGGAATCGGCGCTCAGGTGCACGCTGGCAGGTTGCATCCATTAACGAAACGACGCCGCTTTAGTTTTTTCTTTATGGTTTGGGCGGAGCTGAGACTGGCCCTGCACGGGGTCACGCTCTGGTGGTACTTGGTCGCCGCCGGCTTGTTTGGCGCTTGTCTCTTCACTCCGCTTTTCGTCTCGCGCGGTTTTCTTGTCGCGGCCTGGATCTGGCCGCTTTTGATCTGGAGTAAAATGGGAACGCGCGAACGGCTTTTTCGCACCGACCAATTGATCTTTTCCACCGCGCATCCGTTGCGCCGGCAGCTTCCCGCTTGCTGGTTGGCGGGAGTGATCATTGCGGTCATTACGGGCGGCGGCACGGGGCTGCGCTTGTTTCTCGCGGGCGAGCAGCTCAGCCTCCTCGCCTGGACGGCCGGCGCGCTTTTCATTCCCACGATGGCGCTGGCGCTGGGAGTCTGGAGCGGCAGCAGCAAACTGTTCGAGGTGCTTTACCTTTTTCTCTGGTATCTCGGCCCGGCGAACCGTTTGGGCGCCATCGATTTCATGGGAGCCACGGGGCCGCTGCTGCCGTCGCAAACGCCGGTGACTTTCCTCATGATCACGGCCGCGCTGGCGGTGTTCGCGATTTTCGGACGGCAGCGGCAGCTCACCCGCTAAAGTCTCCGAGAAGGCTGTTCTCGCGGTGAAATGCGATACCTTATCGCCGTGAAGCGTGCTGCCATTTGCAGGGAATCGAGTAAGGACGGCTTTTGAACATGTCGCTTATTTTGCCGGGGGAAAATCTTCGAAAAATCATCCGGATTTCGCTGGTGCTGTTGCTGACGGCGAGCGGCTCAATGCTCTCCGCCGCGACCCTCCCGCCCGGTTTTACTGAGACCCAGGTTGCGACCACCCTCCCGAATGCCACCGCCATGTCCTTCTCGCCGGACGGCCGGCTCTTCGTCTGTCTGCAGACCGGTGAACTCCGCGTAATCAAGAATGGCGCATTGCTGGCGGCTCCGTTTGTTTCGATAACCACTACTGCCTCGGGCGAACGCGGCCTGCTGGGAGTCACTTTCGATCCCAACTTTGCCACCAACCGATTTGTTTACGTTTACTACACTGTCCCAACCGCGCCGATCCATAACCGGGTCAGCCGTTTTACCGCGAGTATCGCGAACCCCGACGTCGCGGAGGCCGGGAGTGAGGCGGTCATTCTGGAACTCAACAATCTAAGTTCTGCCACCAATCACAACGGCGGCGCCATTCACTTTGGAGCGGACGGCAAACTTTATGTTGGCGTAGGAGAGAACGCGAACCCGGCGCATTCTCAGACATTAGCCAATCGGCTGGGCAAGATCCTGCGGATCAACGCCGACGGCTCCATCCCCTCGGATAACCCCACGACCTTTCCGGGCATCACGGGTTCACCTGCCGGCGACAACCGGTCGATCTGGGCAGTGGGATTGAGGAATCCCTACACGTTTGCCTTCCTGCCGGGCACTACGCGGATGTTCATCAACGATGTCGGCCAGAACGCGTTCGAGGAAATCAATGACGGCATCGCCGGGTCGAACTTTGGCTGGCCGAATTGCGAAGGAGCCTGTTCGCCCGCCAACGCAAATTTCCGCGATCCGCTCTTCCAATATGCCCATGGAAGCGGCCCGACCGTCGGGTGCGCCATCGTCGGCGGCGCCTTCTACAATCCTCCGGTGAATCAATTCCCGGCGAGCTATGTCGGGAAATATTTCTTTGGCGACTTGTGCAGCGGTTGGATTCGGGTGCTGGACCCCGCTGATAACACGGTAAACGCCTTCGCTACTGGCCTGTCTAACCCCGTCGATTTACAGATTGGTCCCGACGGGGCTCTCTACTATCTCATCCGCGGCAGCGGTGGACAGGTATGGAGGATCAGCTCTACCGGCTCCCCAACACCGACGCCAACCCCGACGCCAACGCCGACCCCGACGTCGACACCAACACCAACACCGACGCCAACACCAACTCCGACTCCATCTCCCACGGTAACCCCTACTCCAACCGTTACTCCCACCGCGACGCCGGCACTAACCCCGACGCCGACCGCTACACCCTCTCCCACGCCGACACCTTCCCCGACGCCAACGGCTTCTCCGGCGCAGGCGTTGAACATCTCCACGCGGTTGCGCGTCGAGACGGGGGACAGGGCTATGATCGGAGGCTTTATCATCACAGGCAGCGGTCCGAAGTCCGTGTTGCTCCGCGGTCTGGGTCCATCGCTCAGCACAACGGGTCTTGGAGGACTCCTGGCCGATCCTTTTCTCGAATTGCGCGACCCTGATGGCGCCTTACTCGCCCAGAATGATAACTGGAAGGAAGGCACGCCTGGTCTGGTCGAAGACACCCCTTTTCAGCCTTCGGACGACCGGGAATCGGTCATAGTTCAATCACTCCAACCTGATGCTTACACCGTGATACTTTCCGGCAAGGGTCAAACCACCGGCCTCGGTCTGGTGGAAATTTACGATCGGGAGCAATCGACTAATGCGGTGCTGGCAAACATCAGCACGCGCGGCTTCGTTCAGACCGGCGATAATGTGATGATCGGGGGCTTTACGCTGGGCGGCAGCACCCTCAATTCTCGCATAGCGGTCCGGGGCCTCGGACCTTCCCTCAGTCAATTCGGCCTGGCCAACGTCCTGGCTGATCCGACTCTGCAATTGCACGACAGCAACGGGACGACGTTGATCTCGAACGATAATTGGCAGGACGATCCACTCTCCGCGGCGCAACTGATTCTGTATAACCTCGCGCCCCAGGGTTTTCGCGAGTCCGCAATCTTCGCGTCAATGCCGCCGGGAGCTTTCACAGCCATCCTGGCCGGCAAAGACGGCGGCACCGGAATCGCCCTCGTCGAAATCTACAACATTCCGTAAGGCACTCGCGAACGCGGATTCCTTTCGGAGACAGAAGGGGCAGTTCACCTGTTGGAGAAGTCTGCTCTCGGGATCAGATCCGATATGTTAGCGGTGGGAAGCCTGCTGCAATTTAAGGAAGGAATCGAACAGGGGGAGGCAATTGATATGTCGATTATTTCAAGGCGAAAAAGTTTTCGGGAAGCAATCCGGGTCGGGCTCGCGCTGTTCTTTGGCGCGAGCGCGTCTATGCTTTCCGCGGCGACGCTGCCCACCGGTTTTGTTGAAACCCAATTCGGAAGCAATCTCGGCGGCGCCCCGACCGCGATGGCTTTCGCGCCTGACGGCCGGCTTTTCGTTTGCCTCCAGGGCGGGCAGCTCCGGGTCATCAAAAACGGCGCCTTGCTCGCGACGCCATTCGTCACGCTCTCAGTCAATGCCTCGGGGGAACGCGGGCTCCTCGGCGTAACGTTCGATCCGAACTTCGCCACCAATCAATTCGTTTACGTTTATTACACCACGAGCACGGCACCGATCCACAACCGGATAAGCCGTTTCACGGCGAACGGCGACATCGCCGCGACCAACAGTGAAGTCGTCATCATGGACCTCGACAATCTGAGCACCGCAACCAACCACAATGGCGGCGCCATTCACTTCGGACCGGACGGCAAGCTCTACGCCGCCGTGGGCGAAAATGCTAATTCTGCGCACGCGCAGAGCTTTTCGAATCGGCTGGGCAAAATGCTCCGGATCAATTCCGACGGGACCATCCCAACCGACAACCCGTTCTTCAATACCGCGACCGGGGCCAACCGATCCATCTGGGCTCTTGGCTTGCGCAATCCCTTTACCTTTAACTTTCAGCCCGGCACGGGCCGCATTTTCATCAATGATGTGGGAGCAGGTACTTGGGAAGAGATCAATGATGGCATTGCGGGATCCAATTACGGCTGGCCGGCCTGCGAAGGCGACTGTGCTGCGCTGAATCCTGATTTTCGCGATCCGCTCTTTCAATATGGGCATGGCAATAGTCCCACCACGGGATGCGCCATCGTCGGCGCGGCCTTTTACAATCCGCCGGTCAACCAATTTCCGAGCAGTTACATCGGGAAATTCTTTTTTGCGGACGCGTGCAGCGGCTGGATTCGGGTGTTCGATCCCGCCACGGGCACAGCCAGCGCTTTCGCCACCGGCATTTCCAGCCCGGTCGATCTGCAAGTAGGTCCCGATGGCGCGCTTTATTATCTCGCTCGTGGAAACAACGGCCAGGTTTTCCGAGTTACTGCCGTCGCCTCGCAGCCGTTGAATATTTCAGTCCGTTCCCGCGTGGGCACCGGAAACGATGTCATGATCAGCGGCTTCATCATCACCGCCGGCTCGGCCAAGAAAGTGATCCTTCGCGGGCTCGGACCTTCCTTGCAGCAGGCCGATGTTCCGAACCCGTTGCCCGACCCGTTCCTCGAGCTGCACGCCGGCGACAGCTCGCTCATCAGCGCGAACAACAATTGGAAGGACAACACGCCGGCGCAGCAACTCGAGATTACCAGCAACCAGCTCGCGCCCTCGAACGACCTCGAATCAGCGATCGTCGCCACCCTTCAGCCAGGGACTTATACCGCCATCATTCGAGGCCAGGATAACAGCAGCGGCGTCGGCCTTCTCGAAGTCTACGACGTGGACAGAGCGGCCACGGCGCGATTGGTCAACATTAGCGGACGCGCCTCGGTGCAGACCGGCACCAACGTTCTCATCTCCGGCTTCATCGTTGGTCAAAACATCGGCGCGGCGAAAGTGATCGTGCGTGGCATGGGGCCTTCGCTGGCACAATCCGGCATCGCGAATCCATTGGCCGATCCGACGCTCGAGCTGCGTGATAACAATGGTGCGTTGGTTATTGGCAACGACAACTGGCAGGACGACGCCAATCAGGTGGCGCAGATTTCAGCAAGCGGACTCGCTCCCGGGAACGCCCAGGAATCTGCCATCGCGACCAGCTTGGTTCCGGGCACCTACACAGCGATCGTGGCCGGCAAGAACGGCGGCACCGGTGTCGGGCTGGTGGAAGTTTACAATCTTCCGTAGCGCATCGTTCTTCTTCCAAGGAGAGGCGGTCTCCAGCCCGCCGACCCTAATAAAACGGCGGTTTGTAAACCGCCGCTCCTTGAAGCTGCTCTTGTAAATCTCGCGTGGATTGATTCGACTGAGGAATTGAACTCATCCGAACAGGAACCCACCCTGGCCCGCCGCCTCGGTGCTTTCGACGCCACCATGATCGTCATGGGCGGCATCATCGGCGCAGGCATCTTCGTTAATCCATCCGTCGTCGCGCGGCAGGTGCACACACCGATGCTGGTCCTGGGCGCGTGGTTGATCGGCGGCGCCATCGCGCTCATCGGTGCGTTCGTCTATGCGGAGCTCGCGGTTCTGCGGCCGCGCGTGGGCGGGCAATACGCCTATTTGCGCGATGCCTACCACCCCATGGTCGCATTCCTTTATGGGTGGACCTTGCTCCTGGTGGTGCAGACGGGAGGCATGGCCGGCGCCGCGATTATTTTCGGCCGCTACTTTGGTGAGCTTTCGGGATTGGGGATTCCGGAGCAGGTCGTCGCCGCGCTCGCGCTCGGAATCCTGACGGTGATCAACTGCTTTGGAATCCGCGCGGGCAGCAACGTCCAGAGCGCCCTGATGATTACCAAGCTCGGCGCAATCGTGATGCTGATCGGGGCCGGCTGGATACTGGTGGAGCCCGCCGCTTCCGGCGTGCCGGCAAATTTGCCCGTCGATGCCGCTGGTTCAGATAACGCCTGGAAAGGTCTGGCGGCGGCGATGGTTCCAGTGCTCTTCGCTTATGGCGGCTGGCAGACCGCCAGCTTCGTCAGCGGCGAGATGCGCAATCCCCGGCGCGACTTGCCGCGCGGACTCTTTATCGGCGTGGCGGGTGTCATCATCGTGTATGTGCTGGTCACCTACATTTGTCTGCGCGCGCTTGGCGTCGCCGGTTTGGCCGGAACCACCACGCCGGCGTCCGAAGTGATGCGCCGCGCCCTGGGCTCAAATGGCGCGAAGCTCATTGCCTGCGGCATCGCCGTCTCCACCGTCGGCTTTCTCAGCCAGAGCATTCTCACCGCCCCGCGCGTTTATTACGCGATGGCGCGGGACGGCGTCTTCTTCAAAGCGGTGGGCAAGCTCAACCCACGCACCCGAGTCCCGGTGATTGCCATCGTCTTGCAAGGAGTTTGGGCCGCCCTCGTGGCGATGACGGGCCGGTATGAACAGATCCTCAACTATGTCGTCACCATCGATGTCCTGTTCTTCGGTTTAACCGGCGCATCGCTGCTCGTCTTCCGCGCCCGGGCCCGCCGGGAGGGGACCGAAGAAGCGGCGGGCGATTTGGTGCGAGTGCCGTGGCATCCGTTCACGACCTGGCTGTTTGTCCTCGCTTGCTGGAGCCTCGCTCTCAGCACGCTCATCCGCTTTCCCCAGAACGCCGGCATTGGCGTTATCATCCTTGGCCTCGGGGTGCTGGTCTATCGCTTCTGGGCGAAACCCCAACCTCAGACCTAAAGGCTCGCCTTCCCGGCGACCGTCGTTAGGTTCCCGGGATGAACATGAAACGCCTCCTCCTCGCTATCGCCGCGGCTTTCGCGATTACCTACGCGACCGATTTCCTCGTCCACGGCGTTTGGCTAAAACCCGACTACGAGGCCGCGAAATCGCTTTGGCGGCCGCCAACCGAGATGCGGACTCTCGGTCACTGGATCACTCTCGCGCAGATCATCAGCGTTGTGACCTTCGTGATCATCTGGGCGAAAGGCTTTGCTGGCCGTGACATCACCACCGGTATCCTATTTGGTTTGCTCATCGGCATGTCCCAGCATGTCTGGGCGATTGTGAACTATGTCGCCATGCCGGTGCCAGGTGCCCTGGCCGCGAAATGGTTCCTGGCCGGCACCGCCGAATCCGTCCTGCTGGGGATTGTGATCGCGCTCATCTATAAACCCAACCAACCATCGACCGCACCGTAGCTCTTTGGTAGGGACGCGGCGCTGCGGCGTCCGCCTCGTTGTCCTGCTCTTGATCATGATCCTGCTCATGATCTTTCTCGGGCGTCCGCGCCCAAGAGTAGGATTGGGATCATGATCAAGAGCATGAGCAGGAGAAGATAAATGAAACGGCGGCGACCCTGCGATCGCCGCCGCGTTGTTTCTCCTGCGGAAAATGCCGTTACATCTTCTTGGCTTCGTGCATCTGCTCCTTCGCCTTGCGCATCTCTTCGTGCGCCTTTTTCATCGCATCGTATTTTTGCTGTTGCTGCGGCGTGAGCAACGGGCGGATCTGCGCGGCCGTGCTTTCCATGATCGCGCGCGTCTTTTCCATCGCCTCTTTGTGGATGGCCTCGATCTGCGGTTTGGCCTGGTCGATGATCGGCTGCACCTGCGTTTTTTGGGCGTCGGTCAGCTCAAGGTCCTTGCTCAAATGCTCGAGCGGGTTCCCCATTTTGTGATGCATCTTCGGCCCGTGATGTTCGTGTTTATGCTCGCCATGTTCCCTGGCCTGAAGGAGAGCGAGCCCGCCGAGCGATACCGCCGCGGCGGCCATGAGTGTGATAAGTTTTCGTGTCATTGTTTGTTTGTTGCTTGTTTTGAGCGCGAATAGAGCGCCTCTTTCAGAAATGGATGACCGGCAAACACGCGGGACGGTTACAAATTTTTCGCGAGAATTTTCCGGCGCAGGAAATCAGCGGAAAGTTTTTGTAACCCGCGGGCGCTCCCGCCTGTCTTCCTTCCTGGTGTGGACTGGCTTTCCTTTACATGGCTGATGACGGAGTCTCGCGCGAACTGGTGGCAGCGGCGCTGCGGCAGGACGAAGAGGCGGCGCGCGAACTGGTGCGGCGTCTCTATCCGTTGGTCGGAAAACTCGTCCGGGCGCATCGGCCCGTGCGAAGCGCCGAGGAGGACCTTTGCCAGATGATTTTCATCAAGGTCATGCAGAATCTCTCGCAGTTTTCCGGCAAGGTGCCCCTCGAACATTGGGTCTCGCGCATCGCCATCAACACCTGCATCAACCAGATCCAGGCCGAGAGGGCGCGCCCGGAATTGCGCGAGGCGGACCTCAGCGAAGAACAGGCTGCGGTGATCCGAAACCTCGCGGCCACGGCGGACGAACTCGGGCCTGACCAGAGTTTTGCCTCGCGCCAGCTTGTCGAGCATCTTATGAACGCGCTGAAACCAGCCGAGCGTCTCGTGATCGACCTGCTTTATCTGCAACAACGTTCCGTGGCCGAAATCCAGGAGGTAACCGGTTGGAGCGGCGCGCTCGTGAAGGTGCGGGCCTTTCGCGCCCGGCAGAAAATGAAGAAACAAATGTCGATGCTGTCGGCGAGGGAGAAGGCATGAGCGCGAATCACCTGGATCGCCTCCTGCGTTCGGCGGCGCATACTCCGGAGGAACCGGCGCCCGAAGCGCCCTTCGGGTTCGACACTCGCGTAGTGGCCCTGGCGCGGACCGCGAACGGAAGCGCGACCGACGTGATGGATCTCAGCCGCTTCCTGCGCCGGACCGGCGTGATCGCTTTCGCCGTGCTTACTCTGGCCAGCGTGGCCGCTTATCGGCAGTTCGCGGAAGACGCGACCTTTAGCGCGTTGCCAACGAATGAATACGCGATCGCCGATTCGGCCATCCAGATGGAGTTCTCGGAATGAACAGCGTTTTGAAGTGGAAACTGGCGTTTGCCTTTCTCCTCGTCTTTGGCGCGGGCGTCACCACCGGCTGCCTGTTTGGCGCGCTCCATCTGAAAAAACGCCACATCATCGGGCCGCCGCACTCGGGCGACGTGGCCGGCAAAATGCGCGAACATTTTCGCAAGGCCCTGGATTTGACCGCCGATCAGGAGGCGAAAATCATACCGGTCATCGACGCGACCTCGACGAAGCTGGAAGCCATCCGCATTGAAACGGCGGAGCGCGTCCGAGCGGTCATGGAAACGTCGAAGCGCGAGATTGCCCCGCAGTTGAGCCCGGAACAGCAAGAGAAACTCGAGAAGCTCGAGGCGCATCACCGGAAGATCATGATTCATCACGGCTTTCACCACCATAAGCACAGGGAGAAAGAGAAAGAGAAAGACAAGCCATCGCCCTGATCTGCCTTCGATGACCCCGAACGACGCCGACTTTCTGATCGAGCGTTTCGAGCAGCCGGATGAAATCCGCACCTTCGTGAAGGGCAAGTTCGAGCTCGTGA
>DASQLH010000092.1:0-8820 GCA_035630155.1 Chthoniobacterales bacterium
CAGGCGGAGCGCTCCGGAATCGTGGGGCAAAACAAGGGGCAGGGCGCGGCCCGGCCGGTAAATTTCTTCGTACTCTTTCGCGAGACCGATGATCGGCAGATCGTGCAACCCGAGTCGCTGGAGTTCGCGGCAGGCAGAGGAGAGCTGTCCCTTTCCGCCATCGACAATGATGAGGTCTGGCAGACGAACTGAGGTGAATTTCGGATTTCGGATTGCGGATTGCGGAGAGACTTCTGAAGTCATGCGGTCCGCAATCTCTTGGGCCGTTTCCTGCGAAAACTCTGGTGCAGTCAATGTCACGGCCTGTTCTTCACTTTCCGGTTTCCGGTTTCCGGTTTCCGCAATTCCCAAGAGCACGCGCGAATAGCGTCGCCTCACCACCTCCGCCATGCTCGCGAAGTCATCCTGGCCTTCCACCGTCCGGATCCGGTAGCGCCGGTAGCTATCTTTGTCTGGCACGCCGTTGCGGAAACAGACCATCGAAGCAACCACGTGTGTCGTAGAGATGTTCGAGATATCGAAACACTCCATGACCACGGGCAGCCGCGTCAGTTGAAGCGCATCGCCAAGCCCCTGGACATCGCTGACCGGATCGATCGAGCTCGGCAGACTGTGGCGGGTGAAGCGCCGGGTTGGCTTCGTGGTCCGGCGCAGATCCTCCAGCATGTTCCGAAGATCGGCCGCCTTTTCGAAATCGAGTTTCTCGGCGGCTTTGCGCATCTCGTCTTCGACCGCGGCGATCATCTCCCGCGAGTGTCCTTCCAGAAAATCGCACGCCTGCGCCACGCGCTCGCGATAGAGCTCGGCGCTGATCTCGCTCAGCCGCGTCGGCACCTGATAAGTCGCCGATTTCAATTCGCGCTCCGTGGGCGAGCCACGTCCAAAAGTAAGTACGCCAAATCTCTTGCGCATGAAGTTCAACGTTTGTCGCAACGCGCCGGCATGCGCATACGGGCCGAAATAACGCGCGCCATCATCCTTCTTGAAACGCGCCAGTCGAAAGCGCGGCCACTCTTCCGTCGGATCGACTTTGACCACCAGGAAGCGCTTGTCGTCCCGGAACGAGATATTGTAACGCGGCCGGTATTCCTTGATCAGCTTGCCCTCGAGCAAGAGCGATTCCGGTTCGCTCTGCACCGTGTGCGTTTCGAAATCCCAGACTGCATCGAGCATCGCGCGCGTCTTGATGTCCGCCTGCGCCAGCTTCGAAGGCATGAAGTAGGAACCGACGCGCTTGCGCAGGTCGCGCGCTTTGCCGACGTAGATGACGCGGTTGAAGCGGTCGCGCATCAAGTACACCCCGGGCTTATGCGGCACTTCATGCACCTTCTTGGTGAGGTCTGGTCGTTCCTTCGGCACGAAGTTACTTTGCCTTGAGACAGCGAATCGGCAAAAGCCAACGCTTCTGTAGCCGCGTCCCTGTGGGACGCGCCGGCCTGCGCTTGGCAAATTATGCGTCCACGGACGCGGCCCAGCAGGGCCGCGGCTACAGGCTTGAGGCGTTCCCTTCCCCCTCCGACAATAGCGCATGTTCGACGTGGCAATCGTGGGGGGCGGCCCGGCTGGCTCGAGCTGCGCGGCGTTCTGCTCGAAGGCCGGCCTGCGAACGCTTCTCCTGGAACGCGCCACCTTTCCGCGCGAAAAGGTCTGTGGCGATTGCCTGAATCCGGCCGCCTGGCCGATTTTGCGGCGACTGGAATTGGCGGAACGCCTTCGCTCCTTGCCGCACGCGAAGCTGGATCGCGTTGAGCTGATCGGAATCAAGGGGAGACGGCTGAGCGTTAAATTGCCGGACGGCGCCAACGCGGAGATCGCGATCAAGCGCAGCTTGCTCGATGAGCTCCTGCTGCGACGCGCGCAAGAACTGGGCGCTGCGGTTTTTGAAAATACAACGGTGACCGCGCTTACGCCTCCGGATCCGCGCGCTCAGCATTGGTCCATTTCCGCCGGTGAGCAGTCCTTTCGGTCTCGAACGCTGGTGGCCGCGGACGGCCGCAACTCCACCGTGGCCCGGCTTTGCGGGTTGCTCCCGCGGAGCACAAAAGAGCGCGTCGCCTTGCAAACTCACCTGCCGTTGCCACCCGGATTCGGCGATCGCGTCGTGCTGGAGTTTCGGCCCGAAGGTTACTCCGGCCTGGCGCCGGTCGGTGGCGGCGAGCTGAATCTTTGCCTGGTCAGCGTCCCGGACAAAATAGCGGCCTTACGCCAATGGGCCGAAGCGCGTTTCGAAATTCCGCCCGATCATTCATGGCGCACGATCACGCCGCTAAGACGCACGCCCATTCCGGCGGGCCAGGGCTCGCTGTTTCTCGTGGGCGACTCCGCCCGTGTGGTCGAGCCATTCACGGGCGAGGGGATTTACTACGCGCTCGCCTCGGCTGAGCTGGCGGCAAAAGCGATTCTTTTTCAATGCGATGGCCAGGGCGCGGAGGAGGTCTCCGCCGCCTATTCGGCCGCGCATCAGCAACTTTATCGAGGCAGGCTCTGGATCAATCGCCTCGCCCGCGCAGCCGTTCTGTCGCCGCGCGCTGCCTCGATGTTTTTGGAGGCGCTCCGGTTCCAACCGGCGGTGCTTCGCTTTCTTACCGCGAAGATAACCGGCAAGCCTTGACCGTGTTCGCCATCAGCATCGCGATCGTCATTGGCCCGACGCCGCCGGGAACCGGGGTAATCGCGGACGCTTTGGGGGATACTTCATCGAAAGCGACGTCGCCGACCAGGCGATAACCGCGTTCCGCCGCCGGATCGTCCACGCGGTTGATCCCTACATCGATGACGACCGCGCCGTCGCGCACATGTTCGGCGCGGACGAATTGCGGCTGGCCGATTGCTGCCACGAGGATGTCCGCAGAACTGGTGATCTCCGCCAGCCTCCGGCTGCGCGAATGGACGACCGTGACCGTCGCGTCCCCGCCGCGCCCTTTCCGCATGAGCAATAACGCCAGCGGCTTTCCGACAATCATGCTGCGCCCGAGAACAACAACATGCGCGCCGGCAATCTCAATGCCGCTTTCCATGAGCAAACGCTGGCAACCGAGCGGCGTGCAGGGAACAAAACCGGTGCCGTCGCCCATGGCGAGTTTCGCCACGTTCGCGGGATGAAAGCCATCGACATCCTTGGCCGGATCGAGGGCGCGGACGACGGCGGCTTCGTCGATCTGCTTCGGCGGCGGCGATTGTACAAGGATGCCGTGGATCGCCGGATCGCCGTTTAACTCACGGACGCGCTGGAGCAACTCAGCTTGCGTCGTGTCGGCTGGCAATTCGAGCTTCACCGAATGCAGGCCGAGGTCACGGCACATCTTGTCCTTCGAGCGCACATAGGCGCGCGACGCGGGATTATCGCCGACCAGCACCACGGCGAGCCCTGGCGTCCTCCCGTTTTTCTTCAGTTCGGCAATCTCGCCGCGCAGCTCCGCGTAAACTTTTTCGGCGATGATGCGCCCTTCGATGAGTCGATTCATTTCTGTTCCACCAGATTCATGACCGCATTCTGCAAGCGCAGACGCTCCGCTTCAAATTCTTCGGGCGTGGGGGTGTCCGCGATACGAAGAGGAGCGCCGAAAATGATCCGCACGGTCGAAAAGGGCCGCGGGATGAAGAAGCGGTCCCAGCTCTTGAAGCGCCAGGAGCTGGAGAACTCCATGCTCCCGGGCACCACTTCGGCGTCGCACTTTTGGGCGAGAAAGATGACGCCCTGGCCGAGTTCATAGACCGGGCCGCGGGGGCCATCCGGCGTAATGACGATGTTCGTTCCCGCCGCGAAAACTTCGGCGAGCCGCAGCAAGGCGCTCGCTCCTTTGCGCGAGGTCGATCCCCGGATCGTGCCGTAACCGTATCGTTCCACGAACGCGGCCAGCAGATCGCCGTCGCGGCTGGCGCTGATTAAGGCGGCGGCGTGGCGCGAAGTAAGAAAGCGGCGAAAGATGGAGGGCAGCAGGAGAAGCCGGTTATGCCAGACCGCGAACAGGAACGGATGTTGTTTGCTCCCCTCGACGATTCCGCCGCGATCATCCAGTTCGAAACGCAGGGTGCGCACCCAGAGTTGGACCAACCAGTATCCGAACTCGACCAGCCATCGCGCGCGCCAACCTTCGATTTTCAATTTGGCGGGTTGCTCCTGGCGGCCTCATCCTTCCAGCGATACGCGCGGGGATTCGGCAAGCCGATCTGGTCGAGAATGCGCCAGACGACCGTGTCGGCGACGTCCTCGACGGAGGCCGGCCGGCTGTAGAACGACGGAATCGCGGGGATAACGACCGCTCCCGCTTCGAGCAGCGTCACGACGTTGCGCGCGTGAATGAGGCTCCAGGGCGTCTCGCGTGGGACAAGGATGAGCTTACGGCGTTCTTTCAAAAAGACGTCCGCGGCGCGAAGGAGCGCTGTGTCGCTGCAACCCGAGGCGATCCGGCCGAGCGTCGCCATCGAGCAGGGGACGACCACCATCGCATCGAAGCGCGAGGAGCCGCTCACGTAAGGGACATTGAGATTGTTTTCGGTCTGCTGCAAAACGCCTTCGGGAATAACCAGCCGATCGACTTCCTGGGCGGCGACTTGTTTGGCATGGCCGCTCATGACGAGATGAACTTCGTTCGCGGCGCAATCGATCTGCGCCAGCAGGCGCTGGAGATAGATTGTTCCGCTGGCGCCGGTCGCGGCGATCACGAGTTTCATGCGCCTAACCAATCACATTCGGTCGGTAAACACTAGTCGCGGCGCATCCGCCACCATTTGCGTTTGAAATTGCCCTCAAGCACGCCCAATTAAGGAGGCCATGGTCAAGAAGCTTCTCCACACCCGTTACCGGGTCGCCGATCTGGAAAAGACGGTTTCCTTTTACAAGGACGTGCTCGGGTTGCAGGAAACTCGACGGCACACCTCCGGTCGTGGCTCGCAGTTGGTTTTCTTCAAGGCGCCCGGCAACGAGGAAGAGATCGAGATTTGTAAATTCGACGATAGCGGTCCCGTGGTCGTCGGTCCGGATCTGACGCATCTCGCCTTTGAGGTGGAAAACATTGAAGAGTTCGCGCGCGAGTCGGCCAGGAAAGGCTACCCGCTGTCGGATGGCCCTCATCCGCACGGCAAAGATGGCGCGATTGCCTTCATCGACGCCCCGGAAGGTTACGAGATCGAACTGATTCAGCGCAGCTCGGACGAGTAACCTCCCAACTCGCTTGCGCACACGAAAGTCCTGCTCCTAAGTTGCAGCCCATGAAACGCCGCCGCGAAACGACCGCTTATTTTTGCACGATCGTGCTGGCGCTGACTTGTGTCGCGGCCAAGCCGAAATCGAAACAGCAGTTCAAGCCGGTCCGTCCGATGGAGATTCCGGATGGCATTTCGGAAGTCCGGAAAGCGGAACCGGTCGCGCCGCCGCCGGGATCGGTTTCAAAGATCGCGCCGAAGACGCGGGCGGCCTCGGTCATGGTGATCGATGCGCGCAGTGGCGAAATTTTTTACGAAAAGAATGCCGACGCGTCGCGCCCGCCGGCGAGCACGCAAAAGTTGCTGACGGCCCTGATCGTTGCCGAACGCGGTTTCCTCGATCGGCCCGTGACCGTGGAACCGTCGGATACCTATGCCGAGCCGGTGAAGTTGAACATCAAGGCGGGCGAGACGTATCAACGGATGGAGTTGCTGCGCGCGCTGCTCGTAAAAAGCTCGAACGATGTTGCGCGCTGCCTGGCGCGCGATGCGGCGGGTAGCGTGGAAGGTTTTGCCGATCTCATGAACCACAAAGCTCGCGAGCTCGGCGCGACGCGTTCCAATTTTCTCAATCCGAACGGTCTGCCGATGCCGGGGCAGTATTCCTCCGCGCGCGACCTTGCCATCATCGCCAAAGCGGCCTACGCGAATCCGACGATCCGCTCGATCGTCTGTCTGCCGCAGATTGTTTTCCGTTACTCGAACGGCCGCACCCGTCAGCTGGAGAACACGAACAAACTCTTGAAGCGGCTCGCCTACTGCAACGGGATGAAGACTGGGTATACCGAGGCGGCGGGGCGTTGCCTGATCGCCAGCGGCTCGCGGCCGGGGCGGGACATCATTGTGGTCGTGCTCGGCGACAGCAAGTCGGGTATCTGGCAGGACGCCGGCGCGCTTCTTTCCTGGGGACTCTGGATGTAGGTTGGCCATCGCCGGGATGCGATGAGCGAATTATTTCAGGAGCAATTACAGGCGCTGCGCGCTCAGGCGCTGCATCGCAAGCTGCGCGAAATCGGCAGCGCGCAGGGACCGGAGGTCCGCATCGTCGGTCAGCAACTGGTCAATTTTTCGTCGAACGACTATCTAGGCCTGGCGAACGACCCGCGCCTCCGCGAGGCGGCCAAGGCGGCGATCGACGAATTTGGGGTTGGTGCCGGCGCGTCGCGGCTGATCAGCGGGACGCAGTCTCCGCACGTGCGGCTGGAGATCGCGCTCGCGACGTGGAAGGAAACCCAGGCGGCGCTCGCGTTCAGCAGCGGCTACGCGGCCGCCATCGGGACGATTCCCGCGCTGGTCGGCAAACAAGATGTCGTTTTGCTGGACAAGCTATCTCACGCGTCGCTCATCGATGGAGCGCGCTTGAGCGGCGCGATCCTGCGCGTCTTCCCGCACAACCACCTGGGCAAGCTCGAGAGCCATCTGAATTGGGCGCAACGCGAACATCCCGGCAAGCGGATCCTGATCGTGACGGAATCGGTTTTCTCCATGGATGGAGATCGCGCGCCGCTGGCGCAGTTAATCGATTTGAAGAAGCGATTCGGCGCTCTGCTTTTTCTCGATGAGGCCCACGCTATCGGCGTTATCGGACCCCACGGCCGCGGATTAGCGGCGGAGCTGGGCGTGGCGAGCGACGTCGATGTCCAAATGGGGACATTAAGCAAAGCGCTGGGCGTGAGCGGCGGCTACATTTGCGGATCGCGCACTTTGATCGAGTGGCTGGTTAACCGCGCGCGGTCATTCATTTTCTCGACTGCGCCGCCGCCCGCTGTCGCGGCCGCGGCCCTGGCGGCGGTTGATTTTCTCGCCTCGAGCGAAGGCGAGGAGCGGCGCCAGATTCTTTGGGAACGAATCAGGACGCTCCGTGCCGCTCTTCCTCGCCGGCCCTGGGATGGGCCGCCCACCGCGATTCCTTCGAGCTCCGGCAGCGCGATTCATCCCTGGATGGTCGGCGACGAGCAAGGCGCCATCGATTTGGCGCGCTCCCTTCAGACGGAAGGTTTTCTCGTGCCGGCGATCCGCTCCCCGACGGTGGCGAAAGGCTCGGCGCGATTAAGAATCACGGTGACTGCCGCGCACACGGAACCGCAAATCGATGCGCTCTCGGCGGCCCTGGCCCGTCACTCGGGCGCGGGTTCAGATGAAGTCGCGGTGCCCGGTTAGGGGCTGCCGGCAGCGCTCACCCGGAGCAGAGGCGTCGGAACCAGAGCGGGATTGCGGATAGGATCCTTCGGCCCTTCGGCCGGGACATCTTCAGGCCCTTCGGCCGGCGGGGGCGGTTCATCGGCGCTGTAAGCGTAAGATGACGCGTTTGTATTGCTGGCATACATCTCGCGGAGGGTGGTGCGTTTGCTGGCCGTCTGAGTGGAACTGCAGGCGGTGAAAAAGGCGACTGTGAGCAGGCAAGCGGCGATTTTGATCATGGTCGTAGTTGGAACTTCGTAATGTCTTTGGCCGGGTCACTCCCGACGGTCTTTATAATTACTATATTTTGTTCCGAATTGGCAAGGACGATTTTTGAGAACCGCGACTCATTATTGCGAGAAGGCCCTTTTCCTAGGTAAAACGGCCCAAAATCGCCCCTAACTTCTGTCTGGTAGCGGCCGGCCAGAGCTTTCGATCGGTCACTAATGCGGTATCCAGCGCCCGGTGTTCGGGCCAATTCGGCTCCGCCGGAATCTTGGGAATGGCTTCAGCGAGGATTTTCTGCGCGGTGCCGGCGTTGGCGATCAGATGCTCGAACACGGTCTGGGCGGACACCGGTTCCTCCTCGACCTTCCAGCAATCGTAATCGGTGATCATCGCCACGGTCGCGAGGGCGATCTCGGCTTCCCGCGCCAGTTTGGCCTCGGGCAAATTTGTCATGCCGATTACGTCGAAACCGTTGCGCCGGTTCAACTCCGATTCGGCGCGGGTCGAGAAGGCCGGACCATCCATGTTCACGTAGGTCCCCCCGTCGTGCACGGTGACGCCCACAGCCCGCGCGGATTCCGCGAGAATCGCTCGCAAACCAGCGGAGATCGGATCGGAGAATCCGATATGCGCGGCGATGCCTTCGCCGAAGAAAGTGTGGTTGGCCCGCTGGCTGGTCCGATCGAAAAACTGCGAGGGCAGGAGCACATGGCGCGGCGCATATTTTTCCTGAAGGCTGCCGACCGCGGTGATGCAGATGATCCACCGCACATTCAGCGAGCGGAGCGCGTAGATGTTCGCGCGATGATTCAGTTCGTGCGGCAGCAGGCGATGCCCGCGTCCATGGCGGGGAAGGAAATAAACCGTCCGGCCCTGCATGCGTCCGCCCATGATGACATCGGACGGCTCGCCGAACGGCGTCTCGACACGCAGCTCGGTCGGGCATTCCACGCCCTCCATCTGGTAAAGCCCGCTCCCGCCGATAATCCCGACGGGCGGTGTCTCGTCAGTCATTGCGGGCGATTAAATCTAAAACGGCCCCGAGGGGAAGCCCGAAATGGCCGGACGCGGCCGGGCGCGCACTTGACCTCTCCATGGCGCAGGCCTCCGCTTTGTGTCACAATCCGCTCTCTCGATGCCGAAATTTTTCATCAAAACCTACGGCTGCCAGATGAATGAGCGCGATTCCGAACAGGTCGCGCATTC
>DASQLH010000093.1:0-10008 GCA_035630155.1 Chthoniobacterales bacterium
GATCGTGGCCAGATGCGGCGGGAATTCCTTCGCGGTCGCCCATTGATTGAAACCGGCGTAGGAGCCGCCCCACATCGTCACCTTGCCGTCGCAGAAAGGTTGTCGCGCCAGCCACTCGACGACGTCGTGTCCATCCCGCGGCTCCTGGGCAAACGGCTCGAATTCGCCTCCGGAATTTCCGCGGCCCCGCACATCGACGAGGGCGAAGGCGTAACCGCGCGCGGCGAAATAAGCGGCACGCGCATGGTAGCTGTCCGAGATGTAGGGGGTGAGGGTGAAAATGACCGGCGTCTTCGCAGCGGAGCCGTCCGGCGTTTTCGGCAGGTAGAGAGTCGCGTTGAGCTCGACTTTGTCCCGCATCGGAATCTTCACGCCCCAGCGGAGCTCGTAATCCGCCGCGGCAGGCGGTGGTTCTTTGGGCGAAGGCGAAGCGGTGGGCGCCGGCGTTTGCGCGAAACCTTTGGTCACGACAAGGAGCAACGTTAGGCAAAGCAATCGAACCTTCATTTGTCCGCGATTGAAGCGAACCGAAGCGCGCGGCACAAGGCGTTCTTTCTTGCCCGCGTCACCGATAATTTCTAAACGAGGTGATGCGCATCACGCTTCGACTTGCTTGTCTCGTTCTGGTTCTTTCGGTCACTTCGCTGCACTGCCTTGACGCGGCCGATGAGATCATTGCGTTAAAGGCCGCGCGGCTCTTCGACGGCAAAAAGGCGCTCGTCCCGAATGGCGTCGTCATCGTTCAAGGAGACAAGATTGTCGATGCCGGCAGCGGCTTGCCAATTCCCCAGGGCGCGCGCGTCATCGACCTCGGCGACGCCACGCTCTCGCCCGGGTTCATGGACGCACACACGCATCTGACCTTCGATTTCTCCGGGAGTTATCAGGCGACGATTCTTCGGGATTTACAGGAAGAGCCGGCGAAAAAGGCTTACGCCGCCATTCCCAACGCGCGGATCACGCTCGAGGCCGGATTCACTACAGTCCGCGATGTCGGCGCGAGCGAATTCATTGATGTGGCCCTGCGCGATGCCATCGCCAAAGGCACGATCGTCGGTCCGCGCATGCTGGTCGCGGGCAAAGGCGTGGGCGTGACCGGCGGGCACTTCGACGACGCGAATGGCTTTCGCGACAATCTCTTCGGCAAGCAATCGGATTTCACCAACGGGATTGCCGACGGGCCGGATGCGATCCGCCGCACCGTTCGTTACAACGTGAAAAACGGGGCGGACGTGATCAAGGCCGCGGTCTCCGGCGGCGTTTTATCGATGGCCGATGAAGTGGACACGCCGCAGTTCACGCCTGATGAAGTCGCGGCCCTGGCCGATGAGACGCATCGTCTGCGCAAGAAGCTCGCCGTGCATTGCCATGGCGACCAGGCCGCGAAAGAGGCGATCGCCGCCGGCGTGGATTCCATCGAGCACGGTTCCTTCATGAAACCCGAGACGCTGACCTTGATGAAAACCAAGGGCACGTATCTGGTCGCGACTCTGATGGCGACCGAGTGGATCATGGGCAAGCTCGATCAATATCCGCCGCCCTTGCAGGCCAAAGCGAAAGCCGCTGCCGCCGCGCGCTCTGAGATGTTTCGGAACGCCGTAAAACTCGGCGTGAAGATCGCCTTCGGCACCGACGCCGCAGTCTTTCCGCACGGTCAGAACGCCAAGGAATTCGCCCTGATGACCGGCTTGGGAATGGCGCCCATCGACGCCCTGCGCTCCGCGACCTCTGTCACCGCCGACCTTTTCGGCCTCTCCGAAAAACTGGGCACCCTCGAAAAAGGCAAACTCGCCGACATCATCGCCATGCCCGGCGACCCCACCACCGACATCACCGCGACCGAGCGCGTCTCCTTCGTGATGAAGGAAGGCAAGATCGTGAAGAACACAATTCGGTAGGCAGGTTGCATCGAGCCTGTTTTGGAAAGGACCTAGCACGGCTTGGAATGGAGCATTCGAGCTTCGCACGCCTGCTGTCGGTGATTGATCATTTCGAAATATAATGCGAAACTCGCAGAAATTCTCTTGCGTCAGATACGGGAGCCGGTGTCTAACGCCGTCCGATTCCCCTGAGAGTAATCACCGTAATTTCCCTCCGCAATTGTCCAGTCTCTAGAGACTCAGTAAATGGTTAATCCGACATCAAGCTCGTGAGTTCTCCGATTTTTATCAATTACCGCCGCCAAGATTCAGCCGGCCACGCAGCCCAATTAGCGGAACGATTGCAAGGGGACTATGATGAAGACGCAGTCTTCTTCGACCAATCGACGATCAAATCGGGTGAGGCCTTTCCCAGGGCGTTGAAGGCAGCCGTGGACGAATCGCAGATCGTCATCGCCTTGATAGGTCGAAACTGGCTCAAGTGCAAGACGGATGACGAGAAACGACGGCGTCTCGATTGCAAGAAAGACTGGGTTCGCGAAGAACTCCGAAGAGCTTTTTTACTGCGCAAAGATGGCCAGAATCGTCTAATAATACCTGTGCTCGTCGAGGGCGCTTCAATGCCGAAAGAAAGTGACCTGCCGACGCCTCTAAAACCTTTGTACAACTGCAACGCGCTTGTAATGCCTGGAATAGGCCGGATCTGGCGCGAAGCATATTGTGCGTTGCTCAAACGTATTGACGAGAAGCTCGGAATGCTCCCACAAGACCGGGCGAGGGACTGGGTGTACGATGCTATCGCGACTCCACTTGAAGACTTATCTGATAACCAGCGTCGCGATGTTGCCTTCGAGCTTTCAAAGCTGGACAACGGTGGAGCAACAGCGGCCTATTCCGCCCGTGCGTTGGCCAAGCGCTTTTACAAAATTGGCCCCCTGGCATTGGAGAGCTTGCGGCGAGCCCTTCCATTCAATCATTTGCTGCGGCCTGTCTTGGAACACATCAAGGATTACTGGGTAAACAACGAGGCCGCCACGGATCTTGCAGAGACATGGTTGGCCGACGAGCCATGTCGAACGGCCATAGTCCGAGGAGCCGAAGCGGAATTTACTCCTAAATGTGTTGTCCAGAAAGCTACAAACGCTATGACACCATGGCGTGTAAAGCCTATAGTATCAGGCACGTCGCAGCCTTTGCCCTCAAAGCTGATCTCGGATATTCACGACTGGCTCCGAACTGTATTTGCTGATCGTTTGCGGCGGCAAGGGCTACCGGACCGCGAAGAGGAGCAAGTAACAGCATTCCTCGAAGAACGGTTGGCCGAAAAAGCGCGAATGGGACACCCACTCGCGGTGCAACTTGACGAAATTGGTGCTGCTGACGAGCCGTTGATTAGATCCATTCAGAATGTCTTTCCACACTTACGATTGTTGATTCTTGTACGTGGCGACGACGGCGTGAGAGATCTTCAGCAGAAGTATTTCGAAGATTTTGAACAAAAATCCACCACACTTGTCGTTCCTGAGTCTAAGCCCGGAGACGAGCACGCGGCAGCGGAGGCGTACTATAAGGTGGCTGAAGAGTTCCCTCTGCCGTGAGTATGCCGGGGATTTCTTCTGACGCATTCTTGGCGGACCCGACGTCGGCGCCAGCCGATTTTCGTGGAGCTGACGACCTTCTTCCGCTCGGTGATCGCAGAGACGGCCTTTTCTATCGCTATACTCCGGAGATCAAATTAGCGGTACGAGTCGCGCTGGCTGTGAGTCGCCCATTGCTGCTGCTGGGCCCTTCGGGCTGTGGGAAATCCTCCCTCGTTTTCAATCTAGCTCGTCTGATGCGGCGCCGATATTATGAATTCGTGGTGCAGGCTCGAACTGAGGCGCAGGAGCTGTTTTATCGGTTTGACGCTATTCGCCGTTTGGGCGAGGCGCAGGCAAGCGCCGCCGCTGGCGCGGTTAGTGCAGCAACGAACTGGCGCAGTTGCTATCCATTTATCGTACCCGGACCCCTCTGGTGGGTGTTTGACCCCGCGAGCGCTGCGAGGCGGGGGGCCTCCATTCAGGAAGCGGATTCGTTTCCCTCTCCTGTAGACCCTGGGCGTTGGCCAGATCAATTCCTAGAACCACTTTACCGACCTGCAACAGCTCTCACCAACCATGAACCGGCGGTTTTGCTAATAGACGAGATCGACAAGGCCGAGCCCGACTTTCCTAACAATCTTCTTGTTCCGCTCGGATCACAACAATTTGCTGTCGAAGAAACCGGCGATGTGATCAGCTTTGGTGCTGGAAGCGCCTCGCCTGCGACAGCACCCCTAATTGTGATTACCTCGAATCGCGAGCGCGAATTACCAAACGCTTTTATTCGTCGATGTATCGTGCTCGAGATTAAGGCACCGACGAAACAAGAACTTGCCACGTTGGCGCGGGAAGCATTTAGGCAGTTTGATGATTCCGCTAATGACCGATTCATCGCAATTGCCGACAAACTGATTGGACTAAGAGGTGAAGAGCGACTGAGTACAGCCGAGTTTCTAGACGTGGTACGTGCGATCGATGCCCTGAAAGCCGACGAAACTGATTGGGGTCAGATCATCTTGCGCACAACTTGGACTGTTGCTGATACGATAGAGCCACAGTGAGAATCGAGATCTTTGGTTAATGAGGCTGCGTTCCCCTGCTGGTTTAGCGGATCTTGCTTTGGCATGCGCGAGGTTGTGTCCGCCACATGGTAGAGTTGTAGAGCAGATCGCTGGGTTATTGGGGCTCACGGCGGTGGATCCGATACAGGTCGCGATCGCTTCGGCGATGTCAAAATCGTCGAGCCCAACCGCGTTACCGAATCTAGCGACGACTGCCACATCTGTCACAAGTGATGTGAGTCTACAGCAAGATGCCTTAACTGCCGAGAATGAGTACGACGAAGAAATAAGGGTTCCGACGAGCCCGCTGCGCCGAGAACTCGAAGCCTCGCGAGTCTGGGGCCCGTCGTCTATCGTCGGCAGATTTGCGTCGAAACGTCCGGTGCGCGCGGAATCGGGAGAAATTCCGAAGAGCATTGGAATGCCGGGGGCCATCGCGGAGGCCGAGCCGTGGCCGCAGCTGATCCAGGGATTACACAACGGTCAATCTATGCCAGCGCTGATCCCACCTGGAACCAGACGAACGTTTCTGAGGGACGCGGTGGCAACGGTCGCGCTTTCGACAGAACTAGATACATCACAGTTGGTGGACCAAGTCGCCCGTGGGCGATGGTTGCGCAGACTTCCAAAGAAGACGACACGACGAGTGGTCCGGCCTCCGGAATTTCTCATAGACGTCAGTGAGTCCATGACAACGTTTGTTGGAGATGCGAAGGAACTCGTAGGTTTGGCTCAGGCCGTTCTCGGCTCTTCGAGCTCATGCGTCACTTGGACGAGTGGGCCGCCCGATGCGACATTTCAGGACGACACCAGGCCCTGGCCCGTGCTTTTTCCCGGTGACACACTCGTCGTGGTTTCACTCCTAGGGTTGGGGACTGGCCGCTTTGAAAAAGATGAATGGGACGTTTTCGCGCGTAACATGTACCGGCGTGGAGTGCATTTGGTCGCCTTAACTCCAGCCCTTTCTTCGCATTGGTCTGGTGTGGACGTTCGGCGCTGGTGGAAATTCGTTCCTTGGATGCCGCCCGGCCGAAGGCATCGCTTGAACAAGGACGAGCAGCTGGAGAAACTTGCCATCCTATTCTCTGTCATTACGGACCCTGATCCCGTACTTCTGAGGCAAGTCCGATTACGTTGCTTTCCGGAAGTTGAACCATATCTCGAATCGCGGCTGATCGAAAGTAAATGGGTAACCGCGGCCTATCGTAACAGGTTTCTAATGAACCATTGTGAGTTGCCCTTTCTTCAGGAAAAGCTAGCAGCCTCGCCCAGTCTGTTGGCGGAGGCACGCGAGTTAAGCCGTCGTCGTCAGAACACCCAAGGGTTGAACGAAACCGATCCAGCCGCTATCGCCGAAGGTTTATGGATGGATGCTCTGAGCAGTGATTCGACCGCCTCACAGCGCGTGCATCTCGCTCTCGCGCGCCTCATCAAGACTCTTCATGAACACCCTGACCAGCAATCTCTGGCACGATTTGGTTATAGCGTCCTCCAGCGCTTGCCACTCTCGGTTCGGAAAAGTTATCTCGGACGTTTGGCTAATCTTCTAGTGCAGACCGGCCTTCAGCAACAGCTCGATCAGGAATCGATTGTTGCCGCAGTAGAACATCAGAGCTGGCTTTATCCGACATCTGTCGCCGTAGGGGTGGCATGGAATGGCCATACACTGTTCTTGAGAGATAGGCCACGGTCAGGCGATGCGATTATTACTATACCAGACACACCAAGACGCCAGATCCGCGTCGACTGGGGAAGGTCGATTGGGACGGAATGGAGAAGTTTTTTTCGTGTGCATCGCATTGCAGCACCCGACCTGCCGGTTGCTGTCTTGACACTTCGTGGACAATCATTTGCGCTCAACCAGCCTGACGAAACTGGGCTTTGGCGCGCACTGCGGCAGTCCTTGCAAACCGAAGAGATAATAAGCGGAAAAGTGGTTACAACTGTGACGCGAGGCGCTCAGTTGGACGGCTATCTTGTGGACGTAGGTCTCGCCGCTTTTCTGCCCGCGTCACAAGTGACACTGGACGGTTTCATAGATGACACAGTATTTTGGCTTGGTGAGACGATCAACGTCGTGGTCACGCAGCTGGATCGAGGTTCTCGTACGGTTGTTGTTTCCAGATCGCGGGCGCTAGTGCAAACAGAGAGGAAAGCGATTGTCGAATTTCTGAGATCGCTGGAAACTGGGCAAAAGTTAGACGGCCGCGTTGTCAGGGTAACTAAGGGCGCAGTGGTGGTGAATGTTGGACCCGTCAACAGTTACGTGCCTGTCGACGACCTGTCCTGGGATGCGTCCGTCACCCCGGCTGATTTTGCGTTGGTCGGAGATGAATTCCCGTGCGTTGTCGTCTCCGTGGATTGCGATCGACAGCAACTTAGATTGAGCAGGAAACTGCTTACGCCCGACCCTTGGCTCACGCTCGATCGTTTCTCGATCGGCACAACCGTAAAGTGCCGCGTCCGAAATCTTCGGGACTTTGGGGCCTTTGTTGAACTGGACAAAGGTATTGTTGGTCTGATTCACGCGACGGACATCACTTGGAGGAGTGATACCGAGAAGCCGTCCGATGTTCTCGAAATTGGCCAAGAAATCGATGCTGTCGTGTTGAAGATTGATAAAACAAAGCGACGCATATCCCTAGGCATCAAGCAGCTTCGCCGAAATCCTTGGCTTGATATCGCTGATCGTTTTCCGGTTGGCACCATTGTGAAGGGCACGGTGTGTAAGTTTGCCCCTTACGGAGCATTCGTGGAACTAGCGGAAGGGATTCAGGGAATGATTCACGTTTCCAATTTGACGTGGGCAATCCAGCTTGAATCCCCATCAAAGGTGTTGGCGATTGGCCAGGAAATCGAAGCTATCGTCCTTGAAGTTGACGCGTCTAAGAAACGCGTATCACTCGGAATTAAGCAACTTCAGCCAGATCCGTGGTTCGCAATCAGTGATCGTTTTCCCGTCGGTAGCAAAGTAAGGGGCACTGTGCGGAACATCGTTGCCTACGGAGCCTTTCTTGAGCTCGACGAGGGAATTCAGGGGATGATTCACGTCACTGACCTAAGCTGGATGTGTAAGGTCAAACATCCTTCGGAACTGTTCAACAAAGGCCAAGAAGTGCAAGCCGTCGTCCTCGGAATCGATGAAGACACTCGACGCATTTCCCTCGGGACAAAGCAACTGGAGGGCGATCCTTGGGCTCACGTCGACCAGCTGTTTGCCCTAGGGGCGTTGGTCAGGGGCAAAGTTTCAAAAATCGTTTCTTTTGGCGCTTTCGTGGAATTGAAACAGGATTTCGAGGGGCTTTTGCACATTTCGGAAATCGCCGAAGAGCCCGTTGTCCGTGTAAAGGACAAGCTGCAGGTCGGGGACGAAGTTGCGGCTCGCGTCATCGATATAGACAAAGTCGAGCGTCGCATCGGGCTATCAATAAAAGCGATGGAGTAGTGTTCAAACGTCAGTCTGCAAAGCCCGCATTCCCAGCCCATGCCGCGATCGTGGGCCGCGATATTCGAAGCATATTGCCCCATCGAACGGATCGAAGAACGCGACCTGGTCCAAACTGGTAACGATGTCATGATCGGCGGATTGATGTGTTTGGGGAAGCTCCGCTCAGGGTCATCGTGCGCCGCGCGATCGGGCCATCGCTGCTCGGGCCCGGGAGCGGTAGGCGATTCGGCACTGGAATTGCACGACGGCAATGAAGCACCGCTGCCGCCAACGACAATTGGCGCACCGATCAGGAGCGGAAATCGTCGCGACACGTATTCTCCCGACGTATGATCTGGAATCGGCGATTGTCCGAAATCTCACGCCGGCAACTACACCGCGAGTGTTGCGGCGTCAGCGATACGACCGCGTGGCGCTGGTCGAAGCTACGGGTTGAACTGTGCGGCGCGTAGAGCAGCCGGCGGATGGGAAGTGTTTCGTGTTTAGCGCCCTGACGCGGCGACGGCGAGCTTCACGGAATCGGCTGAGTGGCCGATATAATAAAGCGACGCGCCCCGGACCCCGTAGATGGGATAGAGGGTGTAGGGAGATCCTTTGATAACGACGGGGTGGCGACGGTCGATCGACATGCCGCGGGAGGCGGAATGGGACGAGACGGAGATGTAATCCCCGATCAGGTGGGTGTCGTCTTTCAGGTCGCCGCCGAGATAGGGAATCAGCTTTCCGCCGCCTCGGAAATGGGGCTCGTTCGTGCGCGGGCCGGTGTCGAGGACGCCGACATAATGGGCGACATCGGTATAGGTGCGGACGGTGTCGACGAGGACCGGCTCGATGATGTTTTCGCCGGCGTATCTAAGAATGTTGAAGGCGAATTCGTAATCGGGTCCGCCCCATTGGCTGAGATTTACCGGTTGGCCGGCGGAGACTTCGAAGATATGGAGGTTGTCGGCCGGCGAGTCGCTGTCGGGATCCTGCATCGCGGTGGTTGGGGTCGCAGGTGATTTCGCTTCGGTGGGAGCGACATCAGCGGGAGCCGCGACGAGGGTTGGGGCTTTCAGCGATTGGATCAGGGAATTGCTGGCGCCTTGATTCTTGAGCGTGGACTCCTCGTGCGGGGTGAGGGCTTTGGCCAGTTTCCGCTGGCCGACTTCGCGCATGATGGATTGGTCGGTATCGCGGGCGCGGACCCAGAGCGAAATCTCGCCGAATTTGATGGGAGCGGCCGTGGCTGCCATGACACCGGCTAATACAGTGAAAACTGTAACGAGTAGAATTTTTGTGGGTTGCATGGCCGAGGTTTAACAGGTCGCTTTCGGTTTTGACAACAGACAAATTGGTCGGGCGCGGGGGAACACCGGAAGCGCGGGAAGATTGGCTTTGACAGCAGGCGAGGGGGCGCTAGTTTCCACGTCCCGCGCCGGGTAAGGCCGGGCCACAGCAGGAGAGCATCGGGCTCGCTGGCACTGCACAAGATCATGCAAAAAAATCGCAGCAAACGTTATCGCGCGGCCGCCGAGCAGGTGGATCGCACAAAAACTTACAACCTCAACGAGGCTGTTTCGACTCTGAAGAAATTGCCGCCGACGAAATTCGACCAGACGGTGACGGTTTCGTTCCGGCTCGGGGTCGATCCAAAGCAGTCCGACCAGATGGTCCGCGGAACCTGTCCGCTGCCTCACGGGAGCGGCAAGCAAGTGCGCGTCCTGGTCTTCGCGGAAGGCCAGGCGGCGAAGGCGGCCAAGGAGGCCGGCGCCGAATACGTCGGATTCAAGGATATGATCCAGAAATGCCAGGAAGGTTTTCAGGATTTTGATGTCGCGATCGCGACACCCGCGGCGATGGCCGAAGTGCGCAAGCTCGGCAAAGTGCTCGGCCCTCGCGGCCTGATGCCGAACCCTAAAACAGGCACGGTGACGGAAGATACAGCCAAGGCCGTCGGGGAAGTGAAGGCCGGGCGCGTGGAATTCAAGCTGGATAAGAACGGCAACGTCGCGGTGCCGGTGGGAAAATTTTCATTCGCGGAGAACCAATTGATTGAG
>DASQLH010000094.1:0-9269 GCA_035630155.1 Chthoniobacterales bacterium
GCAGAAATATTTTTGTTAGAGCAGTAGAATTATTTTCAAAACCGGACTCGACGGACAAAATTTAACCAGGCAACAAAACGGTGGCACGGAATTTGACGGCTGCTGTTTTGCTGCTATTTTTGCGCTCCTTGCTCGCGGGTAAACCGTGAGCTTTTCATTCGCCATCCCGTAAGCGGCCGGGGTGTCGTCAACAATCTCGGATATTGGCCTAGTAATTATGTCGGAACGTATCTACTTCGGAACCATCAAGGAGGGCATCGAGCCCCCTAACCTCATCGAGGTCCAACTCAACTCCTACGTCGATTTCCTCCAGAAGGATGTGCCGTTCTCAAAGCGGAAGAATTCGGGCCTGCAAGCCGTGTTCAAAGAGGTGTTTCCGATCGAAAGCTACGATGAAAAGGCGACGCTCGATTTCAGCCATTACGAGATCGGCGAACCGAAGCTGACGGCGCTCGAGGCCCAGCGGGAAAGCCAGACTTACAGCGCGCCGCTCCACGTGACGTTCCAGCTCCGCGAGGAGAAGGGGACGAAGGAGGAGAAAGTTTACATGGGCGAAATCCCGCTCATGACTCCGCAGGGGACGTTTGTGATCAACGGCGCTGAGCGCGTGGTCGTCAGCCAGTTGCATCGCTCGCCCGGTATCGCGTTCGAATCGAGCATCCATCTCAACGGCAAGGTGCTCTACAGTTTCCGGATCATTCCGGACCGCGGCTCGTGGATCGAAGTGCAATTCGACACCAGCGATCTGCTCTACATTTATCTCGATCGCCGGAAGCGCCGGCGGAAATTCCTCGCTACCACTTTTCTCCGGGCGCTCGGCTACGGCTCGGATGAAGAAGTGATCAAACTTTTTTACCACATCGACACGCTCAAGCTGAGCGAAAAACTCGGTGAAGAAGAGCTCGCGACGAAGGTCCTGATCGCAGACGTGCTCGACGGCGAAGCGACCGTGGCCCGTGCTTTTGAGCCGCTCACAGCCGCGACCGTGCGCCAGATCATGGCGCTCGGGCACAAGGAAGTGAAAGTGATCGATATCACCAACGACGACACCGTCGTGAAGGCGCTGAAGAAAGATCCGGCGCACGACCAGGAAGAGGCGTTGAAGGACATTTATCGCAAGCTGCGTCCTGGCGACCCGCCGACGGTGGCGAACGCGAAGGCGCTTCTGAAGCGGCTCTTTTTCGATCCGAAGAAATATGACCTCGGGCGCGTGGGCCGCTACAAGATCAACCAAAAGCTCAGCATCGACGTCGATCTCGGCGAGCGCATCGTCACCGACAAGGATTTCATCGGCGCAATCAAATATCTGATCAGCCTGCGCCGGGGGGAAGGCACGCTCGATGATATCGATCATCTCGGCAGCCGCCGCGTGCGGACGGTGGGAGAATTGCTCGCCAACCAGTGCCGCGTCGGACTCGCCCGCACGGAGCGTCTCGTGAAAGAGCGCATGACGTTGTTCGACATCAACATCGACGGCATGACGCCGCAGAAGCTGATCAACCCGAAAGCGCTGAGCGCGGTGATCCGCGATTTCTTCGGCCGTTCGCAGCTTTCGCAGTTCATGGATCAAACGAATCCGCTCGCGGAGTTGACGCACAAGCGCCGCCTCTCCGCCCTCGGGCCAGGCGGGTTGAGCCGCGACCGCGCGGGTTTCGAAGTGCGTGACGTTCATCCGTCGCACTACGGCCGCATTTGTCCGATCGAAACGCCGGAAGGCCCGAACATCGGTCTCATCAGCTCGATGAGCACGTTCGCGCGGATCAATGAATTCGGTTTCATCGAAACGCCTTACCGCAAAGTCGAGAAGGGGCGTGTGACGGACCAGGTCGATTATCTGACCGGCGATCGCGAAGAGAATTTCCTCGTGGCGCAGGCGAACGCGACCATGGACGGGAAGGGACATCTCACTCAGGAGAAGGTTTCCGTCCGCTATCGCGGCGATTTCCTGGAAGTGGAACCGTCAAAGGTCCATTACATGGATGTCTCGCCGAAGCAGCTCGTTTCGGTCGCGGCTGGTCTGATTCCGTTCCTGGAACATGACGACGCGAACCGCGCGCTCATGGGCTCGAACATGCAACGCCAGGGCGTGCCGCTGATCGTTTCGGAATCGCCGCTGGTGGGGACTGGGTTGGAAGGCAAGGTCGCGCGCGATTCGCACGCGGTTCTGATCTCAACCGAAAGCGGCAAGGTCGCTTCGGTCACTGCCGATCAAATTGTCGTCACGAAAGACGGCCACATGCCGGAGGGTAAACGGAAGCTCAAGACCGATCTCGAAGCCGGCATCCACGTTTACGAGCTGCGGAAGTTCATGCGCTCGAACGCGGGCACCTGCGTGAACCAGAAGCCGATCGTGAAGAAAGGCCAGCACGTGAAGCGCGGCCAGGTGATCGCCGACGGACCGAACACGGACCAGGGCGAATTGGCGCTGGGACGCAACGTCCTCGTCGCGTTCATGCCGTGGAACGGATACAACTTCGAAGACGCCATCATGATCTCGGAGAAGGTCGTGAAGGAAGACATCTACACCTCGATTCACATCGACGAATTCGAGATTGGGGCGCGCGATACGAAGCTCGGTCCTGAAGAAATCACGCGGGACATTCCTAACGTCAGCGAAGAAGCATTGCGCAATCTCGGACCCGACGGCGTGGTCCGCGTCGGCGCCGAAGTGAAGCCGGGCGACATCCTCGTCGGCAAGATCACGCCGAAGAGCGAAACGGAACTGGCGCCGGAAGAGCGCCTCCTTCGCGCCATCTTCGGTGAGAAAGCCGCGGACGTGAAAGACACGTCGCTGACCGTTCCGTCGGGCACCTATGGCATTGTCATGGACGTGAAGGTTTCGTCGCGGCACGAAGTTTCCCGCGAGAAATTGACCCCGTCGGAAACGAAGCGCCAGCTCAAGACGATCACGGAAGACAATCGCAAGAAGAAGGAAGAGCTGACTGAACAACTGACGGATTCGCTCTCGAATATCCTGCTCGGCGAAAAGATCCCCCTCGACGTGGTGAACGCCGAGACCGGCGAAATCATCATTCCGGCGAATCGCAAGATCACGAAGACGCTGCTGCGCAAGCTCGCGACGGTGTACGATCACATCGAGATCGATCCGAGCCCGATCCGGAACAAGATCCGGGAGATCATTGCTTCCTACGAACACAAGTTCGCGGAGCTCGAGCTCGAGCGGGAACGTTCGATGGATCGCGTCGAAAGCGGCGACGACATCGACCCGGGCATCATCAAGCAGGTCAAAGTTTTCATCGCCAGCAAACGCAAGCTCAGCGTCGGCGACAAGATGGCGGGACGCCACGGCAACAAGGGTGTAGTCGCGCGGATCGTGCCGGAAGAAGATATGCCGTTCCTCGCGGACGGGACTCCGGTTGAAATCGTGCTCAATCCGCTCGGCGTGCCGAGCCGTATGAACGTGGGCCAGGTTCTCGAAACTCACCTCGGTGTCGCGGCGAAAGCGCTCGGCTTCAAGGTGGCGACGCCGGTGTTCGACGGAATTTCGGAAGTCAAAATCCGCGAGTATCTGAACGACGCGAAGAAGAAAGAGGGCTTCACCTGGGTGCAGGAAACCGGCAAGGCGCGTCTCTATGACGGCCGCACCGGCGACACCTTCGATCAGGAAGTCGTGGTCGGTTACATCTATATGATGAAGCTGGGCCACCTCGTGGCGGATAAGATTCACGCGCGCGCGGTCGGACCCTACTCGCTCGTCACGCAGCAGCCGCTCGGCGGCAAGGCGCAATACGGCGGCCAGCGTTTCGGCGAGATGGAAGTCTGGGCGCTGGAAGCTTATGGCGCGGCTTACACTCTGCAGGAATTGCTCACCGTGAAGTCGGACGACGTCCAGGGACGCACCCGCATCTACGAGTCGATCGTCAAAGGCGACAACTCGCTCGAGGCCGGCACACCGGAATCTTTCAACGTGTTAATCAAGGAAATGCAGTCGTTAGGCCTCGACGTCAAAGTCGGCGGCCAGGCCCCGGCAGCTTTCCTGGAAAACGTGGCTTAATTTTTCAAACAAAAGATCTCTTACAAAAATAAATGAACGAACATTCCTGGCGGGAACTAGTCGGTGAAGAACGCACCGTAGGCTTCGATCAAGTAGCGATTGGCGTCGCGTCCTCGGACACGATGCGGTCGTGGAGCAAGGGCGAAGTCAAGAATCCGGAAACGATCAATTACCGGACTTTCAAACCGGAAAAGGGCGGCTTGTTTTGCGAGCGCATTTTCGGGCCGACGCGCGACTGGGAATGCTCGTGCGGAAAGTACAAGCGGATCAAGCACAAGGGCGTCATTTGCGATCGTTGCGGCGTCGAAGTGACGCTGGCGCGGGTGCGTCGCGAGCGGATGGGCCACATTGAGCTGGCCGTGCCGGTGTCGCACATCTGGTTCTACAAGTGCATGCCGTCGCGCCTCGGGCTGATGCTCGACATGAGCGCGCGGCAGCTCGAGCGCGTGATCTATTACGAGGACTACATCGTCATCGATCCGGGCAAGACGCCGCTGACGAAGACGCAGCTCTTGAACGAAGTCGAGTATCGCGAAGCGCAGGAACAGTACGGCGAGGAATTTGTCGCCGGGATGGGCGCGGAAGCGGTAAAGAAACTTCTCTCCGAGATCAACCTCAACAAGCTCAACAAGGAGCTGGAAGAGGCGATGGGGAACACGAAGAGCAAACAGATTCGCAAGAAGCTCGCGAAGCGTTTGAAGCTCGTGCAAGGCTTTGCCTCCTCGCACGCGCGGCCTGACTGGATGGTGCTCGATGTTCTGCCGGTGATCCCGCCGGATCTGCGTCCGCTCGTTCCGCTGGAAGGCGGACGGTTCGCGACCTCCGATCTGAACGACCTTTATCGCCGCGTCATCAACCGGAACAACCGGTTGAAAAATCTGCTCCAGCTCAAGACGCCAGACGTCATTATCCGCAACGAGAAGCGCATGCTTCAGGAAGCGGTCGATGCGTTGTTCGACAACGGCCGCCACGGCCGCGCCGTGACGGGCGCCGGCAATCGCCCGCTGAAATCGCTCAGCGATATGCTCAAGGGCAAGGGTGGACGGTTCCGCCAGAACCTGCTCGGCAAGCGCGTCGATTATTCGGGACGCTCCGTGATCGTCATCGGACCGGAGCTGAAACTGAATCAGTGCGGTCTGCCCAAAAAGATGGCGCTCGTTTTGTTCGAGCCGTTCATCATCCGGCGGCTCAAGGATCTTGGCTACGTCCACACCGTGCGCAGCGCGAAGAAGATGATCGAGCGCCAGACGCCGGAGGTCTGGGATATTCTCGAAGAAGTCACGAAAGGCCACCCGGTGCTGCTGAACCGCGCGCCGACTTTGCATCGTCTTTCCATCCAGGCTTTCGAACCGCTCCTCATCGAGGGCGAAGCGATCCGGATCCACCCACTCGTTTGTACCGCCTACAACGCGGACTTTGACGGTGACCAGATGGCGGTGCATGTGCCGCTCTCGGTGGAGGCGCAAATGGAAGCGCGCATGCTGATGCTCGCGCCGAACAACATTTTCTCGCCCTCGAGCGGGAAGCCGATCACGACGCCGTCGCAGGACATCACGCTTGGCTGTTATTATCTCACTCAGAATCCGCGGCGCGCCACGGGCACCGCGGCGGAAACGCGCCTGCCTCTTTTCGCGAACGCGACGGAAGTCGAATTCGCGATGGCCGACGGCAAGGTGCGGACGCACGACCGGATTCGCTTCCAGAATCCGGACGTGGGCCAGGAAACCATTTACGGCACTTCGACCGAGCGCGTTATCGAAACGACGGCGGGCCGCGTGATCTTCAACGCGATCTGGCCGAAAAAGCTCGGATTCTTCAACAAGGCTGCCGGTAAGAAACAACTCAGCGACATCATCTGGCGCTGCTACCAAGTCGCAGGACAACAGGGAACGGTCGAAACGCTCGACAGCCTGAAAGAACTCGGGTTCGCGGAAGCGACCAAGGCCGGAATTTCCATCGGAATCAACGACATGATTATTCCGAAGGAAAAAGAGACCGAGCTGCAAAACGCTTACAAATCGATCAAGACGGTCGAGCAGCAGTATCGCAAGGGCATCATCACGGATGGCGAGCGCTACAACAAGATCATCGACATCTGGACGCACGCGGGCGACGAGATCTCGAACGTCATGTTCCGCACCCTCGAGCATAACGAGGGTCGCAAGGAATTGAACCCGGTCTTCCTAATGGTGGACTCCGGCGCGCGAGGCAATCGTCAGCAGGTGAAACAGCTCGCCGGCATGCGCGGATTGATGGCGAAGCCGTCGGGCGAAATCATCGAACGGCCGATTACTTCCAACTTCCGTGAAGGCTTGAGCGTGCTCGAGTATTTCATCTCGACGCACGGCGCCCGCAAGGGTCTCGCCGATACCGCGCTCAAGACGGCGGATTCCGGTTATCTCACCCGCAAGCTCGTGGACGCGTCGCAGGACGTGATCATCAACGAGATGGATTGCGGCACCGTCAACGGCATCACGGTGAAGTCGATTTACGAAGGTGACGAAGAGGTGGTCGATCTTTCGACTCGAATCGTTGGCCGCGTGAGCTGCGAAACGATCGCGGATCCGGTGACGAAGAAGAAGATTATCAAGGCGAACGGACTGATCGATGAGCCGACGGCGGCAGCGATCGAGAAAATCGGCGTTGAGAGCTTGAAGATTCGTTCGGTTCTGACCTGCGAAACGGGACGCGGAGTTTGCGCGCAATGTTACGGACGCAACCTGGCGACCGGGCAATTTGTGAAGCTGGGCGAAGCGGTCGGCATCATCGCCGCCCAATCAATCGGCGAACCGGGCACCCAGTTGACGATGCGGACGTTCCACATCGGCGGCACGGCCAGCCAGACGTTCAAGCAACCAATCATCAAGGCGAAGAACGACGGCGCCTTGCAGTTCAACGAGCTCCGCACGGTGCAGGCGCTCGACGGCAGCTGGATCGTGCTGAACAAGAACGGCTCGATCAGCGTGCACAATGCCGAGGGACGCGAGCTGGATCGCTACAATGTTGTGATCGGATCGGTCATCTCGAAGCCGGATGGCGCCCAGGTGAAGAAGGGCGAGACATTCGTGCAATGGGATCCGTACAACGTGCCGATTCTGACGGACAAGCCCGGCAAGATCGAATTCCGCGACATGATCGCGGGCGTCACGATCAAACGTGACGTGGACGAAGCGACTGGCCTGATGGGCACGGTCATCATCGAGCACAAAGAGGATCTGCATCCGCAGATCGTTGTCGTAGGCGACAAAAAGGAAGTGCTGGCGAGCTATTCGATTCCAGCAGGGGCGCACGTGGTCGTCGAGGAGGGTCATAAGATCCGCGCCGGCGCGTTGCTGGCCAAGACGCCGCGAAAAATCGCGAAGACAAAGGACATCACGGGTGGTCTACCTCGCGTAGCGGAACTGTTCGAAGCCCGGCGTCCAAAAGATGCGGCGGAGATCGCAAAGATCGACGGCACGGTCGAGATGGGAGGAACGGTTCGCGGAAAACGGAAACTGATTTTGAAGGATCCGGAGACCGGCACCGAAGAAGAACATCTGATTTCGCTGACCAAACATATCATCGTCTTCAAGGGCGACTTCGTGAAGAAGGGCCAGCAGCTTACCGAAGGTCCGGTGGTGCCGCACGAGATTCTCGAAGTCTGCGGACCGCAGGATTTACAGGAGCATTTGGTGAACGAGGTGCAGGAAGTTTACCGCCTCCAAGGCGTGGAGATTAACGACAAGCACATCGAGATCATCGTGCGCCAGATGTTGCGCAAGGTGAAGATCACCGATCCGGGCGACACGTCGCTGCTCTGGGGCGACCAGGTGGACCGGCTCGATTTCGAAGCGGAAAACACCAAAGTCGTGGAGCAGGGCGGCAAGCCCGCGGAAGCGACCCCGGTTCTGCTCGGCATCACCAAGGCTTCGCTCGAAACCGACAGCTTCATCTCGGCGGCCTCATTCCAGGACACGACGCGAGTGCTCACCGAAGCGGCAACGCTCGGCAAGGTCGATCGTCTTCGCGGCTTCAAGGAGAACGTCATCATGGGCCACCTCATTCCGGCGGGGACAGGCTTCCCGGCGGTGCGCGAGATCAAGCTCGTGGAGAAGGGTGAACCGATGGGCGAATCGCTCGTGGACGAACCACAAGTGCAGCCCGCGCTGGGGTAGACAAATTCAAAGTGAATGTCGAACGACGAATTGGCGCGAGCTGATTCGTCGTTCGCTTTTTAGGGAAGATCCAAATGTCGATTGCGACCAAGACAGGCGACGCGGGCGAGACATCGTTGATGTACGGGCGGCGCGTGCCGAAGACGGATGCGCGCGTGGATGCTTATGGTTGCGTCGACGAACTCAATGCGGCGCTTGGTCTGGCGCGCGCGACGGCTTCAGACCCTTTCCTGAGCGAGCAGATTACCGCGGTACAAAAGGAATTGGTGACGGTGATGGGCGAGCTTGCGACCGGCGCGGAAGATCTGGAGCGCTATCTGAAGGATGGATTTCAGCAGACCTCCGCGGCGATGACAGGTCGGCTCACCAGCGTTGTGGATGAATTGGAAGCCAAGATGGGGAAGTTCAAGCACTGGTCTGTTCCGGGCGACACAATGGCTTCGGCCACGCTCGATCTGGCCCGGACGGTTTGCCGCCGCGCCGAACGCCGGGTGGCGGTGTTAATGGCGGCCGACGCCACGTTCAACGCCGAGATTCTCCGCTACCTGAACCGGCTGTCAGACCTTTGCTGGCTCCTGGCTCGCTATGCCGAGCACGCGAAAGAGAGAGTGTAGCGACGACGCGGCGTCGTCGTGTCCGGAGCGGGACGCCTTGAGTGAGCCGAATCACTCGCGATTCTTGTCGTGCAACGGTCGTGATATATAGCAGGCTCGGCTCGTAGCGGACTTTGCACGGCCTCGGCACTCGACACCGGACAGCGGGTTGGCAGGTCGTATTTCGCCCCCAAAGAGCGTTTGTTTGAACCGATGCGACCCTGGGTGTGACCTTAGGGTTGAAGACTGATGAAAAGAGACTCCCGCCAAGTCTTGACCGAATGTCTGGTGCTTGCCGCCCAGGGTGGCAGCGAGGCCGCTTTCACGGATTTGTATGGTTTGTGGCGGGGGGACCTGCGCCGGCTGGCCTTGGTGCGGTTGGAACGGCAGGAGGCGGCCGACGATGTGTTGACGGAGGTATGGCTGGCCATCGCGCGCGGGCTGCACCGATTGGATGATCCGGCTTGTTTTCCCCGCTGGGCGTTTCGCATCGTGGACCGGCGCAGC
>DASQLH010000095.1:0-5796 GCA_035630155.1 Chthoniobacterales bacterium
CCGGCTTTTTCGCTCTCGATCCATTTGTGTTTCAAAATCTCTTCGCGCTCGGCAAGGAACTCCTTGTAGAGAACCGAGTTCTTTACGAACTGGGACTGCTCCCCCTGGGCGGCCGTCATCTCGGCACTGTTTTTCATATAAGCGAGCTTTGGTCAACAAAAACCATATCGCCTGAGTTAGGCGTAGCAGCGGATGTGCCTATTCAAAACTTCTGGAGCCGGCACGCCCTCGTGCCGGAAAGGATCGACGGGCGATCCAAACCTCCAACGGCCTGAGGGCAGGCCGTCTCCAAACGCCTCGACATAGCGAGGCGGCTACAGCGCTTCCTAAGGCAGCGTTTCCCTTAAGTGCTGCGCGATCTTCACGAACTCCGCCGTCACCGGCGAATCATCTGTCTCAGCCGTAATCGGCAGGCCGCGATCGCCGGATTCACGGGTCGCGATGTCGATGGGGATCTGGCCGAGCAACGGAACCCGAAGGCGCTTCGATTCCCGCAGACCGCCACCCGATCCAAAGATGTCATAACGTTTGCCGTCGCTCGGGCAGGCGAAGTAGCTCATGTTTTCGATCAACCCCAGGACCGGCACGTTCACCTTTTCGAACATGGTCGCGGCCTTTCGGGCATCGATCAGCGCGACCTCCTGTGGCGTGGTCACAATTATGGCCCCCGCGAGCGCGACAGTTTGCACGATGGTGAGCTGGATGTCGCCCGTGCCGGGAGGCAAATCGAGGATGAGGAAATCCAGTTCGCCCCACTCCACCTGCCGGAGAAATTGCTGGGTGTAACGCGTCACCATCGGCCCGCGCAGGATCGCCGGCGCCGCATCGTCGAGGAGAAACCCCATCGACATGAGCTTCAGGTTGTATTGCTCGATCGGGATGATTCGATTCTCTTCCGTCGCCGCCGGCCGGTCGCGGGTTCCGAACATAAGGGAAATGCTGGGGCCATAGATGTCGCAATCGCACAGGCCCACCCGCGCGCCCGTTTTTTCGAGGGCGACCGCCAGGTTCGCCGCGACAGTCGATTTGCCGACGCCGCCTTTCCCGCTGGCGATGGCGATGACGTGGCTGATCCCTTCGATCCGCGTCGCCCCCACTCCGGCTGCGCCCGCGCCCGTTGGCGGGGCGTGGATATCGATCAAGACCCTGGCGTGAGCGACCCCGGGCAGCGCCTGCAGGATCGCTTCTGACTCCGTCTTGATGGCCTGCGGAATGGCGGGCTCATTAGTGGCCAGCGCCATTTGGACGGTGACAGCATCGCCGTCGATTTGGATTCCCTTCACCAAGCCGAAGGAAACAATGTCACGGCTGAAGCCAGGGTACTTAACGCCCTTCAATGCTTCCTTGATCTGCTCCTCTGTGACCGGCATGGGCGGCTAAGTTACCGCCCCGCGCGTACGAGTAAACAGGAAGGGGCGCGATTCTTCCAGGAAGAGAACCCTGGCTCTTAATCTTACACGCGATCGGCCATGTCTTCTTTGCACGCCCAGAAGACGCTCGTGAAGACAGAGCCGAGAGCGATGACGAAAGCAGAAAGCGGAAGCATAACGTTGTCTTTAGCAACGGTCGTGCCCGACCGTTTTGCAGGGGAAGATCGCGCGCCAACGCCCGCTTCGCGTTTACTTTCGCGACACAACTGTCGCATTTCCAATCGGAACGCGTGTTATTTCACCAGCATCGCCTGCGAGGCGACGCACTGCCATGTGCCGTTCCGCAGCACCCAGGCATCGGTCCAACGGAAACTTCGTTTGAACTCTTTGCCCTCTTTCGATTTCCCCGCCTCTGTGGAAACGCCCGTGGCCACGGCGAATTGCCCGCCGAAGACACGCACATCCACCTTGCCGTTCTTTGCCGAGGAATAGGTGTCGGTGTCCTTCTTGATCTCAGCCAGCAGCTTCGATTTGGTCATTACCTTCCCCTGCGAGCTGATGCCGCGGAAGTCATCCGCCAGATAAGCCTGGGCGACCGACGGATCGTGCCGCATAATGGAGGCTTCCCATTTGTCTTCGATCTCCCGGATGGTGGCTTCGGGGGTCGACTTTTTTGCCGGCATGACGGCAGCCGTCGAAGCGTTTGGGGCCGGGGTCGCGCTGGGCTTGCTCCTGGTGGCTGCGGGGGACGAATCCTTCGCCGGGGTCGGTGAACTGGCCGGGTTTGGCTTCGGCGAGGCGTCTTTTTCGGTGCTAATCGACACACTTGGGTCCGCCGCCTCGGTTTTTTCCGAAACGGTCATCTCCGGCGAGGCGTCGGGAGCGGGGGTTGCCGTTTCTTCCTGGGCCAGCGCGAACGGCGTGGCTGCGGCGACAAGCAGGGTAATGGCAAGGATGGTAGTCTTCATCTGTTTCGTCCTTTGGTGGAGTTTGGAAGGCCCGAATGCGGCCTGAAATGCTCGTTCTTGGAGCGGGCGCGCATCTTATTTGGCCGCGAAATGCCCCGTCAAGGCTGTTTTAGAAGTCGGATGTTGCTAATCCCTGTATTTCTGCGCAAAACGAGCTGGCCGTGATCGTGCTCATACCTACTTGACGGGGGGTGTAGCATTATCCTCGTCAGTTTTTAACATGCGCCTATCCATCATTCGAAAAATAACCGGAAGCCTCGCGCTTGCCGGCCTCATCGCCTACACGATGAGTCTCCCGTCATCGCCAACGGCGCAGCTCCCGGCCCCGGTTCCCCCACCTGCATCCTTGCCTTTAGCCTCAGTCCTGCCAGAGGAACCGATGCTCATCGCCGGTCCGTCCATCGGGGCTGATACGCCGTTGCCGGTGGTTCCAGCGCGCCGGGGCCACATCATCGATCACTGTTTTAACGCCGATACTGAGCTGAGCGCGCCGATCCTTCGCCGCCAGAACGCCGTCATCACGGCCGCGCTGAACCAGGATTGGGAAATCGTCCGCAAACTGATCGACGCCGGCGCCCCGGTCGAGACCGCCGATGAGACCGGCCTCACTTCGCTGATGGTCGCGGCGAAACAGGGCAATATGGAAATGCTCCGGACGCTCGTGGAGCGCGAAGCCCGCCTCGACTTCATGGATTTTGAAGGCCGCACCGCGCTGCATTACGCCCTCGCGGCCGGCAAACACGAGGCGCTGGAGCTTCTCCTTTCCCTCATGCCGAACTTCCAGCCCAGCCGTGATCTCTTAACGGCCGCGCTCGCCAGCGGCAACATGAAGATCTTCGAGGTGATCCTGGCGCGCTTCCCCGGCACGCTCGAATGGACCCCGGAAACGCGCCGCGCCCTCGAGGTGGCGCTCAAGGCGGACATGCGGGAGCAGGTTCGCCTTCTGTTGAACAAACATTCCACGCCGCCCACGCGCGAAGGGGGCATCGTCCCGCTGATCGCCTACGCCATTGCCAACGATGAAGCCCCACTTTTCCATGCCCTCCTCGCCTGCGGGAGCGATCCGAACGTCGCCCTTCCGAAGGCCGCGGAGAAGGAATTCATGTCGCTGCTCCAGAACAAATACCTGCGTCTTTACATCGAAAACGAGACCGGCGTAAACCTCCTCATGCTCGCAGCGGGGCTGGGCCGGACCGATTATGTGCGCGCTTTGCTCGATGCCGGAGCGGATCGCCGGCAATCCACGCCGAAGCACAAGATGCTGCCGCTCTATTTCGCCGCCTGGACCTCAAACTGGAAATGCGTCCAGCTCCTTCTTGGTGGCGGGCCGATGCCTGAGGAGCTTCGAGTCGAAATTTCGCTCGCGAAGCAGCACGCGACGGTGATCAAAGACGGCGTCACCATTTTCACAACCCAGGTTTCCACCGGCCGCCAGGGGTACGACACACCCGCGGGCCATTTCGTCATCACGGACAAAGATCGCGACCATGTCTCGACGATCTACAAAGTCGCGATGCCTTATTTCATGCGGCTGAATTGCCGCGACTTCGGCATGCACGCCGGGGTGGTGCCGCAGTATCCGGCCTCGCATGGTTGTATTCGCCTCCCGGGCGATGCCGCCAAGAAGCTCTTCTCGGATCTTCCGGTCGGCACAGTTGTGATGATCAATTAGGCTCCTTCGCGCCTCAAGGAGCGGCGGTTTACAAACCGCCGTCCCCCTCGTTCCCAAGCTCCAGCTTGGGAATGCACTTATCTGCGAAGCTCCAGCTTCGTCGTACGCTTCAAGAGCAGCCACGGTGACGAAGCAAAGCTTCGCTGACAATTGCGTCCCCAAGCTGGAGCTTGGGAACGAGGGGACGCTCTCGCGCCGCCCACAGGGCGGCGGCTACAGGGAAGCCATCGGCCACAATCGCCCTTCGACATTTTCGCCCGTCTCAAATAATCTGTCGGCGTTCTGCTATGGATGAAACGCCGATATCCGAATTAACCGGCCTGCGCCATGAATATGACGCGCACGGTCTGCGCCGGGCCGATCTTCATTCCGACCCGTTCAAACAATTCGGCGCCTGGTTCGCCGCCGCGCTCGCCGCGGACATTCGCGACGTCAACGCGATGAGCCTCGCCACCGCGACCCCCGACGGCAAACCATCGGTGCGCATCGTTTTGCTCAAGTCTTTCGATGACCGCGGTTTCACTTTCTTTACGAATTACGACAGCGAGAAAGGGAAACATCTCGAGGCGAACCCGCACGCCGCCCTGAATTTTTTCTGGCCTAAACTCGAGCGGCAGATCCGGATCAGCGGTCCGGTGGAAAGAACCTCGCGCGAAGATTCCGCGGCCTATTTTCATTCGCGGCCGCCCGGCAGCCGGCTCGGGGCCTGGGTTTCGAAACAGAGCGAAGTGATCGATAGCCGGCAGATTCTCGACGCCCGTCTGGAGCAGATGGAGGAGCGTTTCGCGGACGGCGAGATTTCCCTCCCGCCGCATTGGGGCGGCTATCGGTTGAACCCGGACCGGATCGAATTCTGGCAGGGCCGGCCGAATCGCCTCCACGATCGCTTCCTTTATTCGCGTCAAACCGACGGCGCCTGGCAGATCGACCGCCTCGCGCCGTGATGCCTGACGATCCGCTGCGCTCACGCGCCTGGAACGAGAATCCGCACCCCCGCTACTGGTGGCATCAACTGGCCAGCAACGATTATGTCCCGCCGATTTATTCGGACCTGACGGAAGCTGAATGGGACGTGCTGCGGGAGTGGTATACCGAAACGGACCGCAACGGACCGATCGGCGAATGCGCGGTGCCATTAATCTCGTTGCTGCATGGGCTCGTCATGGGGAATCGCGCCAGCCGCATCGTGCAGCTCGGCACCTGCGCGGGCTACTCAGCGCTGCTTCTCGGCTGGATGCTGCGCCGGATGAACGCCACGCGCGGCCTCTTCAGTTTGGATATCGATCCGGCCATGTGCGAGATGACGCGGCGCTGGATCGCGCGAGCTGGCCTCGAGAGTTTTGTCGAGATCGCGGAGCGGAACTCTCTGGATCCGCAATCGCCGATTGCCGCGAAGGCATATCTCGGCGGCGATCCGGAGCTGATTATCATCGACAGCTCCCACGAGTATCTGGCGACATTGGGCGAGCTCGATCTCTGGTTCGGCGCGCTCGCCCCTGGCGGAATTCTCGCGCTCCATGATGTCAGCCGTTTCGCAGCAGACTTCGATGTCACGAAACAGGGCGGTGTCGGAAAGGCGTTTTTCGAGTGGCGCAAAACGCATCCGGATGTGGAAACATTTTGCCTGAACGGCGGCGCACGTTCGATGGACTTGCCGCGCCCGATCTATAAAGATGCCTGCGGCCTCGGCCTGATCCACAAATCGCTCTAAGAATTTCATGGCTCTCGTCCAACTCACCGACGAACAAACGCGCAACTGGACGCGCGAAGAAAAAGATCGCTGGTG
>DASQLH010000096.1:0-26667 GCA_035630155.1 Chthoniobacterales bacterium
TTCTCTTCCTTGGTCGCCGGGTAAACGGCGATGGGGATATAAACCAAACCGAAGCTGATGCTACCCTTCCAAATCGCGCGCATAGTGAGCGATCTTATTCACAAGCCCCCCGTAATGTCAATCGCCGCAGCGTTTTGGAAAACGTGGTAATTATTTCGCAATTGCCGTTTTAAAAGCTTGTCTTGGTTCACGCAGATCACTAGAACCGACGGATGTTAAAACCTCGTCAGTTCCTCCGTGCTCTCGTAGCACTATCGGCCGGAGTTCTCTCCGGACTTGTCTCCCTCACAACCTTCGCAGCTCCGCCAGCCGGCGTGCTCGATGATACCCATGCGAACGTCAGGGCCGTTATGGCCGTGCAGCATGAAGTCACCGCCAATTGGATGCGCCAATCGGAAGTCCTCGGCACTGCCGTGGGTGTCGATGCGGCGGGCAAACCCACGCTCGTCGTTTACGTCGATCAAGACGCAAGCAATGCGGGTGAAGTGATTCGTAACCTCCCTCGTGCACTCCGCGGTGTCGGCGTGCAGGTTGAGCTCACGGAAAAATTCCGCGCCATGGCCCCTCCCGGCAGTGGCGTAAATCACAAGACGATTCAGACGCCCCCAATCCAGCTCGGGACCTCGGGCGGCTGGCGCTTCGATCTCGCCAACGGCTTTTGCTGCGGCGGCACACTCGGGTCTCTGGTCTCCATTGGTGGTGTCCAGCACATCCTCAGCAATTACCATGTGCTCGAGGCGGATATCGTCCTCGGCGGTAACACCAGGGTAGCCGTAACCGGCGACCCGGTGATCCAGCCCGGTCTCATCGATGTGAGTTGCAACGCTGCCAACGCGCAGAACGTAGCCACGCTGGTAAAGAGAAGCTCTCTCCCCGCCAGCAATGTCGATGCCGCCATCGCAGCGGTAACCCCCGGCATGGTCCGGACTGACGGCGCCATCCTCGAGATTGGAACGATCTCATCGACACCTATCGCCGCCTCGATCAATCAGCCGGTGAAAAAAAGCGGCCGCACCACCGGGTTGACCCGCAGCAAGGTCTCAGGCTTGAATGCGACCATCAGCGTCACCTATGATAACGAATGCGCCGGCGGCGTCGCTTTCACGAAGACGTTCACGGGCCAGATCGTCATCTCGAACAAAGGCAGCAAATTCCTGGCTGGCGGCGACTCCGGTTCGCTCATGGTGCAGGACGTGGCCACCAATCCTCGCCCGATCGGCTTGCTCTTCGCAGGTAGCAGCAGCACGGCGATCGCCAACCCGATCGGTCAGGTGCTGAGCTTTCTCGGCGCGACCATGGTCGGCACGCCGTAATCTGTTTTAGCGAAGTTTTCGAAGCACCCGTTCGTTCGCGCGAACGGGTGCTTTCGTTTTCGCGATAAGCAGCGAGACTTTCGCATGCGGAAACGCCGGTGGCAGTGGACGAGCTGCATTATTGGCTTCGCGCTGTTCGCGCTAACTGCCGGCTGCCCGAAAAATATGGCCCAGGATAATTCACCCTCACCGAAGCGGGACATCAACGCCGTCCTGCGCGATCACGACAAGAAGTTGCTCGCCATCCCCGGCGTCGTCGGCGTGTATGTCGGGGTGCTCGAAGATGGCAAGACGCCCTGCCTGAAAGTCATGCTCGCGCGGAAAACGCCCGAAGCCGAGCGCGACGTTCCGAAATCGATTGAAGGTTATCCGGTCGTCTCCGAAGTGACCGGCGAGATCCGTCCGCTCAAGCCGTAGCCGCCGCCATCTTCACCGCGCCGATTTCGTGGTTGCCGCCGCGGACCGCATGCCGAGGTATCACGCAAAGGCGCCAAGGCGCAAAGGACGAATTCCTCCGGAACTTAGCGTCTTTGCGCCTTTGCGTGAGTTCGTCTGCGCCCCTCGAGATGACAGTAAGTAAGTTTCGCGATGTAAACCGGCCGGTTGACCCTGCGCCCGGGAAACCGTACAACCAGCCGAGATCGCATGGGGCAATATGAACCAACTTCGCGACGGCCGATCGCGGACGGGTTCCGGTCCACCGCGCGTCTCGCCACGGCCCTGTGCGTGCGGCTGGGTGTCCATCCCGATTCGATCTCATACGCCTCGATCGTAGCCGCCGCCGCCGCCGCCTTCTGTTTTTGGAAATCGGGATCGTCCCCGTGGTTGTTAATCCTCGCGCCGCTCCTTTGTTATCTGCGCCTTTGGTTCAACATGCTCGACGGAATGGTGGCGCTGGCTTCCGGCCAAGCGAGCTGGCGCGGCGAAATCCTCAACGATTTGCCCGATCGCGTTTCCGATGTCCTGATCTTCGTGGGTGTCGCGCACAGCGGCTGGATGAATCCTTTTCTGGGATATTGGGCGGCAATGTTCGCGCTCCTGACCGCTTATGTCGGCATGTTCGGGCAAGCGGTGGGAGTCCACCGCGAATTCAGTGGAGTGATGTCGAAGCCCTGGCGAATGGTGACGCTGCACCTCGCTGCCTGGATTACGCTCGTCTGCCTTTGGTGCGGAAGCGCGCTACGCTTGGGGAGCTTGACCGTGCTCGACTGGGCCTCCCTTATTGTCGTGGCAGGCTGCCTGCAGACGATGTTCATCCGGTTAAAGCGAATCATGGCGGCGCTGCGCGCGAAATCCTCCGCTCCCTAATGTCTCCGCACCAGGCGCTTCAGGATCCGATTTTTTTCGCGTATCTGCGCATCATCTTCGTCTCCCTCCTCGTGGGAGGAATCGTGCTCGGCATTCTGCATTGGGGATTCAAGAAGGAGCTCGGCTCGATCTGGAGCACGTATCGCTCGTGGCTTGTCCTGGCGCCGATCGGTTTGGCCGCGATCTTCGCCGGCCGGGTCCCGACCATCATCGGCATCACGCTCCTGGCCATTTTCGGCTTCAAGGAATTCGCGCGCGCCTCCGGCTTGTATCGCGACTGGTGGATGACCGGCGCTGTCTATGCCGGTATCGTGACGGTGGGCGCCGCCTCCCTGATGCCGCATCCGCGCGGGGAAGAACCGGGGACAGGCTGGTATGGCTTTTTTGTCGCCGTGCCGGTCTTCGCCATCGCGCTCATTCTGCTCGTGCCCATCCTGCGCAATCGCGCCCGCGGCGAGTTGCAACGCATGTCGTTAGGCATCGTCGGCTTTGTTTACATCGGCTGGATGTTCGGTCATCTCGGCTTTCTCGCGAACGCGGTGAACGCCTATGGCTATCTTCTCTATATCGTTTTCGCGACGGAGCTGAACGACGTGGCGGCGTTCACTTTCGGCCGGCTCTTCGGCCGGCATCCATTGCGCAGTGAGATCAGTCCCAGGAAAACCTGGGAAGGCGCCCTCGGCGCGCTGGGCGTTTCCATGATTCTCCCATGGTTGCTCTGGTTTTCCTTCCCGGAGTTTGGCCCATGGCAATTGATTCTCACTGGCCTCATCGTTGGCATCGGAGGTCAGCTGGGCGATCTTTCCATCAGCGTGATCAAGCGTGACATCGGAACCAAGGACATGGGCGGATTGATTCCCGGCCACGGCGGCATTCTCGACCGGATCGATAGCTTGATTTACGTCGCGCCGCTCTTCATGCACATGGCCGGGTATTATCACGAGCTGCGATGAAGCGCTGGCAATACGAACCCGCGGCCGACCTGGATCGGTCGCTCTCCGAACGGCTCCGGAATTTTCCCCGCGAACCGGACATGCTCGTTTATGGATTGCGCTCCATCGTGGCGCTCATCATCCGGGGACTGCTGCGCACCTGGTGCCGCTTTGAGATTATCGGCGAAGAGCACCTGCGGAGTAATCGTTCGTTTGTGCTGGTCGCGAACCATTCCAGCCATCTCGACACCGTCTGTCTTCTGGCGGGCCTGCCGCTGCGCCGGTTGCACCGCGCGTTTCCGGCGGCCGCCGCGGATTATTTTTTCAAGAGCGTGCCGCGCACCTGGATCGCCACGGTGGTGGTCAATGCGCTGCCTTTCGCGCGCCAGACCAATGTCCGCCACAGTCTCGCGATTTGCGGCGAGCTCCTCTCGAACGCCGGCAACGTCCTGATTATTTTCCCGGAGGGAACTCGCTCGACCACTGGCGAGCTTCAGGAATTCAAGGGAGGCATCGGCGCCCTCGTGGCCGGCCGGGATGTGCCGGTCCTTCCTTGTTATCTGGATGGCGCTTTTCGCGCCTGGCCAAAAGGGAGCCGCTTTCCGCGGCCTCGAAAAGTGCGGCTGATCATCGGCGCGCCGCGGAATTACGCCTCGGTGCCCACCGACAAGAGCGCGAGCGCCGCCATTGCCGGCGAGCTTCATGACGCCGTGGAACAATTGGCGCAACAACATGCAGGCCGCTGAAGAAACGATGACGAGCTGGGACGGCGCCGAGCTGTTCTTTCGCGCCTGGATTCCAGCGGAGCCCACGGAAAAAGCGCTGCTCCTCTTTCATCGCGGACACGAGCATTCCGGCCGCTGGTCGGAAGTCGTGGAAATGCTCGGGCTGAACGACGTTGCCATTTTCGCCTGGGACGCGCGGGGCCACGGGCGTTCGGCGGGCGAGCGAGGTTCCGCGGAGAATTTTGGAACGATGGTGAAAGATGTGGACGCGTTTGTTCGTCACGTCAGCGAGCGCCACGGATTTGCACTGAAAAATATGATTGTGCTGGCGCACAGCGTCGGCGCCGTCACGGTCGCGGCCTGGGTGCATGATTACGCGCCGCCGATTCGCGCCATGATCCTCGCCACGCCGGCGTTTCGCGTTCGGCTTTACGTCCCGCTTGCGATCCCATCGCTCAGATTCAAACAGAAGTTCCTCGGGCCCGGTTACGTGAAGAGCTACGTGAAAGCCAGGATGCTTACGCACGATCCGGCGCAAGCCGCGATCTATGACGCTGACCCGCTCATCTTCCGCCAGATTGCCGTCAACGTTCTCATCGCCTTGCACGATGCCGGCACGCGTTTACTCGCAGATGCGGGCGCGATCAACGTCCCGACGCTGATGTTGAGCGCCGGCCGCGATTGGGTCGTGAGCCTCAGGGCGCAACGCGAATTCTTCAACGGCCTCTCGTCGCCCGTGAAACGGATGCATGTTTTCCCCGCGGCCTATCACGCCATCTTTCACGAGAAAGAGCGGGCCCAGGTGGTCGATCGTGCGCGCGAGTTCATTCTGGAGCGATTCGCGGCGCCGCCGGCCGCTCCGTCGTTGCTGGAAGCCGACAAGTACGGCCACACCTGGGAAGAATATGAACGGCTGAAACTCCGGGGCGGTCCGCAGTTCGCAATCGTCCGCGCCGGGATGAAGACCGGTGGGCGTTTGAGCAAAGGGATCGATCTCGGCTGGCGCAGCGGTTTCGATTCGGGGCTCACGCTCGACTACGTTTACGAGAACAAACCGCGTGGGGCGACGGCGCTCGGGCGTTTCATCGATCACGGTTATCTGAACAGCATCGGCTGGCGCGGCATCCGGCAGCGGAAGAAAAACCTGGAGAAGCTGCTCCGGAGCGCGATCGAGAAAACGCACGCGGCGGGGCGCCCTGTCCGCATCGTCGATATCGCGGCGGGTGGGGGACGGTATCTCCTCGAGACGATGCGGGCTTTGCCGGAGATTCCGATGACGGCGTTGCTCCGAGATTACAAGCAGGAGAACGTCGATGCCGCCACGCGGCTCGCGCGCGATTTCGGTCTGACGAATGTAACGGTCTCGCCCGGTAATGCTTTCGATCGCGCGTCGCTGGCAGCGATCGAGCCGCGGCCGACGATCGGCATCGTCTCGGGTTTATTCGAGTTGTTTCCTTCGAATGCCGATGTGCTGACTTCGCTGCGCGGACTGGCTGATGCAATCGAGCCCGGCGGCCATCTCATCTACACGAACCAGCCGTGGCATCCACAGGTGGAATTCATCGCGCGCGTTCTGCGGAACCGCGAAGGCGAACCATGGATTATGCGGCGGCGCACGACGGCGGAGATGGACGAACTGGTGCGCACCGCCGGTTTCGAGAAAGTCGAGATGGAAGTGGATGAGTGGGGGATTTTCACCGTCTCGGTGGCGCGGCGAGCTGAGGCGACTCCCGCGACTGCGGGATCGCGCGATGGTAGAAATGGCGGCGAAGCCGCACTTTGATGGCATCGAGCGGCGGAGCGCTCGATCCACCTTAAGAGCACTCGCTGCCTCGGCGGGACTCTCAATCCTCTTCCTCATCGTCTACGGCTGGACCAACTGGTTCACGTCGCAACGGAGCGACGTGGGGACGCTCTTCTTCGAATGGGAACGGCTCATCCCATTCGTGCCGCTCATGATCGCGCCCTATATGTCGATCGATTTGTTCTTCATCGCCGCGCCCTTCCTTTGCCGCAGCGATCGCGAATTGGTCACATTCTCCAAACGAATTGCCGCTGCTATTCTCGTTGCTGGGCTTTGCTTTCTCTTATTCCCGCTGCGCTTCGCCTTCGAACGTCCCCAGGCCGACGGCTGGCTCGGCGCAGTGTTCGATTGGTTTCGAACGATTGATCAACCCTACAATTTGCTCCCTTCGCTCCACATCACCCTGCGAACCATTCTCGCTGAATTTTATGCGCGCCATACTCGCGGCCTTTTGCGGCATGCCTCCAACCTTTGGTTTGTTCTCATCGGACTTTCCGCCGTCCTGACTTATCAGCATCACGTCATGGATGTCGTGGCCGGCTTCGCGCTCGGCGCATATTGCCTCTACTTCATTCGCGAACCGGCGCCGCCTTTGCCGGTGTTAAAAAACCGCCGAGTCGGCGCCTACTATGGAATCGGCGCGTTGCTTCTCGTGGGTCTCGTTGTTGGGCTCTGGCCGTGGGGCGCATTCCTGATTTGGCCGGCAATATCGCTGGCGATCTCCGCCGTCGCCTACTTCGGACTGGGGCCGGGAATTTTTCGCAAGCGTGACGGCCGATTGCCCTGGACTGCGTGGTGGGCGCTCGGCCCTTGTTTGTTAGGCCAGCAACTCTCCCGGTTCTATTACCGCCGGCAATGCCGCGCGTGGGATCGATTGACGCCGCAAATCTGGATCGGGTCCGTGTTGTCGCGCCGGGAAGCCGCGACCGCTGTCCGCCTCGGAGTGACCGCCGTCCTCGATCTCACCGCTGAGTTCTCCGAGCCCGCGCCTTTTCGCGGCGTCACTTACCGCAACATCCCCATCCTCGATCTCACCGCCCCTCCTCCGGAGCAACTCGATGAGATGGTGGCGTTCATCAGCCGGAACATAGACTTTCAGTCTGTGCGGCCAGCGGAGTTGCACTCCGCTGAATCGGCAGCAGCAGAGAGCGACGAGGAATCGCGAAACGGCATCGTTTACATCCATTGCAAAATCGGATATTCCCGCACTGCCGCGGCGGCTGCCGCGTACCTGCTTCACACCGGCGCCGTCAGCAGCGTTCCCGAGGCGATTGATGTTCTGCGAAAAGTGCGCCCCATGATCATTGTGCGTCCGGAGATTGTCGCAGCGTTAACCGATTTCTCCTCGCGTCGGCAGTCCACTGCCCCATAATCGATCTCGCTTATGAATTATTCGAACTTGATTCAACTCTACTTCGAGCGCACGACCGCCCTGCAAAATTACTGGACGCTTTACGTTGTCATCGTAGGGGGGCTGCTTGCCTTCTCTTCGTTGCGCAAACAACCGGCGGCCATCACCACTTTGATCGTCTCGCTTCTGTTCGGTTTGTTCGCCTACGAGAATCTGGATGCGATCAAGGCTACCGCGATCCAACGCCACGCGACCCTCGCCGCCATCAAGCAATCCGATCCCGGCTCGACCGCCCCGGAAATCAAGCCGGTCCGCGAACTTCTCGAACCCACCCTGAATCCGGCCCCGGTCAGCTCCACCCAAACCACGCATCTCGTCAGCGACATCCTGACCATCATCGGGCTGTGGGCAATGGAATTGCGCCGGCGGAAAAACACCGCGGTTGCTGCGATCGCGGCCCAGCCTTTTCCCTAGTTCATGTTCAAGACTCGTTATCCTATTCCCGGGGAACCGCCCGGAGCGCTCAAGCCGCATGAGGAAACGGCGAAACACCCGGCCATCATCACTCTGATCGAGTACGATCGCGAACATCTCGAAGAGCGCACGATCGCGAACAAAGAAGAGCTCCTACCCCATCTCGACAACCAGCGCATCACCTGGATCAACATCGACGGGCTGGGGGACATCGACGTGCTCCGCACGCTCGGAAAACAGTTCAACCTCCATCCTCTCGCCCTCGAAGATGTGCTCGCGACCGGCCAGCGGCCCAAGATGGAGCAATACGATGACTACCTCTTCATCGTTGCGCAGATGCTTTACCTGAATCCCAAGAAACAAATGTGCGGCGAGCAGGTGAGCATGTTCCTGGGAAAAAATTTTCTCATCACCATCCAGGAGGAGGGGGACTTCGACGTGTTCGAACCGGTGCGGGCCCGCATCCGCGCGGCCAACGGTTCCATCCGAAAACGTGGGGCTGACTATCTTGCCTACGCCCTGCTCGATTCAATTATCGACCATTACTATCCCGTGCTGGAAAGCGTGGGGGCGTCGATCGATCGAATCGAAGACCAGCTGGCGACATTGAAGGATAGTCCAATTAGCGAGCTGCACCGCTACAAGCGGACGCTGTCGCAAGTTCGCCGCTTTATCTGGCCGGTGCGCGACCTGGTCAATACGCTGATGCACGAAGAGGCCGGCTTCGTCACCAAGGGGACGAGGGTTTATTTGCGCGATTGCTACGATCACACGGTGCAGCTGATGGATCTGGTCGAGAGCTATCGCGACGTGCTCTCCGGCTTGATGGAATTGTATCTCTCCAGCGTTGGCATCCGCACGAACCAGATCATGAAGGTGCTTACCGTCATCTCATCCATTTTTATCCCACTTACTTTTATTGTGGGCGTTTACGGGATGAATTTCGTCCGCGAAGCGGATGGCAAGCAGTTGCCTTGGAACATGCCCGAGCTGTATCAGCCTTACGGATACATCGCGGTGATGTTGTTCATGCTCGGCGTGGCCTGCTTCCAGATCTATTACTTCAAGAGGAAGCGGTGGTTTTAGCCAAGGAGCGGCGGCCTCCAGCCCGCCGACCCACAATCTCGTTCCCAAGCTCCGCCTTGGGGCGCATTTGTTTCTGCGAAGCTCGGCTTCGATCGCGCTCTACACTAACGCACGGCGCGTTCACGCTATCGCCACGAGGTGAAGCGCAGCTTCAGGAATAAATGCATTCCAAGCTAGAGCTTGGGAACGAGGGAACGACGGACGGCGGTTTGGAAAGCGCCGCTCCTTGAGACACACTCACAAAATGCGGCTTAATTACTGCTGCTTTTCCCTCGATGATCGCGCTCCGCTTCCTCTCTCTGCTTGTCGCCTGCGCCTTCCCGTCGATCGTTCGCGCAGAGCGGATCAACCACGAGGGCCGCATCCTTGGCCCGGAACCGACCGTCACCGCGCCCACCCTGTTCAACACTCCGGCCGCCGACGCGATCGTCTCCGCCATGCAAATCATGCCGCGCGACAATCCTTGGAACGAAGACATCTCGCGCCGTCCCGTGCATGCGGACTCCGACGCAATCATCGCGCAAATCACGAGCGACCTCTCGTCGAGCCGTCGCACGCTCCGCCCCTTTTACGAAATGAACTACGTCCTCGTTCCGGACAATCAGCCGCGCGTGACCATTCCCTTTTTCAACTACGCCGATGAATCCGACCTCGATGGCGGGACATTCCCCAATGGCAGCTATCCCATCCCCGCGAACATGCCGGTCGAGACCTGGCCTCGCGGGACCGGCAATCTCACCCTCGAGCAATGGCAGCGGGACGTGAACAACACCGGCGGGGACCGCCATTCCATCATCGTCGCGCCAGGCCCCGGCTCCATTTGGGAAACGTGGCTGACCAGGCTGACGAACAGCGGCTGGCAGGCATCGAACGGCGCGAAGTTCAATCTCAACTCGAACGCGCTGCGTCCCGCCGGCTGGACTTCCGGCGATGCCGCAGGCCTGCCGATGTTTCCCGCAATCGTGCGCTACGACGAGTGCCAGCGCGGCATGGTCGAGCATGCGTTGCGGATCGTCGTCGCCAGGACGCGGCGCGAATACATTTATCCGGCGACGCATTACGCCTCTTCCATTCCCGCGACTTCGACGAGTTATCCGGCAATGGGCCAGCGCGTGCGGCTCAAAGCGGGCTTCGTCATTCCCGACAACTGGACGATCGAGGAAAAAGCGGTCCTGCGCGCGCTGAAAAAATATGGCGCGCTCGTCGCCGATAACGGCGGTTTCTTCTCCGTGTCGGTTTGCCCGGACGATCGCTTCGCCACGAACGCGTTCGATCATCTTTCGACCATCGGCATCAGCAATTTCGAAATCATCCAAACAACGGGTCCAACCGAGGGCCCGCGCTCGCCCGGGGCGCCGAGTGTAAACGCGGGCGCCGATCAATTTCTCGAAGCCCCCACCGCCATTTCGCTCAGTGGCTCGGTGAGCGATCCTTCGGGCCGCGCGACCATTCTTTGGAAAGTTTATTCGGGCCCAGCCGGTGTCTCGTTCGCGAACCCGAATCAGGCGGCGACCACGGCGACGGTGAATGGGCCCGGCACCTACACCTTCATGCTCAGCGCGGATGACGGCGTCCATACGGTTGCTTACGACGCGGTCGTTGTTCGCGTCACCGGCCGTGACGCGCTCGCCAATCTCTCGACTCGGGTCCAGGTCGGGTCTTCGAATAACGTCGCGATCGCCGGTTTCATCATCATCGGAGATATGGCGAAGCAGGTCGCGATTCGCGGGCTCGGCCCCTCGCTCGCCGATGCCGGCGTGCAGGGCGCCTTAGGCGACCCCGTTCTCGAACTTTACGACTCGGCGGGCACTCTGTTGCTCGGCAACAACGACTGGCAGGAGGCGCAGGGGCAGGCCTTGCGCAATGCGAACCTGGCGCCAACGAATAATCGCGAGTCCGCGATTTTGGCCACGCTCGCACCCGGGTCCTACACGGCTGTTCTCCGCGGGAATGGCGGTGAGACCGGGATCGGCCTTGTGGAAGTTTACGATCTGCAGCCGGGAGCCGCCTCGAAGCTAGCCAACATCAGCACGCGCGGATTGGTCGGCACCGGTCCAACCGTGATGATCGGCGGAACCATTGTGACCGGACCTGATTCGGCCCGGGTTGTGTTCCGCGCGCTCGGTCCAACGCTTGCCGCGGCCGGCATCACGAACTCGCTGAGCGATCCACAGTTGGAGTTGTTCAATTCCAATGGGGTCCGGATTTCCGCGAACAATAACTGGAAGGATTCGCAGCAAGCCGCGATCGCATCCGCAGGGCTGGCCCCATCCAACGATTCGGAATCCGCCATCCTCGCGGATCTCCCCCCGGGAAATTATACCGCCGTGGTCAGCGGCGTGAGTGGCGACACCGGCGTCGCGCTCGTCGAGGCGTATCATTTGCAATAGCAGCTTCAAGGAGCGGCGGTTTGAAACCGCCGACTTACTAAAACGGCGATTGCAAATCGCCGCTCCTTGAGGCTGAAGGCCAACGCGTTTGCAATAGCGTTTCTCCGTTCGTCGCACGATGATGCCGGACGCGCCATGCCAACCGTCAAAGGACTTCATCATGTCACCGCCATTGCCGGCCCGGCGCAGGAGAACCTGGATTTCTACGCGGGCGTGCTCGGGATGCGCCTGGTCAAGAGAAGCGTGAACCAGGATGACCCCGGCACCTACCATCTTTTCTACGCCGACGCGGAAGGCCATCCCGGCACCGACCTCACCTTTTTTCCCTGGGCGCAAATGGCGCCGAACCGCGAGGGCTACGGACTGAGCAGCGAAGTGGCGCTTGCTGTTCCGCCCGGCAGTCTCGATTTTTGGGCGGACCGTTTGCAACAATCCGGGACCAAGTTGGCTCCCGTGGAATTGCGCTTCGGCCAATCGGCCTTGCCTTTCCGCGATCCGCATGGTCTGCGCGTTGCGCTAGTGGAAAGTGAGGACTCGCTCGGGCGACCCTTCACGCCTTGGAACGGAAGTCCTATTCCAGTCGAAAAGCAGATTCGCGGTTTGGAAAGCGCTCGCATGGTCGAGCGCGATCTGGTGCGGACGAGTTCCTTTCTCACCGACGCGATGGCCTTCACTCACGTTGGCAGCGAAAACGGATGGCATCGTTATGGTGTGGCGGAGGGCAAATCCGGCGCGTATGTCGATCTCTACGAAATGCCGGCGGCTGGTCGCGGCGCCTGGGGCAGGGGCAGCATTCATCATCTCGCGTGGCGCGTGGACGACGAAGCGCATCAACTCGAGGTCCGCACCCGCGTCCTCGAAGGCGGCTCGCGCCCGACGCCGGTGATCGATCGCTTCTGGTTCAAGTCGGTTTACTTCCCGGAACCAGGCGGAGTGCTCTTCGAGCTGGCGACCGACGGCCCGGGCTTCGCGGTCGATGAAGATCGCCAGCATCTTGGCGAATCGCTCGTGCTTCCGCCGTGGCTGGAGCCGGAACGCTCCGCCATCGAAGCCGCGTTACCGCGGCTTACGCTGCCGGAGAAATCCCAAATCCCAAACCCCGGTGGGAAATCCCAAATCCCAGGCTCCAAATCCCAAGTAAACTCCAATCCCCAATAATAAAAGGGGAGCGCCGATCCAGAGCGTCTGCGTTTGGTAATTTGGCACTTTGTTATTTTGGATTTACCTGGGATTTGGAGCTTGGGATTTGGGATTTCTGCGCAAGCCACCAAAGCTTGCTACGTCTCACCGCTGCGGGCTTGTAACCCTACAGGCCGTTCAGTATGAATTCCGCTATGACGCCGCGTCCGACCATTTTTATTTCCGCCGTCAGCAAGGAGCTGCGCAGCGCGCGCCAGCTCGTCGCCAACACCCTGACTTTCCTCGGTTACGAGCCGGTCTGGCAGGACATTTTTGGAACCGAAACCGGCGACCTGCGCCAGATGTTGCGGACGCAGATCGACCACTGCAAAGGAGTCGTCCAGCTTGTCGGGCAGTGCTACGGCGCGGAGCCGCCTGCGCCCGATCCGGAATTCGGTCGCGTGAGTTACACGCAATACGAGGCGCTCTACGGCCGCAAGAAAGGCAAAAAAGTCTGGTACCTTTTCATGGATGAATCCTTTCCGATCGACCAGCACGAGCCGGAATCGGAAGAGGTCCGTCAGCTCCAGGCAGCCTATCGCAATGTTCTGAAAGCCGATACGCATCTGTTTCATCCGCTCGCCAGCCGCGAGGCGCTCGAGGCCGGCGTGCTCAAGCTCCGCGACGATCTCACCCGGCTCCGCCGCGGCGCCAAACAATGGGCGGTGGGCGTGGCGGTGCTCCTCGGCCTCATCGCGATCCTGGTTATCTGGCTGGTGCGCGGCCAGGGCGAAACGAGGAAAGTGGTCGGTGAGATGACAGCACAGATGGCGAAGGACGGTGGCAGTTTGGAGATGATTGCGAAACGGTTCGAGAACATCGCCTCCACGGGTGGATTGATCCCAACGCCGAAAACGCCGGAAGAGCATTATCACAATGCCCGCGTGCACGAGCTGGGCGGCAATTTCGTTTCCGCGCGCAAGGAATACGCCGAGTATTTGGCGGCGAATCTCGAAGCGCTTGATCCCTGGCTGAGTTACGCGGCCATGTTGAAAGCGCAGGAAGGCCGCGCCGGTGCGATCGAGACGATCCGTCACCTGGGCGACAAACTGAAGCCGCCGACGGTTTCGTATCAGACGGCGCTGGCCATGTTCGAGGATGGCGAAGCGCGCGTCACGAAATTGAAAACGCTCGCCGAAGCGAATCCCGATTTTGGCCCGCTCGCCTGGCTCATCGCGCAGGAATATTCCGAGAGCCGGAAAGGCGAGCAAACTCTGGCCGATCAGCGCGCGGAAAAGGAATGGCTGGAGAAATTCCGCGCCGCTCAGGCGGCCGGGAAGTTCGAGAAGTTTTTCCTGGATAAGAAGGAAGCGCAGAAGTGGACGGACGCCGCGGAAACGCGCTGGGCCAAATTGCAGAGCACGCCCGATCGCGTTCTCGAGAACCCTGTGACAGTCACGACCCAGCAAAGCAGCTCCGGCTGGGCCGCGATTTTTTCGCTCACCGATTTCAAAGCGAAAGAGCTGTTCTATCGGCTCGATGGACAGGGGGAATTCATCTCGACAGGTCACCTTCCCTACCAGAGCCCGCAGACGGGGTTGCCGATGATCAACACGCACGTCCCGATGCCGAACCTCCCGCCGGGCGAGCACACCATCGAGGTGAAATACACCGACAAGAACGGCGCCACGAACGGCCCTTACACGCTCAAGTTTTCCACCGGCGACCAGCAATTCGCCCAAGCCAAGATGTCGCTCAACATGGTTTCAGGCTCGTGGCTGAGCTTTCGCGATTACGACGGCAAAGTGCTGCTCTATTTTACGACGCTGATGTCGTATCGGCCGGCGATTAAAGAAATTCGCTATTCGCTAAACAACGAAGCGCTCGACCGGACATTCAACTTCAAGCCGAGCGACAAGATGTTCGAAGTCGGCGACGAACTTTACCTCACTGTCCCCGGCGATTCCCAGTATGCGAGCGTTCAGATCACTTACAAAGACGGCACGAAATCGCCCGTCCAAAAAGTGATGCGGGCGCAGTAAATGCGGCTCCGACTATGCGACGCGCGGCCCGTCCGGGTGGGCACTGGGAGAAGCCGGATCCGCGGCCGCTTCGTGGCTTTCTGAAATCGGCAGCTTTCGCGCGACCGCGATAAAGCTTAATCCCACTGGGATCGGTGTTTTTTGGATGAAGCGCCGTTCTGACGCAAAAACCTTTGTCAGAAGCAAATTCAATTTCGGTGGCGGAAGCGCGAGATCTGTAACCTCACCCTTGGCAAACAATTTGGTCCACAACCGGCCGACCGCGGCCGGCAGAAACAGGAGGGAGTTGAGATGATTGAAGAGCTCGATTTTCAGGTTCGGTTGCTGAAGAAGTGATTGGAAGCGACGCCGGGAATAGCGCCGAAAATGGTGATGATGTTCATCGCGTTCCGTCCATAGCCACATATGAGCCGGCACGGTGCAGATCAAAAGTCCATCCGGCTTCAACAGGTCGACCGCCACCCTTGCCGAAGCCTTATCTTCCTGCAGATGCTCCAGGACATCCAGGAGCAGCACAGCATCGAAACTACCACGCGCCAGGGGGACGTATGATGGCAGCCGACACAATCTAGCATCGACTCCGCGCTGCTGACAGAATCCGATCGCTTCAGGGGATCCGTCTACCCCTACCGCTTCGTAGTCGCGTGAGAGATCGCTCAACATCATGCCACAACCACACCCCAAGTCTGCTACTCTTGCTCGAGCCCCGGTGGTTCGGATATAACGTTTCAGCAACCGAAGAACGATCTGGCGTTTGCCCGCGAACCACCAATGATCGCGTTCCATCCGAAAGATCTCAGCGTAAAGTTCCTCACGCATGATTGAGACGAGCTTTTGGGGCAAAGGGGGGCGTAACCATACAACAGAGCCTGCGAAATCAGCGTCCCTTTAAAACAGATCTTTCAAAAATTGGCAAACCCCGCCGATCTCGGGCGCGCAGGATGAACACTGTTTCTTTCTCGAGATCCTCCGGGTCGGGGAAATAGAGTTGAATCGTAGTTTGGCTTGATGGGTTGCTCTTATTCTCCACTGGAATGCTCGCGATAGGCCACCAGCCATGTGGATTTGGGCTGCTCAGCCAATGACCACGCTTCGTTTCAATCTCCCAAGCCGAGATCTGTCGCAGCGACCTTTGAGGGAGCGTCACTCGGATACAAAGATCGGCCCGCCCATCGGGTTCTCGTTCCGGTCCGATTACATCCAAGCCGGTGTTTCCAAGAGAGGTCACTTCCGCTGGGCCTTCCAACGGTGCTGCATTTGTCTTCCCGAATACTTCGATTTCACGGTCCACCCATTTCACCTTGTCCCCGGTTTCCGCCGAAATGCTGATCGACTGAATTGGTTCGGAATAAGGCAACAAAACGATCGGGCCCGCCCGAACGATGCGGCGCTCATGATAGAGGGGAGCGTTCGCGGTTTTGACTTCGAGGATCAGTTCGGCCGGATACGGAGGGGAGGGCCAATGATTTATTGGGACAGGGAAACGAAGGAAGGTAAGACGCTGCGGCTCGACGAAGTCTAGAAGCAAAGTGGAGCGGCTCAACTTCGATGTGCGTTGTTCAGTATAGAATCGTTTGTTGACTGGGACCGCATAAGCCGCGCTCAACGTGACGCCGAGCGTCAGCAGAACGCCTACTGACGCTATGATTGCCGCCCATTTGTTTCTTAAAAAGGCGGCAGCAATCTGGCCCAGGACAATTATCGCGGTAGCGACAGCAAGACGGTTCGCTAGAGGGAGACTCGCCTCCATGTGCGGGATAGGGAGCCCGAACCAATCCCATGGCAACAGAATCCCCAGGTGGAAGCCGCCGAGCTGATCGAAAAAGAAATCGTAGGTCCGAGAGTAAAGCCTGTTTTGCAATACCGCAGAAGGTTGCCACAGAAATAATGCTTCATTGGCCAGGGTGACCGTGGCCAACGGCAAGAATACAACCCAACGCAGCGGGATTTTCACAAAGCTGACCCAGCGGGCGAGGCCGATCGCCAGGAAGGGAATCGCAGGCACCCAGAATCGAGCAGGAAATGATTCTGAGGCAGCACCCCAGATAAATGTGATGACATAAAGCGCCAGCAAAACAAAAGCCTGAGTGCTTAACGCATCGTTCCTGATGGTGCCATGAATCAACCCAACGAAGGCGAGAATCCAAATTGGGGAATACGCCAGTAGCCCGTGGCGATGCTCGAACAGCTGAAGCAATAACCTGTCGTAGAAGGCATGAACCGTTGGTGCAGTAACCAACGAACCTCCCCCGGTGAGCGAGCCGAAAAAATGAAATTGCTGATAGACAAAGACGACCGCCATGAACGCAGCGATTGCACAGGGGGCCAAATACTTCAGCCAAGTCGGTGCATTAGCTCGCCGCACTTTAAGGAGGAACAAAACAAACAAGCCAGCGGCAACCAGCGACATCCTCAGATGGATGAAAGGACCAACCGTAATCAGCAGCGGCACCCAAAGGTAGGACCAGCGTGATTCGACCGGCCGATGAAGAGAAAGGAGTCCCCAGACGACCACCGTGAAAAGCCAGATGTCAACGTAGACCAACTGGACATAGGCTGCGACGGGCAGGCTGAAAAAAACGAAGAACAGGGTGAAAAAGCAGGGCCAGTTACGGTGCCCCCCTGCTTTCAGCATTTTGTATAATCCTGCCAGCCCGAGAAATCCGACTCCCAAACAGACAAACCGCAGTTGGTCCAGATTAAGGAAAGCAGCGAAGGGGGATAGCAATATCGGCATGAGGACGGGATGCCAGGGAGAACTGGTAACGGCTTCTGGGGTGGGCGGCAGATTGGATTTCTCGCAAAATGAAAACCAAGCGTCACGCGACAGATTAAAATCGCCCTGTTTGCCGAAACTCACGGCCTGGTAGACATACCGAGGCTCATCGCCCGTGAAGTTCAGGCCTCGCGTTCGCGCCGTAGCGCACAGTAAAACGATGGCGAAGAGAACGAGGCCGATTCTTCCGACGGTCCGATGATGTTGGCTGAGACGGGCGCGAAATAATGTGAGGCCTGTTTCCATGCGCGTATTCTGCTTTCGATTCGCTATCAGCCAGCAAGCCAGAAGATTGTCCGGCTCAGCGGGCTGCTCGACCTACTGGTTCGTTGCCAGGGGGGATCGACGCATCGCCCATGATAGCTGTGCTAGGGGCATCTTCAAGGGCACTGGCTAAAGGCAGCGCGATCCGGTACGGCCACAGAATTCATTCACTGCGTCGAGGCGCGCGCCGTAATTCCGCATCGAAGAATTCCATGATACGCGTCTGCCGGCGCAAGCGGAGCAGCGGTTCGCTGACCATGTGGGTGCCGAGCAAGGGGAGAAAGGTGAACGACTTCCCGGCGTTGAAGAGGGCGTCGGAAAGTTGCATCGAATGCTGCGCGTAAACGTTGTCGTCCGTCAGGCCGTGAATGAGCAGGACCGGCCGGCGCAGCTCTGACGCGTAGGTCAGGACGTTGCTGGCGCGGTAGGCTTCGGCGCTTTCCGGCAGCAACCCGAGATAGCGCTCGGTATAGTATGTGTCGTAGTTTTCCCAGGTCACGACAGGCGCGCCGACGACGGCGCAGCGAAAGATTTCGGGCTTCCGCATCACCGCCATCGCGGAAAAGTATCCGCCAAACGACCAGCCGACGGCGCCCACGCGCTTGAGATCCATCGCAGGTTCACGCTTCGCGAGCGCTTCCAGACCGGCGATCTGATCGGTGAGCGCGACGTCGATCAGGTTCCCGCGAATCGCGCGTTCCCATTCGCGGCCGTGGCCGGGCGTGCCGCGGCCGTCGATCACAACGACGATGTAACCGCGATCCGCCATCCACTGGTCGATCATATAGCGATCTGGTTGCGCTATGACCTGTTTGGAATGCGGCCCGGCATAGACATCGAGAATCACCGGATACCGCGTTCCCTTCTTGAAGTCGCGGGGCCGGATGATCGCAGCATCCATGGGTCGCGGACCGTCCGTCCGTGTCAGCTCCACTTTCGGGAGCGATGATGGACGTTCGGCGACCGAGGGCAGCGCAGCGATCTTGTTGCCATCGGACAAGCGGAGCACTTCCCAGCCGGCATTGCCGTTGAGGAGATCGAACCGATGAAGAAATTGGTCCTTCGTCTCGCCGAAGACGGCGTTGTGACGTCCTTTCTCCCTGGTCATTTGTTGCGGCTCGGCTTTCCCCTCGAGCGGAAAACGAAAGAGATGCCGTTCGCGCGGATCGCGACCGCCGCTCACCACAATCGAGCGATCTGCGTCATTAACATCGATGAGCTCCTCGACATGAAAGTCAGCGGGCGTCACCGCGCGCACGAGCGCCCCATCGGCGGAACGCAACTCGGCCTGCCATGTCCCATTACGCTCGGTGGTCCAAAGAAACTGGCGGCCGTCCTTCAGCCAGATCGGCATCGGTTTCTCATCCAGATTCAACCAGGCGGCGTCTTTCTCGCGGAGCAATTCGCGGGTCGCGCCAGTCGTTGGATCAACCGTGAGTAACAGCTCGTCCTGCTGGGCGCGGTCCTGAATCAGGATGCAGAGCGGCGCGCCGGCTTCTTTCCAAACCACTCGCGCCAGATACGGATATTTTTCGCGATCCCATTCGATCCAGCGGGTCGGTCCGCCGGCGCGGGCGATAATTCCGAGGCGAACTTTCGCGTTGTTCGTTCCGGCGCGTGGATAGAAATTTTTCGCAGGCGGCTTTTCCGGATGCAGGGGATCGGCAATGAATCGCGTTTCGACGCCGCTGTTGTCCGTCTCCTGATAAACGATCCACTGCGAATCCGGCGACCACCAAAAGCCCTGGTGCCGGTCCATTTCCTCCTGCGCGACAAATTCGGCGACTCCGTGCTGCAGTGTCTCGGTCGCGCCGGACGTAATCGCGAGATCGGCCTTTGTTTCGAGATCGATGACATGCACTTCGCCGCCGCTCACGGCAGCGACCGCGTGTCCGTCGGGAGAAAAATGAGGATCGATCCAACCCTGCCCTGGCAGCTCCGCGACCTGCGGTTCCGCGCGGGTAATGACGTAAAGTTTGCCCGAGAGCATCACGAGCACTTTGCTGCCGTCCTTGGACAGCTGGAAATGGGTGAAGCCGCGCAAGCTCTTGCGTTCGCGCTCCCGCCGGCTGCGTTCTTCCGCCGTCAATTTTTCCTCCGCGCCTTGCAGCAGCTTTTCGGGGGAGAGAATTTCGCGGAGCTTTCCGTCCGCGATGGTGAATTCATAGAGCCGCAGGACTGGGTCACGCGCGCCGCCGCGCAGAAAAATCACCGCCTTGCCGTCCGGCGTGAATTTCGGGGAGACGGGCTGGCCTAGCGAATAATTGCGCGTCTCGACCAGCTCCCGGAAGTAGCGCAGGTCGGCGGGTTCGGGGTCCGCTGCCCGAGCGGGAAAGGCGCAGAGGAGGGCGAGAACGACAGTACCGATCCGAAGAGCACGAGGGTCGAAGCGAAAAGGCATCGGAATTGTTTTACCCGACGGGAGCTGCTTCGCCACCCAATTTGTCAGCCCGAACCGCTGCGAGCAGCGGAAATCCCAAATCCCAGAACCCAAATCCCAGGCAACCCGGAAAATCCCAAAGAACCAAAGTTAAAGGGCGATTCGGCGTTCTGGATTTCTCACTTTGGGATTTACTTGGGATTTGGGTTCTGGGATTTGGGATTTTTCTTCGTCATCCTTCGGCTCCGCTCACGATGACAAATAGGGGAAAAAGAGAATGCGGCAGAGCGTTCGTCGCGCTCTGCCGCATCGTTAAAAATGTGGTTCGCCGTTAGACGACGACCGCTTCGGCTAAAACTCGAGCGTTAAGTCGTCCTCGCAGAAATCGAATTTGACGGGCTTGCCTTCCTTTCCGCTCTCCCAGACGGCTTTGAACCATTGGTCGCACGAGCCGCTGTTGGTGGACTTGTCCCACACCAGTGTAACGGTGTCGCCCGGCTTGATTCCCTTGCCGATGTCGAAGAAGCCGTATTTCTCGCCGTCTTCGGAGACGAGGATTTTGGTGATCAGTTCGTCCGTGGTGTTTTTCACCTTGAATGAATATTGGTCGTCGGCGGCGAGGGCTAACTGGGTAGCAAAGGTCGTGACCAGGAGCGCGCATCCCACGAGTAGAGCTTTTTTAAATCGGTTCATAATTGTCTTGCAGATTTCAGGTTAAGGTTGAGCTGACAGCGGATTGTAGGCTGCGGCCATCTTGCCGCAACCCGAAAGAGTGCGGCGAGCGGGCCGTCAGTAAACTCGATAGTCCACCACGCGCCATTGGCCGGATTCGTGGCTCAGGATCACCCGCTCGGCGGCGAGTTTCTTGTTCTCGAATGAGGTCCGGAAAAGGATGCTCTCGTAACGACCGTCAGGCGATCCCGTCAATTTGCGGGTGAAGGCTGCGCCGATAAACGAGCGGGAAAGGACCCGCCCGAAGGGGGCGCGCCGCCCTTCCATCGAACGGATGAATTGTTCCTCGGTGGTGGCGGCGCGGAGCCGCTCCGGTTCCATTGCGTATGCCGCCGGATAATTTCCCGCATCGACCAGGGCAAGCCATTCCAAGGCGGCCGCCCGCGTTTCCTTTTCGCGCACCTTTTTTTCCGCGAGCGATTTCGAAGCGGAACGCTGGAACGCGCAGCCCTGGAACAAGGCAAGGCAAACACAGACGACAACCGCGAAATCGCGCCGCATGCCTCGACGGTTTAATGAGTGGCGCGTGATCTCGCAATTCCAAAAAGAGGATTGGGAAGGGCGCGTGGCGGTCCCGGAGCGGAAGCCAACGCTTTGAACAAACGTTGTTTCGGAGGGGCAGGGGGGGCCCTGGGGGGAACAGCCAGACGCTGGAGGAACAGCCGTCTTTTTGGTACAAATGACTTTCCCTCAGGTAATACGACGTACGGGAAGCGAAGTTCGGAGATTTCTTTCGTCATCGGCACACGGCGGGGCCACCGGCAGAAGATCTGGGCGCGATTTCGCTAAATTGCCTCGCGCTTGCCGGGGCAGGCCGTCTCCAATTTCTCCCCATTCTGGAACCGGCACGCTTCCGTGCCGGAGTCCCGAGCCGTGCCCCGATTTCCCCAACGCCCGGCGTGCTGTCTGGGCGCGTTGCTACTTGCTTTTTGTCCGGAGGACGACGGCGGCTACTTCTTCGCTGTCGACTGCTGCGTCGAAAAACTCGGCGCCGGTGAGCTGGGAGAGATGGACCAGTTTGTCCCCAACCTTCTCGACCTTCCCACCAATCTTGTCGCCCGACTTCATCCGCAGCTCCACGGTCTGGCCGGTGTTTTTCTGGAGAATGCTCAGGATGGTGTCGCCGGTTTGGAGATCGATTTTGCTTTGCGCGAAAAGATTGGCGCAGATGAAAACGAGGATGCAGGCGACGAGCAGGGACGGGCGTTTCATGATCGTGCTGTTCTGCCCAAGAATTGCCCGGATGGCCAGTGAAATTGTAGGCAAGCCTGTTGCCGCGACCACCTCCCGTAATAATGACGTTGGCAGGCGGAGCGCCTGCCCTACAATTCCTTGTGGAGCCGATCGCAGAAAATCTTGAGCGCGTCCGAGGGCAGATCGCCGACGCTGCAAAAATGAGCGGACGTTCTCCGAACGACATCGAGCTGGTCGCGATTTCGAAAACCCACGAAGCGGAAAAGGTTCGCGCGGCCTTTGAGGCCGGTCAGCAACTGTTCGGCGAAAGCCGCGTCCAGGAAGCGCGCGCCAAAATTCCGCTGCTGCCTTCCGCGGCGCGCTGGCATTTCGTGGGGCGCCTCCAGAAAAACAAGATCCGTCATGCGCTTCCGCTTTTCGAACTTTTCCACAGCGTCGATTCGCTCGAATTGGCGCGCGACATGAACCGGATCGCGGATGGGGAAGGATTGCATCCGCGCGTTCTGCTCGAAGTGAACGTAGCGGGCGAGGGGAGCAAGATCGGGTTCGCGCCTGACGTTCTCCGCACGCAAATCGAAGCGCTCCTCGCCCTGCCGCGACTGACCATTGAAGGCCTCATGACAATCCCTCCACTCGCGCCGGAAGCGGAGGCTTCCCGCCAGCACTTCGTCGCTTTGCGCGAATTACGGGATCAATTCGCGTCGCAGTTGCAGGTCAGCCTGCCGCAACTTTCCATGGGCATGAGCGGCGATTTCGCGGTCGCGATCGAAGAAGGCGCCACGTTGGTCCGGGTCGGCACCTCTATCTTTGGAAAAAGAACGCCGCCCCGGGAGAGAGCCAAGGCGGCGTTCGATAGTGGCGACTGATTTCAGTCCCGCGCAGACGCGGCAATCGCGCCCGCGCTAATCCAATTGATACACTTCGACTAGGACGACGCCTTGCGCACTGCCCTTGCCCGTCACCACAGCGCTGTAATTCCCTCCCGGCAACGAGGCCAGGATCGCCGGCTCGGCGTTATCGCCCGGAGCAAGTCCAGTGGCCGTGATGTCGGCTTCCTGCGTAGAACGCCAGTCGTCATTTGAGAGCAGAGCGGTTCCGTTCTGGTCGCGGATGGTGACCACCGGATCCGCGAGGGGCTCTGGGACGCCGAAAGCGGCCAGGCTCGGCCCGAGCGCTCGAATGAGAACACGGCCGCCACCTCGGCTAATGAAAGCGCCAATGAGCACATCGTCGCCCAACCCGACCCGCCCGCGCGTGGAGATGTTGAGCAGCCGCATCGAGGTCGGCAGAGCAATATCCGTCACCGTTTCCCCGGCAAGAATGGTGGCATTGGCAATGGTGCCGACCAATGTTGCTTCGCCCGACCCAAGATTGATCGTGTACAACCCCGCGGTGACGCCGACCGTGGGGGTGAGCGAAGCAAAGGCAACTCCGGTCGCGGCCGAGATGTCGAAGCCAATGTTGTCGGTCGTATCGAAACCCAGCGGGCCGACCGTGTTCAAGATGCCGCCGTTGGGGTTACTCTGGACGAGAAGCGCGTTGAGGGCGGAGTCGATGTCATAGAGAACGGTCGCTCCCGCACCGGCAAAGTTGTTAGTGTAGGCGGCGGCCACGACATTTGGGTTGGTGCCGGAGTTGATATCGGTGGCCGCGAAAGCGAGCGTTGTATCGGTGTTCGCCGTCGCACCTGTGTCGGGATGCAGCCGCACATTTTGGTTGGCATTGGTGACGACGCGAATGCGGTCGACGGTCGGGTTAAAATCGAACCCGAAGCGAGTGCCGGCCAATGGAGCCGCAGTGCCAACCGGAGTCAACGCGAGGCCGCTGGTCAGGTTAAGAATATACAGGCGCCCACTTGGGCCAAAGGCGTAGAGGTCGCCGGTGGCCGGGCGGAAATCCATGGCTAGGAGCGTTTCATTGCCGACGGTGTTGATCGTGATGAGCTTCGTGACCGTGCCCGGAGTGGCGCTGTCGAAGAAGAGCAGCCGATTCCCGGAGGTGAGGGCAACAACTGGCTCTGCGCGAGAGGAAGCGGTCAGAAGGACAGCTAGCGAGAAGAGTGACAGGATGATTTTCTTAATGGTGTTCGATTTCATGGCTGGTGTTTCCAATTTATCCGCCCGCCGGAATCGTTCTGGATGCAAAATAATCTCCCATGATCGCCACAGACCATCCGGTTTGATCTGCGGGCGTAGCTCCCTAACCTCGTTACGATGCGACTCGATTTGGCGAATGTCCAATTGATCGGCGACGAACTGGCCATGCAATGGAACGATGGCGTGGAATCCTACCTCGCGCTTGAACGTTTCCGCCGGGCCTGTCCCTGCGCGACCTGCGGCGGCGAGCCGGATGTGCTCGGGAATATTTCGCGGCCCGATGTGAGTTACACGCCCTCGAGCTTTGAGTTGGCGGGCTGGCAGTTGGTCGGCGGTTACGCGCTCCAGCCGCGCTGGGGCGACGGCCACAGCACGGGTCTGTATTCGTTTCAGTATCTTCGGCGGCTGACGGCGGAACCTTCTTGCTCATGATCCTGATCTTACTCCTGATCTTTCCTTGAGGCGGGGATTTCACGAAGGAGGACGAGCAAGATCATGATCATGAGCAAGAGCGGCTATTGACGGGTCTGATAGGGTTACTTCCCCATGACGCGAACGATCAAGGCTTCGCTGCTCGTCTTCCTTTTCGCGCTTTGCGCGTCGGCGATCGTCGTGACCCATCGGGTTCGTTCGCAAGTTCCGCCGCCCGCGCCGCGCCAGCTTTTTGCGGTGGTCGAGAAACAGCTCGCCGCTTTTCGCGCCGCCGATTACCCGAGCGCCTATCGCCAGGCCGCCAGCGGTGTTCAGCAGAAATTCACCGCGCCGCAATACGAAGCCATGATCCGGCGCGATTATGGCGATCTCTCCGGCGCGCAACGAATCGAATTTGGCTTCGTGAAGGTGAGCGGATCAAGCGCGGTGGTGCAGGTTTATTTTTGCGGCGCCAGCGGCTACATCCGCTCGTTTCTCTACACCCTGGTCGCGGAGGGCGATTCCTGGAAAATTAACGGAGTGCAGCCGATGCAAATCGGAGATCGCCCCGTTGGTCTCCACATCTGAAGTTTCCCATTGGAGACGGCACGCCCTCGTGCCGGACGGGATACGGGATACCCGGCGCAGCTCTCTGCCAACGGCCTGAGGGCAGGCCGTCTCCAGTTAAGCTATCTCGGCAGCGTCACGCGCAGCAGCGCAGCAGCGTCTCCGATCGAGCGCACGGCGCGATCTTCCAGTTCCGCCGGAACCAAAAAGAAATCCCCGGCTTTGAACTGCCGGCCGGCGCACTCGAGCTCTCCCGTCAAACAAACGCCAATCGCAAATCGTCCCGCCTCAGCGATCTCGCGCTCCTCGCCCACGATCCACTTATCGATTTCGAATAGCTCGTGCCGGGCGAGCGATTCACCCGATGGCCGGAGCAATTCCGGTTCGACGTCGCTGAAATCGATGCATTGCATGGCTTGCGCGACGTGCATCTCGCGGCGAGGCCGGCCTTTCTTTACCCGGTTCCAGTCAAAAACGCGGTAGGTGGTGTCGCTGTTTTCCTGGATCTCCACGAGCAGATTACCGCCGCCCAGCGCGTGCAACCGGCCGCTCGGCAGAAAGATCGCGTCGCCGGTGTTCACGTCGATTGAATGGAGATGCTCCTCCACTTTACCTTTTTCGATCGCTTCTTCGAAAGCTGCCCGCGTAGCACCTTTCTTCACGCCGGCATAAATCCGCGATTTCGGCGCGGCATCGGCCACATACCAGAGCTCCGATTTCGATTCGCCGCCCAGCTTTTTCGCGATCTTTGCCGGCGGATGCACCTGAAGCGAAAGGTTCTCCTGCGCATCGAGCAATTTCGCCAGGACCGGAAATCGCGGCGTGTCCGGCACGTTGCCGAAAATAGCCGCACGATGTTTGGACCAAAGATTGTGCAGGGTCTCGCCCCGCAACGGGCCTTCATGCACCACGCTCTGTGCCTCGGGCCGATCGACAATCTCCCACGATTCACCGATTAGCGCCGCTGACGGCAACCGCTTGCCGTAAAGCGTTTCCAGGCGCCGCCCGCCCCAGACCCGCTCCATAAAGAGCGGCTCGAAGACGAGAGGTTGAGTGAGCTTCGGTTTGGTCACGCCGCGAAATTAGCACAAGCGCCTCGCCTGTGGTTTTGTTTTTGGTGCGCGGCGTTCTCAAATTTTGGCTGCCGGTCCTGCTTTGGATGGTTTTCATTTTCATCGGCTCGACCGATTTGATGTCCGCGGAACACACATCGCGATTCATCGGCCCGTTCCTCCGCTGGCTCGTGCCCGACATCACCGATGCAACCATCACCTCCGTCCAACTCTTCGTCCGCAAGTGCGCACACCTGACCGAATATGGGGTCCTCGCCGCGCTTCTTTACCGGGCCTTGCTCCAAAGTTCCGCGAGCGTTTGGCGCGCTGCCGTTTTCGCCTTTGGCATTAGCGCGATCTACGCGTCGCTCGACGAATTTCACCAATCGTTCGTCGCCTCGCGAACAGGTTCGGCGTGGGATGTCATGCTCGACTGCGTAGGTGCCGCGATCGGTTTGACCCTTTGCTTGGCGTTTCGCCGGGAAAAACACCGGCCTCAGACGGCGGACGGTCCGACCTCCGCTTGACTGATCACCAGTCACCAATCACTATTCCCTTCCTCGGCGCCGTGCGCCGTCCCGGGCCTGTAGCTCAGTTGGTTAGAGCATGCGCTTGATAAGCGCAGGGTCGCTGGTTCGAGCCCAGCCAGGC
>DASQLH010000097.1:0-2182 GCA_035630155.1 Chthoniobacterales bacterium
ATCGCTGCGGATGGAGCGGACGCGCTTCATCAATCCGCATGGCATCGATAACCTCCAGCGCTCCCTTCCCTACTCGACTGCCGCGGACCTCGGGCGCCTCTCGCGTTACGCCGTGAACAAGGCCTCCTTCCGCTTTTATGTCTCGCAAAAGGAACGCCAGATTTCTTTCAGCCGCGGCGAGCAAAAAAAAGGTTATCTATTGCGGAACACGAACGAGCTCCTCGGCGTCAATGGCGTGGACGGAGTCAAGACCGGCCGGACGGCGCGCGCTGGTGATTGCTTGATTCTTTCCGCTCATCGTGAATCCCAAATCCTGAAACAAGGCGAGCGCACGGCGGTGATTCCACGGCATCTCCTTGTCGTCATGCTCGGAAGCACGAATCGCTTTGGCGAAGGCGCGCAACTCCTAGCCCGCGGCTGGCAGCTCCACGATCAGTGGGTGGCGGGCGGCCGGATGGTCGATCCCAAGAAGACTCTCTAACTTACCGCCGGCGACAATGACCAAGCCCCGTATCGGCGTGTTGACGAGCGGCGGCGATTGCCCCGGCTTGAACGCGGTCCTGCGCGGCGTCGTTCTCTCCGCGGAAAAGCTGGGCTGGGAAGTGCTCGGATTTCTCGATGGTTTTGAGGGCTTGCTGCCGCCCGGCAATTACAAAGCGCTCGGCCGGCGCGAGACCGCGGGCATCATGCCCCGCGGCGGCACCATCATCGGCACCACCAACCGCGGCCATTTTGTGGCGAAAATCGGTGCGGGCGATCGGGCGGAAGTCGCCGAGGAGGTCATCGCGGATGCGCGCGAAGTCCTGAAATCATTGCGCGTTGATGGCCTTATCATCGTGGGCGGCGACGGTTCCATGGCCACGGCGCAACAGCTCCAGGATGCCGGCATCAATTGCATCGGCGTTCCTAAAACCATCGACAACGATCTCGCGGCGACGGCCATGACTTTCGGATTCGATTCCGCGGTGGCGACGGTGATGGACGCGCTCGATCGGTTGCACACCACCGCCACAAGCCACAAGCGGATCATGGTGCTCGAGGTGATGGGGCGCCACGCGGGCTGGATCGCGTTGCATGGTGGCGTCGCCGGCGGAGCGCACGTCATCCTGATTCCGGAGATTCCGTTCGATTACGACAAAATCGTCGGGGCGATTCAGGTCCGGGCCGATCGCGGCCATCGCTCGGCGATCGTGGTCGCCGCGGAAGGAGCGCGGCCGCGCGATGGGCAGGTCGTGATGCGGCACAGCGACGAAGGCGAAGACAAGTACGGCGGAATTGGCAGCGTCGTCGCGCATGAGATCGCCGCGCGCACGGGAAAGGAAACGCGCTGCACGGTCCTCGGTCATCTTCAGCGGGGCGGTGCGCCGACCACGCTCGACCGGATTCTCGGCACGCGCTTCGGCGTCAAAGCTGTGAAGTTGATCCACGAAAAGAAATTTGGCTCGATGGTGAGCTATCAAAATTACCAGGTGCACCACGTGCCGATCGCCGAGGCTGTGAATCGCTTGAAGCTCGTCCCGCCTAATGGTGAGATCGTCCAGACCGCGCGCGACGTCGATATCTCGTTCGGGGATTAGTATGGCCGCGAATCCCAGACCCTCGCCAAAGCAGGTTGCGTCATCAAAAAATGGAATCGCTCACCATGGATCGCGCCCGAGCGGCAGGCGTTGCAAACGCTCGTCGCGGAAACGCAACGCGACGTTGCCGGCGTCGTGCGGCTGAAGCTTTACAAGGGCAATATCATCGCGGCGGCCCACAAAAGTCCGAAGAGTTTGTACGATCCCCACATCGCGACCATGGAAGGGAGCAGCGCTGACGCCTACAACCAAAGGGATGCCACCGGCTTCATCCGCCTCAACGCGTTGCGTCTGAAAGTCCGCGCCGCGATCACGAATAAGGCCGCGCCCGAAGGCTGACCTGGAGCCGCACCCCTGCTTGCCAAGCCGAAGCCGGGCGTAGGCTGGTGGGGCGCGCGGGGATTATCACCGTTACTCCCGGCGCTTCGCACAGCGAAGCGGCTATAGGGGGAAGCGGCGACAGAAAAAGCAGCCCAGAAAAAGCAGTTGGCTCATCGGCAAGCCGCCGTAAGTTCTGCCCCGCTCCAACCGGAAATTCTTTCTCCATATGATCACCGTAATGCGCAAGCATCATAAGTGGCTCATGATCGTCATTTCGATCCTGG
>DASQLH010000098.1:0-4437 GCA_035630155.1 Chthoniobacterales bacterium
GAACGTCACCGAGAAAGATCTTTTCGATTTCGTCTGGATTGGCGACGCCCAGGTTTCGCCGGATGGCGCGCGAGTGGCGTTTGTGCGTGTGACGGTGAACGACAAGAAAGAGGGCTACAACACGTCGATCTGGACGGTGCCCACGGCGGGCAATGAAGCTCCGCATCGCCTCACCACCGGTGACCGGGATTCCGCGCCGCGCTGGTCGCCCGATGGAAAATACCTCTGCTTCACCCGCACCACGGAGAAGGATGGGAAGCCGGAACCTCCGCAACTTTTCATGCTGTCGATGGCGGGCGGCGATGCATTTGGCTTCACGAGTTTGCCGAAAGGGGCGGGCGACCCGAAATGGTCGCCGGATGGAAAGCTGATCGTCTTCGCGAGCTCGACCAATCCGGAAGATCTCGAGAAGCAGGAAAAGAAAAAGCGCAAAGAGGAAGAGTTGAAGCGCCTGCCGGCCACTGCCGCCTCTCCTTCACCCGCGAAGGAGGCCGACAAGAAAGGGGCCGATGATCCGGCCAAGAAAGCAGAGGCAGAGTCCGACCGGGAAAGCGACGTCCAGGTGGTGACCCGAGCGGTTTACCGCTCGAACAACGAAGGCTTCCTCGACTTCAAACGGCCGCAGCATTTCTGGGTTGTGCAAGCGCCGCGAAATGCCGACGAGAAAGTGCAGCCGAAGCAGCTAACGACCGGCCGCTTCGATGAAGACAGCGCGATTTGGTCGAAGGATTCGACCCAGATTTATTTTACCACGCTGCGCAACGACGAGCCGTACTACGATCTTCAGAAGACGGAGCTTTACTCGATCTCCGCGAACGGCGGCGAGCCGGTGAAACTGACGACGATCGAGATGGGAATAAACGCGATGGCGCTCAGCCCGGATGGGAAACAGATCGCGTTCACGGCCTCGGTCGAGCAGCCGGTCAATTCTTATACGCAACCCGACTTGTGGGTGCTCGATCTCGCCAAGGACGCGAAGCCGCGCAATCTCACCGCGAATTTTGACTGGGATGTCGGCAGCAGCGTGTTCGGCGACAACGGCTCGCCGCGCGGAGGCGGAGGCAACGCTCCGATCTGGACGCCGGACGGCAAGGGCATCGTCGAGAATTTCGCGAAGGAAGGGCAAACAAACCTCGGCCTTTTCGATGTCGCCAGTGGCGCCATGACCGAGATTACCAAGGGCGACCATGCCATCACCCGGTTCCGCGCGGCGCCCGATACCTCGAAGCTGGTCTATCATCTTTCGACGCCCACGCGCCTCGGCGATTTGTTCTGGCTCGATCGGGTCAGCGGCGAAGCGCGGCAGTTAACCCGGAGCAACGACGAGCTGTTCGGGCAGCTCAACCTGACCGAGCCGGAGGAGATCCGTTACAAAAGCTTCGATGGAAAGACGATCCAGGCGTGGTTGCAGAAGCCGCCCGGATTCGATCCCGCGAAGAAATACCCGCTCATCCTGAACATCCACGGCGGGCCGCACGCGGCTTACGGATTCATTTTCTCTCACGAATTCCAATGGATGGCCGCGAAGGGTTATGTGGTGCTTTATCCGAACCCGCGCGGCAGCACGAGCTACGGCCAGGAATTCGGAAACGTGATCCAATACAATTATCCGGGCGACGATTATAAGGACCTGATGATCGGCGTGGATGAAACGATCAAGCGCGGTTTCATCGACGCGAAGAAGCTCGGCGTCACCGGTGGCAGCGGCGGCGGATTGCTGACGAACTGGACGGTGGGACACACGGACCGTTTTGCGGCGGCAGTGTCGCAGCGGGACATCGCCAGCTGGACGGATTGGTGGTACACGGCGGATTTCACGCTTTTCCAGCCGCGTTGGTTCAAGGCGCCGCCATTCGAGGACCCGGAAGATTTCAAGGCGCGGTCGCCGATCACTTACATCAAGGAAGTGAAGACGCCGATGATGTTTATCCTTGGAGAAACAGACTCGCGCACGCCGCCGGGCGCGGGTGGTGAGCAGATGTTTCGTGCGTTGAAGTTCCGGAAGATTCCGACGGTGATGATCAAATTTCTGAACGAAACGCATGAGTTGTCGCGCGCGGGCCAGCCATGGCACCGGATCGAGCGGCTCCAACATTTGGTGGGCTGGTTTGACCGCTGGCTAATGGGAATGGCGAAGCCCGAATATGACGTGGCCCCGAGTGAAGTGCCCGTGAAACCAAGCGCGGCGCCGAAGAAGCCAGGGAGCTGACGCGTCTCATTGGAGCCGGCACGCCCTCGTGCCGGGGAGAAGAAGCGGCGATTTCTCCCCACGGCCTGAGGCAGGCCGTCTCCATTTCTGCCGTCTCGGCTTGCCGAAGTTTCGCGGGAATGCAGAATGTCTTCGATGAGGCTGCGCACCCAAAACTATCACGATATCGAACGCATCATCGAGTTCGACTTCATCCGGGCCACGGAGGCGGCGGCGCTCAATTCATTGCCCTGGCTCGGCCGCGGGGAAAAAGAAAAGGCGGACGAAGCGGCCTGCGACGCGATGCGCGGGATGTTCGATCTCATGAACATCTGCGGCGAAGTGGTCATCGGCGAAGGGATCAAGGACGACGCGCCGGGCATTTTTAAGGGCGAGCAACTCGGCACCTGGCTCCCCGGTTCGCCGCAGTTCGACATCGCGATCGATCCGATTGACGGGACGACCAACATCTCGAAAGGCGCGCCGAACTCGATTAGTTGCATCGCGGCGGCGAGCCCGGAGAAAGATGTGAAGGTGGCGCTGCGCGACATTCCTTCCTTCTACATGATGAAGCTTTCCTATGGCGCGCAGGTGATCGATCACATGAAAAAGACGGGAATCGACATGCTCAAGATCGAGAGCCCGGTCGAGGAGATCCTGCGCCTTGTTGCGCAGGCGCTGAACAAGCGCGTCCAGGACGTGACGGTCATGATGCTCGACCGGCCCCGGCATAAAGACATCGTCGCGGAGATCCGCAAAGTGGGCGCTTCGCTGCGGATGATCAGCGATGGGGACATCGCGGCGGCGATGGCGCCGGCCCTTCACGATAGCGGGATCGATATTTATTTCGGCATCGGCGGCTCACCGGAAGCGGTGCTGGCAGCGGCCGGGATCAAGTGTCTCGGCGGCGACATGCAATGTGTGATGTGGCCGCGCGACGACAAAGAGCGCAAGAGCCTCATCGCCGATGGGCACGAAGCCGATCTCGGCCGCGTTTTTTTCGCGGACGATCTGGCGAACGGCAAGAACATCATTTTTTGCGCAACGGGAATTAGCGACAGCGCGATGTTACGCGGCGTGAAATCGCAGGGAGCGACCGCGACAACCTATTCGATTTTAATGCGGGCGAAAAGCCGGACGGTGCGATTCATAAGGGCGTCGCATGACCTCCAGAACAAGACAATCCGGCTGCGTTCGGATAATCGGGAACACAAGATCTAGAAGGAGAGGACCGCGGATGGCGCGGATGACATGGATGGGAACCGGCTTCGGGTGGCTGGCGATCGGCCTCCTCCTGGCAACGTCTCCATCAGCTTATGCCGAGAAGCTTTCGCCGGAGATCGCGCGGATCATGGAGCGGGCGCTGGCGGACGCGGAAAATTTCCGGCAGCAGGTTCGCAAGTCGGAATACGAAGCGAAGATGGTCGTCCAGGAATGGGACGGACGCGGGCGGCTCCGGGGCACGGCGAAGGCCACCGCGATCATGCGGCCGGGCGACAAGCGGCCGATGACTTTCGTCTCGCGCGAAGTGAAGGGAAAAGTGCGGCTGCCGAGCGAGAAAGATAACGCCAAGGAGGAGGAGGACGACAACACGACGCTGCAGGATTTCGCGCGCGAGCACAAGATTTCGGAGCGCTTCGATTTCGCGATGGAAGGCCGGGAGCAAGTGGCCGGGGCGAATGCCGTCCGCATCCGGTTTTCACCGAACCGAAGCGTGCGTGCGAAAAATACCGCGGACCGTTTTCTCGACACCATTACGGGAACCGCGTGGGTTAGTGAGGAGAAGAGCCGGCTGGTGAAATTTGAAATGAAGCTGGTGCAACCATTCAAACTTTTCTGGATCCTGGCGGTCTTGAAGGAGTGCACGATTGAATATGAGCTGCTCGAACCGGGTGAGATTCTGGGGCACGCAAAGCTGAAAGTGCTCTTTGCGGTGACCACGCCGATCTACAGCATCCGGCAACAGCATGATGTTGATCTCGACCACTTTCGGCCCCGGGATGCCTTGGTCGCGGCGAGGTGATCTGGAGCGAGAGGAAGAGCAGGAGCAAAAGGAGAGGGAAAATATCGCCCTCGACATCGTTGCGGGCGTCTGGTCAAATTCGAGGCAACTTTGCTTATGAGACAAATACCGAAAACCGAGCTGTCGCCAGATAATGGCTGTGTCATCGACACGAAGTGGAACGTGCCCCCTCTAAAATATTACGCCTGCGCCGCGGCCGAGGGAGATGAGGCGACTTTAATGGAGG
>DASQLH010000099.1:0-5427 GCA_035630155.1 Chthoniobacterales bacterium
GGGATCCGTTCTGGCGACCCTGGCAACCATCCCCAATATCTACGGAAGCAATATTTCATTCGGGGACAATCCGGTGAATACGTTTACGGGGGTCATAGTCACCGGCATGCAGCTGGCCAGCGTTGCAGGAAGTGAGACGGCTGGCGGTGCCTTTACGCATCCCTATACGCAGGTTTCCACTAACCTGACTTCGTTCACCGCGGCCTTTAATTCCGACGTTTATGATAATTGCTCGAGCAAAGTAGCATCGCTTTTAGCGGATACGAAGTACCTGGGGGTTTCTAAGACGTACCTGCCGGAGATCGGTGGTTTCATCAGCTTCCTGTACCAGGCAGTTGCGCAGCACGGTCCTGCTTATTGCGGGGGAACGCTCTCGCTGCCGTCGCCGGAGTTCAGCAATATGAAGAATATCTGGACTTCTCAGCCGGTGACAGGTGCTTTAGATATCGATGACTTTACGGTAGAATACCAGTCGAACCTGGCTAAGAACCCGCCCCAAAATGCCACATTCGAAAGCGGTGTTGCTCGAACGATCAAAAACTTCACGGGTATCGATCTGACGAACTTGCAGCACCTGAACAAACTGGACGCTGTCAAAACCGGACAAGAAGCCTAATGCGCTGACTGCGCCAGCGGTTTATTCCGACGAAGTCAGCAGCATTCATCCCGTCCGCGATACGCTCCGCTTCTTCAAACTGATGCGGCGCTATCAGAAATCCGGGTAGCGCGCGCGTCTCGCGTGTTGGCGATGGCGTCCTCGCCATCGCGAACTTTCGAAAGATTGTTTTCGGCGAGACGCCGAAACCAGCACGCGAGACGCGTGCGCTACCCAGGCACGATGTGGCGTGAACCAGCCCCTGCGCTTGGGTGCTCTACGGTGTGCTGGCCTTCTCGATCACGCCGCGAAAAAACTCGGCCACTTCCTTGTTGATCCTTCCATCCGTGCCGTGTCCGATTCCAGCATAGGTTTTGAATTGGATTGGCACCTTTTCGCTTTGATAAACAGCCTGCACTGCTTCCCAGCGATCGGGCATCATCTTGCGGCCCAATAACTCAAATATCAGAGTGCGTTCTTCGTCGGAATAAGCGTCAGGATAAATAACGGCGTCATTCGCTTCCTCTGCGCCCATGTAGCCGAATTGCGGAATCGCCTGATAAGCCGGGCGATCGAAAGGGTGACCGGTAATCTTCTCCAGATCCGCAATCCCAACGGGAAAACTTAGCGGACGGGATTTCAATTCCCCCACGGGAAGTGTGATGAAACCGTTAATGCCGCCGTAGGCCGCGGCGGCGACCGCCTCCGGATGCAGAAGAGTAAAACGGTTCGCGAACAGACCCGAAGCGGAAAATCCGTTGAGCAAAACTCTTGACCTTACGGGCCGTTTCATCGCTTCGAGCCGGGGCCGGGCATCTGCGATCATCGCCAGGAGCTGGAGATCAAGACGCTTGAGCGGCCCGCTCGAGATCAGAATCGTGTCGCGATCGATGGAGTGAGTGTAAACATCCTTGGTGCTGCTCGGCCGCGGGAAAATGGGGACGAGAAGCGGAATGCGCAACGCTTTGGCAACGAAGTTGCCGACTGAGCTGTCGCGAGCGAGCGCGATTGCGGCAGCCCGGTGGACCTCGAAGTCATCGCTGACGCGACCGGTGTTGTTCGGTTCCACCAGGAGGTAATCGTATTTGTTGCCTTCGGGGGAATCGGGCAGGAACAACAAGTAAGGGAAATGGAAGCCCTTGTCTGGTGAGGCCGGAATTTCTATGAGCTCGGCTTTGCCTGGCGTGGGCGTCGGTCCCGGATCAGCCGCCATCGCGCTGGCCATGGTGACGAGCCCTGCGAGACAGAGAACAACGGTTCGACCTGCTTTCACATCAATCCGCGCCGGCGAAAATCCCCCATGTTCCCACCACTTGAGCGTTCGATCAGGTCGATCGTGAATTTTAAAAGGCAAACTTCCCAGGCGTCGTCCACGCCTTGGATGACGGCGCTGAGGGGTTCGTCAGAGCGCTCGACCAGGCGCCGAGTGCGCTCGACCACCGCGACCATGCTGTCGCGCACGGTATTCTCGACGACGTCGGTTTTACGGAACTGGAATCCGTAGCGCAGCACGGCGATGTCGCGAGTGCGTTCACGCAATTGGTCGACGTATTTCTCGGCCTTCTCACCGAAGCCTTCCAAAAGCAGCCGGCAATAATGCTCGGGCGTGAGGATCTGCGGGCGTTCGGCATGAATGCGCCCGTCGCGCACGCGGATTTCATTCACCTGGTCCATCAATTCCGAGATCAGATAAAAACGGAAGCTGGTGCTGCCGAAGCTCGCGATCTGTTGTTGCGGCGCGACGATCACGTGCGTGTTCTCGATCGCGTATTGGAAGTCGTCTTCAGTCATGGAGCCGCCACTAAGGTAACCGGTCGTGCCAAGATTGGTAGGGACATGCGGGGTGGCGGAAATCCCAAATCCAAAGCTCCAAATCCCAGGTAAATTCAAAAAATCCAATGCCTAAAAAGCGGAAACCGTGAGAGCCTTTTGGTTTGGAATTTGGGATTTACTTGGGATTTGGGGCCTGGGATTTGGGATTTGCCGACGCTAGTCGGCTAGTGTGCGGATTGCGCCAGCGGCTCTGCGGCGTCGTCCTGCTGGTCACGCCCGGCACGCCAGCGCCAGATCGCTTCCGCGGTAAAGATAGCCAGCGCCGCCCAGATGAAGGCAAACGTGATGAGATGCGCGCGGGTAAAGGGCTCGTGATAAAGAAAGACGCCCAGGAAAAAGCTGCCGCTCGGGGAGAGATATTGCAGAAAACCGACGGTGGTCATGCGGAGATGCCGCGCCGCGTGGCCGAACCAGACCAGCGGCAGACCGGTCACCACGCCGGTGCTGATCAGGATGAGCACCAGCGACCAGGGCGCGGAACCGAGCGTGGATGTTCCGCCGCGGTGCAGGTAAATCAAATAGCCGGCGGCGATCGGCGTAAGCAAAGTCGTCTCCAGAAAAAGGCCTGGGATCGGGCGCACGCCGGATTTTTTTCGGAGCAACCCGTAAAGGCCAAACGACACGCAAAGGGTGACAGCGAGCCAGGGGAATCTTCCGTAGCCGAAAGTGAGGTTCAGCACGCCGACCAGAGCGAGCATCACGGAAATGAACTGCCACCGCGTCAACCGCTCGCGCAAAAAGAGCGCGCCGAAGAGGACGTTTACGAGCGGCGTCATGAAATAGCCGAGGCTCGTTTCGATGACTCGCCCGACGTTGACCGCCCAGATAAAAACCAGCCAGTTAACCGAAATGGCAATGCCGCTAAAGAAGCAATAGAGCAGGGCGCGCCGGGAACGCGTGGCTTCCCGCACCTCGGGCCAGCGGCCTTGCCAGCTCAGCAACAAGACCAGGAAAAGGGTGGTCCAGACGAAGCGGTGGGCGAGGATTTCGCTGGCCGGAATATTCGCCAGCAGCTTCCAATAAATCGGGATCAACCCCCACGTCCCGAAGGCTGCGATCCCGGCAATGAGCCCCGAGCGCTGGTCGCGCGCGGCTTGGGATTGTTTTGCCGGTTGGGGCATGGAGTCGGAAAAAAATGTAGAGGCGCTTCTGTGAAGCGCCTAGCTAATACAACAGGCGCTTGGCACAAGCGCCTCTACATCATAAGAACTCTGAAGCGGCGATGCTGGAATGAAAGTGAAGAATTTTTTTGCCGAGCTGAAGCGGCGCAAAGTTTACCGCGTCGCGGTTGCCTATGCCGTTCTGAGCTGGCTGCTCATCCAGATCGCCACGCAAACTTTTCCGTTCTTCGAAATCCCGACGTGGGCGGTGCGGCTGGTGGTGGTTCTTCTCGCGCTCGGCTTTCCTGTTGCACTGCTTCTCGCCTGGGCATTCGACCTGACGCCGGAAGGACTCAAGCGGACCGATGAAGTGGACGAGGCAAGCGCGCGCCGCGCCGAAGTCCGCAAATCACCGTCAGCCGCGGCGGCGGCACCGCTGGAGAAAAGCATTGCCGTCCTGCCTTTCGAAAATTTGAGCGACAGCCAGGAGAACGAGTATTTCGCCGATGGAATCCAGGACGACGTGCTCGCAAATCTGGCCAAGATCGCGGATTTGAAAGTGATCAGCCGGACCTCGGTGCGGCAGTACAAGACCGGCGTGCGGAATTTGCGCGAGGTCGGCGACGCGCTGGGCGTGGCCCACATTCTGGAAGGGACGGTGCGCCGCGCCGGGAACCGCGTGCGCGTCAACGTCCAGCTCATCAATGCCCGCACCGATGCCCACATCTGGGCCGACACTTTCGATCGCGAGCTGCTCGATCTCTTCGCGCTGCAAAGCGAGTTGGCGGAAAAGATTACGGTGGCGTTGCGCGCGAACCTGTCGCCCCAGGAGAAGGCCAGCCTTCGAATTCATTCCACGGCCGACCTGGAGGCCTACGAAAATTACCTGCGCGCGCGCGACTTGTTTCGCTGGAGCGGAGCGGGCGATCCGCGGGAGAATGGTGAAAAGGCATTGCGTTTTTTGGAGCGCGCCGTGGCGCGGGACCCGCAGTTTGCCCTCGCCTACTGCCAGATTTCCCGGTGGCACACGGAGCTGTTTTGGTTCGGATATGATAGGAAGACGACGCGATTGGAGGAGGGGAAAAAGGCCGCGGAAACGGCGTTGCGCCTCCAGCCGGATCTCGGCGACGCGCATCTCGCGCTCGCCTATTACCATTACTTTGGCTTCCGCGATTACGAACGGGCGCGCGCGGAGCTCGAAATTGCGCGGCGCACCACCCCGAACGACGCGGAGGTCTGGGACGCCGCCGCCTCCATCGACCGCCGGCAAGGGCGCTGGGACGCGAGCCTGGCCAATTTCGAAAAAGCCCGCGAGCTGGACCCACGGAACGGGTCGGTCATCTGGAATTTGTCGGAGACGTATGCGCTGCTCGGCCATTTCCCGGAAGCGGAGCGGACGATCGCGGAGGGGATGGAGGTTAATCCCAACGCGCATTTCTTCTCGCTCGAGCGGGCGGCGATCGAATTGCGCCGGACCGGCCAGACGGCGCCCATGCATGCTGCGCTGCGCAAGGTTCCGCGCGAGTTCGATCCCGGCGGAGGCGTTACCCTGACCGCGCTCCGGCTCAGCCTGATGGATCGCGATTACGCGGCCGGGGCGCGCCTGCTCGCCGCCTCTCCGCACGAGCGATATAACGACACCGGTCTTGGCGGGACCGCGGGAACGCTGGATGGATATTCGTTCCCGCGCAGCTGGTATGAGGGATTGCTCGCGCGCGCGCTAGGCCAGAAGGACGAAGCGCGGCGCGCGTTCGAAGCGACGCGCCGCGACGTCGAAGCCGACCTCGGCTGTTGCGCGGATGATGCGAAGGCTTTCGCCATGCTCGGATTGGTCCATGCCGCCCTTGGCCAGAAGGAGGAGGCGATGCGCGCAGGAGAGCAGGCGGCCGCGATGCTGCC
>DASQLH010000100.1:0-25506 GCA_035630155.1 Chthoniobacterales bacterium
TTCGCCGGAACGGTTTCGCTTCCCTTCACGCTGTAGTTTTAGCCTGAATCCGCGCTCGCCAGCAAACCCTTACCATCGGATGGTTTCGCTCAATTCCGCATGAAGCTTCTTCTCACCAACGACGACGGCATTGAAGCCGCCGGGCTCGAGGCCCTGCGGAATGCCGCCGCGAACCTCGGTGAACCCGTCGTCGTGGCGCCGGCCGGGCCGCAATCTGGCGTGAGCCATGCCGTGACCTGGCATGAAGGCGTGCGGATCGAGCCGCGCGGCGACAAACGTTATGCCATTCACGGCACGCCGGCCGATTGCGTGCGGCTTGGATTACTCAAGGTGGTTCCGGACGCGAAGTGGATTCTTAGCGGGATCAACCACGGCGCGAACCTGGGCGCGGATGTGCACTACTCCGGCACGGTGGCCGCAGTGCGCGAGGCGGTCTTGCATGGCTGGCCCGGGATCGCCGTTTCGCACTATCGCAAATCGGGTGTGCAATACGATTGGGCCCGCGCGGCGAGTTGGGTCACTCCCATCCTCGCCGACATTGTCGCCAGGCCGATCGAGCCCGGCCTCTTTTATAATGTGAACCTTCCAATGCTTCCCGCAGGAGCCGGCCACCCGGAAGTAGTCTGGTGTGCCCTGGACCCCAACCCCCTGCCCCTGAACTATCGCCACGAAGAAGAGAGCGACCTTTATTACGCGGGCGATTATCAACTGCGCCATCGCAAACCTGGCGCGGATGTCGATGTCTGTTTCGGCGGCCGCATTGCGGTGACCGCGGTTCGTTTATTGTGATCGGTGGCCCCAGCTGGTCGATACGGCGGCCACTGGTTGCAAGCCATGCGCGTCACGCGGATGATCTCGCGTGCAAGATTCGGTCGACGCCTTCACTCGCCAGGTCGGAGAGGTTATCGTCGGTAAGACCGAGGCGGTGAAGCTCGCGGTGAGTTGTTTACTCGCGCGCGGCCACCTGCTCCTGGAAGACATCCCGGGAGTCGGCAAGACAACGTTGTCCCAGGCGCTCGCTCGCTCGCTCGGCCTGGCTTTCCAGCGTATCCAATTCACGAGCGATCTGCTGCCGGCGGACATCCTGGGAAATTCCATTTTTGATCGCACGGAACAGCGATTCGTTTTTCATCGTGGCCCACTTTTTTCGCAAGTCGTCCTGATCGACGAAGTCAATCGCGCGACCGCCAAGACGCAAAGCGCGTTGCTTCAGGCGATGGAGGAGAATCACATCTCCGCTGATGGTGTGACGTATGAATTGCCCACTCCATTTTTCGTCATCGCGACGCAAAACCCCCAGCACCAAATCGGCACGTTCCCGCTGCCGGAATCACAGCTCGACCGCTTTTTGATGCGGATTGAGCTCGGCGTTCCGGACCGCGCGAGCGAGCGCGCCATGCTTTTGGGAATGGATCGTCGCGAAATGTTGAAAGAACTGAAGCCGGTGCTGCCGCCCGAGACCCTGGGAGAGATCCAGGCGGCGGTGCGAAAGGTGCACACCTCGCCCGCCCTTCTCGATTATCTGCAGGATTTGCTGGATGCTTCCCGACAGCGGCATAGCACGGGACTTTCGCCGCGAGCCGGATTGGCGTTGCTGCATGCCTCGCAATCGTGGGCACTCATGCACGGCCGGGATATGGTCTTGCCTGAAGATGTCCAGGCGGTCGGGGTTTCTGTCATGGCCCATCGGCTCGGCCATGATATCCAGCAGCCCGGGGAAAGCGGTCGCACCCTCGCTGAAGCTCTCTTGCGCAGTGTGCCGGTGCCATGAGTGCGAGGAGTTTTGCTCTCCTTGTGCCAACCCGGATATCCATGGTCCTCGTGTTCGTTCTCGCCGCCATGTGGTACGCGGCTGCCAGCCAGGCCAATGCCGCGAATTATCTTCTCCTCTTCGCCACGCTTTCGATCTTTCTCGTTTCGATTCCCCACACGGTTCTGAACCTCAGCGGCCTCAAGGTTACAGCAGAATCGATCAAGCCGGCTTTTGCAGGACAGGAAATCGCCGTGCCGGTCGAGATTGTGAATGAATCACGACACGCGCGGCACACATGCACGCTGGCGCTCCCCGGCCACGAAGGTGTGCCGGAAGTTGTTGATGAGATCGCACCCGGAAAAGGCGCTCGCGTGACCCTGCGCTTTCCGGCAACGGCACGAGGCGAATACAGCATCGCGCGAGTCCGCCTAACGAGCGCTTACCCCCTCGGCTTTCTGCGTGCTCGAAAGGAGAACACAGCGCAGCAATCCTATTTCGTGTATCCAAAACCCGCCGGCGATTCCAATCTTCCCTCCCACCTTCCCGATGCCCGCAACCCGGGTCGTGTGACCCTGTTTGGCGAAGGCGACGACTTTGCGGGCGTGCGCGCCTACGTCCCCGGCGAATCGCAGCGACACATCGATTGGAAAGCTGTCGCGCGCGGCCAGCCCCTCATGACAAAACAGTTCACGATGGAAACTGATGATCTTCTCCATCTCGATTACGACCAGGTGCTCCAGAAGGAGACCGAAACGCGGCTCTCGCAACTCGCCTTGTGGATCGTAGAGGCGGAACGCCTCCATCGACGATACGCGCTGCGGCTCCCAGGGGTAGACATTCCGGCGTCGTCGGGCGACGCGCATTACCATCGCTGTCTCCGGGCGCTCGCCGTTTTTTAAATGAAACGAACCAGGGACAACACGGTCATACCGCGCCGGCCGTTACTCTGGCTCGCCGCGGCTTTGCTTTGCCTCGTCCCGCCGATGCTGGGCAGCCTGGCGATTTGGGTTCCCCTCGTCTTTCTGACGGCACTGCTCGCGAAATTCTGGATGGACAAGAAGGATCGCCGCTTGCGCTCTGCCCTTTGGAAGACTGTCCTCGCGCTCCTGGGGCTTGGAGCAACCATTGCGACTTACGGTTCGCCGACCGGCGTTGAACCTGGCGTCTCGCTCGTCGTCCTGCTCGCGTCGCTCAAGATTCTGGAAGCGCACACCGCGCGCGACTTTCATGTGCTCGTCATGGTCGGCTGGGTCCTTTGCCTCGGCGGCTTCATCATGTCGCAGGAGTTCACCGTCGCGCTTTGTGTCCTTGCCGCGTTTGTCCTCCTCGTCACGGCCTTGGTTCAATTTCATCGCGGGCGTGCCTCGGGAAAGGTGGTCGGGCCGCCATTGAGCACAGCCGGCAAAATCCTCGCACAAGCGTTGCCTCTGGTGATCATCCTGTTCCTGCTCTTCCCCCGCGGGACCGGTGGGTTCCGTTTGCAGTTGCCGGGGGGGCCCGCTGATTCGACTGGGTTCTCGGGCAAACTTTCGCCGGGCACCGTCGCCTCAATTGCCACTTCCGAAGAGCTCGCGTTCCGCGCCGAATTCCCTGATGGCAACATGCCCCGACGCTCTGCTCTCTATTGGCGGGGAGCTGTCTTATCGAACGGCGGGGGGCTCCAATGGGAGGCCGGTCTCGGCCTGGGAAGAGCCCAGGCCGGTGTGCGGCCGGCCGGCGACTCGATCCGCCAGCGGATCACGCTCGAGCCTCACGGGGGGCGCTGGCTCTTTGCCCTTGATCGCCCGCTCGCCGCCCCTGCTGGAGCGACGCTCGCCCCGGGCCGCTATCTGCATACGCCACGACCGAATACCCGCATGCGCCGATACGAGGTGGTCTCCGCGCCCCACGCGACGGAAGACGAACTTCGGCCCCGCCAGCGCGCTGCGCTGCTCCTCCTGCCGGCGAGCATCAGCCCTGAAGTTCACCAACTCGCGCAAAGCTGGGCTACACAGAACAGCGATCCACGAGCAGTAGTAAAAGCGGCCCTGGAATTCTTTCGCACCCAGGGCTTCGTCTATTCCATTTCGCCGGGACAATACGAAGGAGCCGCGGCGCTCGACGATTTCCTCTTCCGTCGAAAGGTCGGATTTTGCGAACACTACGCAGGCACATTTGCGACCCTGATGAGAGCGGCTGGCATCCCGTCCCGTGTCGTGGTGGGTTATCTCGGCGGGGAATTCAATCAATTCGGCAATTACATTCTGGTGCGCCAGTCGGAGGCGCATGCCTGGTGCGAAGTCTGGATTCCAGAGACGGGGTGGGAAAGGGTCGATCCAACGAGTGTGGTCGCACCCGAGCGGCTCAGTCTCGGTTCGCTCCGCGAAATGCTCGCGGCCGCGAGGCAAACCGCGGCGGAGGGCGGTGAATCGGCGACAAGGCGCACGCGCAACGCCCTCCGGTTTTTCGACAACGCACGTTTGGCGTGGGACACCCTGAGCTTCGCCTGGGATACGCGAGTGTTGAGTTTCGATCTCGATGCGCAACGGGAGTTCTTTACCCACCTGCGTATCGGTGGTTGGAGTGGCGGATCTTATTTGCTCTGGATTGCCGCAATCGCGGCCAGCCTGCTGGCTGTCTACGCGACCTTGAGCCGCTGGAGGGCCCGACCGCGCCAGGATTCGCTACGCGCGCTTTACGATCAGTTTTGCCTGAAAGCCGGGCGCCTTGGCGCGTCGCGTCTTGCCTCTGAAGGGCCGGCCAATTATGCAAAACGGGCTATGGACTTGATCCCACACCAGGCGGACCGCATTCGCAGGATCACGGAAAACTACATCGCCCTGCGATATTCTCCGAAACCGGCGGCGGCACGGTTGGGCACTTTTGCGGCGGACGTTCGAGCCTTCGCGAAAGTTTCCACGCGCGAGTAGCGGACCTGGCCTGAGCCGCTGCGGGCCTTGGCCGCCACTGATTTTGCCTCCAGGCGTTGAGCAGTTGGCGGGAAGGAGCATCTCGTGGCAAATATTAATCTTAGAAATGCATATCAGCGACATCATGCGCGGGGATTCGCCGACGTTTTCGTTCGAGTTCTTTCCGCCGAAAACGCCGGCTGCCGCCGAGAGCCTCTACCAGACGATCCGCGATCTGGAATCGTACGGGCCGCATTTTGTCAGCGTGACGTATGGCGCGGGCGGTTCGACGCGCGATCTCACGCACGACCTGGTCGAGCGCATTCAGAACACGACGAAGCTCGACCCGATTCCGCACCTGACCTGTGTCTGCCACAAACACGACGAGATCGAAGCGATCCTGACCCGATACGCGAAGAATTGCATTGGCAACATTCTCGCGCTGGGCGGCGATCCGCCGCGTGGCTGCACCTACGACAAATCGGCGGATGTATTTCAACACGCCATCGACCTCGTGAAATTCATCAAGCGCTATAACCAGACCGGCGACCATCCCGACCAACGCGGCTTCGGCATCGGCGTCGCCGGCTTTCCTGAAGGCCACCCCGCCACGCCGAATCGCCTGGTCGAAATGGACCACCTGAAAGCGAAAGTCGATGCCGGCGCGGACTACATCGTCACGCAGCTTTTCTTCGATAACCGCGACTTCTACGATTTCCGCGAACGCTGCGAGCTGGCCGGCATCCGCGTCCCGATCATCGCCGGGATCATGCCGATCACCTCCATGAGCGGTTGCAAGCGGATCGCCGAGCTGGCCGGGGGCGCGCGTTTTCCCGCAAAGCTTCTCCGGGCCCTCCAGCGCTGCGAAACGGAACCGGAGATGGTCACTCGGGTCGGCGTGCATTTCGCCCTGGAGCAATGCCACGACCTGCTCGACAACCGCGTGGCCGGCATCCATTTCTACACGCTCAACAAATCCGACGCGACGAAGACGATCTTCGACAGCCTCGGCATTCCGCGGCGGCAGTCCACGCCGATAGCCAGCGTTTAGACTCCTGCTTCTCCCCGGTTTTCTTCGACGTTTGCCCGCTGATTTTCAGGCGGAACTTTAAAACCGCTCGTGGCATGAAAACTTCTGCGACTCTTGCCGTGCGCATCTTAATTGCCGACGACCAAAAAGGTGTGGGAACAACGCTCGCAGCGCTGGTTTCGCACTGCCACCATGAGGTCGTCGAAGTGGTGGGGTCCGGTCTTGAAGCCATCCAGGCTTACGAAAAACATAAACCAGACGTGGTCCTGATGGATTACTGGATGGCTAAACTCAACGGGGCCACTGCCTGCCGCAATATTCTGGCCCGTGATCCCGCGGCCCGCGTCATCCTGGTCTCGGCCTGGTCACCCGCGAGTGATTTGACCGACTCCGGCGCCATCGCCGTGCTCTCCAAGCCGGTCGATCTCAAAAAGCTGGAAGCCGCGCTCGATAACGCTTCGCAGCACCTCCCCTTTCACTCCAGCTCCGCCGCATAAGTCTTCCCCGCGGTTCCGCTGCAACCCCCCCAGTGTGAAATCGTTATGCTACCGGCAATTAAGGGCGTATGCTCGTCTTCCCCTGTCGTTCGAATGATGATCCCTAAAGTGCTGTTGTTCCGGACGTTTGCCCTGCTCGCCCTCTTTCCCCTGCTTGCCCCGGGCCTTTTGCGCGCCCAGGACGAAGTCCGTTCCGTCCAGGAAGAGCTGCGTCGACGAAGTCTCTATTTTGGAAACGTCGATGGCCGCGAATCCGCCGAGCTGGCGGAAGCCACTAAACGCTATCAGCGCCGCAAAGGTTTTGCCGCCACGGGCAGACCGGACCGCGACACATTGCGGTCGCTCGGCCTCGTTCCGCGGACGCCCGACGAACCGCCGCCCAAGGAGTTGAACTGGCCCGCGGAACCCGTGCTCAAGAGCGACATCAAGATCGACCCGGTCGCGGTCGCCAAAACGTTGAGCGAAGAAACCGGTATCGCGCCCGCCAGTGTCATCCCGGATAAAGTTGCGCGCCGGCGCGGCGATCTCTCTCGGACGCGCACCCGGCCACCGGAGGATCCCGCTTCCGCGCGTTCGGTGTCGCGAACCAGCAAGACGAACAATCCGTTTATTTCCACGCAGAATTTGACCGGATTTGTCGCGGAATATCTGACCGCAATGGGGACGAACGACGTAAAACGCGAGCTGAAGTTTTACGCGGACAAGGTCAGTTATTATCACAACGGCACCATCGACCGGCGCATCATCGAACAGACATTGCGGCGCTATCACGCCCGCTGGCCGAATCGCCGTTACACGACCGGCGCGGCGATCTCTTACAACCGAAACGACAAGCGTGGAGAGATCACCATGATCTTCCGTGTCCGTTTCACTCTTAAGGATGGGCGCCGGACTGTTTCTGGAGAGACCGACAATCGTTTCCGAATCAGCGCAGCCACGGTCGATCCGAGAATCGTTTCGATCGAGGAGAAGCGGGTCCGATAATAATCTCCGCAACCGCAACCCGGGTCGGCGGGAGCGGAGCCAGCATATGAAGGTTCAGACCAAGATTTTACTTCTTCTGGTTCTTCTTGTGTTGATCTTCATCAGCGCGCTCGCGGTCGTGCGGCTTTTCTCGGAGCGCAGACTCAAGGCGATCGCGGATGAACGTGCGGCCGAGCGCACGCGCAGTTTCGATGAGTTCCTGGCCGAACGCGGCGATCGCCTCAGCGCCATTGTCGATGATTCAACGAACTGGGATGATCTCGTCCGCGCCCTCAAGTCGGACGATCAGACCTGGGCGAATGCAACCATCTCACTCGAGACCCTCGCGACGAGAGATTTCAACGCGGTCTGGATCTACAAGCCGGACCTGTCGCTGTTCCATTCCAAAAACAATCGCTACGCCGAGACCCTGCGAGAAGCGCCGATCCCGCGCGAGGCGTTGCAGCGGTTATTGGCCACGCGCGAGGTGGCGCACTTTTTCGTCAACACACCGGAGGGTTGGATGGAATTGCGCGGCGGCACCATTCATCCTTCTCGCGATCGGTTCCGCGAGACTCCACCACAAGGGTACTTTCTCGCGGGCCGTTTTTGGATTGATGAAAATATCCGCCGGATGTCGGCCTTCACCGGCTACAGCATTCGGGTTGTGCCGGCGGAGAATGCGGTGGCGGAGCCGAAGAGCGCGGAAGAGCAAGGTCTGATCACCTTCCGGCGCACCTTCCCGGGCTGGGACGGGCGTCCCGTGGCGGAGCTGCAGGTGGAATCGGACTCGCCCCTCATCCGCGAGTTCAACCGCACCGGGCGCCATCTTTTTATTGGGCTGATCGTGTTCGCCGCCGGCCTCCTCCTTATTCTTTCCGTGTCGATGATTCGCTGGGTGCGGCACCCGCTTCATCTGATTTCGCTCAATCTCGAAAAACAGAATCCGCAGGGACTCGCCCCGCTGGCGCAAAAGCCTAACGAATTCGGGCGGCTCGCTCAGCTCATCCTTAAATTCCGCGAGACCGAACACACGCTCCACCAGGCGGAGGAGCAGCTTCGGCATTCGCAGAAACTGGAAGCGGTCGGACGCCTGGCCGGAGGGATTGCCCACGATTTCAACAATCTTCTCACCGCGATCATTGGTTATTCGGAGCTGATCGAAAAACGAGGGAGCGGACCTCTCAAAGAACACGCCCAGCTCATTCGCAAGGCCGGCGAACAAGCCGCCGCGCTGACGCGCCAGTTGCTCGCCTTCAGCCGGAAACAATTGCTCGAGCCCCGCGTGCTCGATCTGAACGTCCTGGTTTACGACATGGAGCGACTGCTCCAGCGTGTCATCGGCGAAAGTATCCATATTGTCATCGACCCAATCCGCTCCGGCGCACGCGTCCGGGCCGATCCCAATCAACTCGAACAGGTGCTGCTAAATTTGGGAGTGAACGCTCGCGACGCCATGCCGAGCGGCGGCACACTTCGCATCGCCACCCAGCAAAGAGAACTCAAAGGCGAGGAAATTGTGGCGCGCGGAATCGATGTGCCGCCGGGGGATTATGTTCTCCTCATCGTCTCGGACACCGGCTCCGGCATGGACGATGAAACGCGCTCGCGCATCTTCGAGCCATTCTTTACCACCAAGGGTCCTGGCAAAGGCACAGGGCTCGGGTTAGCCACCGTTTACGGAATAGTGAAGCAGAGCGGCGGCGGCATTACAGTCGAATCCACGCCCGGCCAGGGCTGCATATTTTCCATCTTTTTACCCGCGACGACAGATGAGCTCGACCTCGCCGAGCTGCCGCCGGTCGAACCGAAAACCAATGGATCGGAAACGATCCTGGTGGTCGAAGATGAGGAAGTTGTCCGCCAGCTTATCTGCACTGTTCTCGCGGATGCGGGCTACGAAATCCTCGAGGCGGAATCACCCGAGGACGCCCTGCAATTGGCCCGGGAAAGAAAACAGCCGGTGCATCTCCTGGTCACGGATATCGTGATGCCAGGCATGAACGGCCCCGCCTTGGCGCGCGCTCTTTCTGAGCATCAGCCATCGATCAAGATCCTTTACGTTTCCGGATACTCGGACAACGACATCAGCGCCCAGGGCGTGATCGACCCGGGATTGGTTGTGTTGCAAAAGCCGTTCACCCAACAGAGCCTCAGCCGGAAAGTGCGTGAGCTTCTCGATAGCGACGTCCCTATCCAAGCTGGTGGTTAGGCCTCCAAATCTACTTCCAACTTTCGATTTTCTCGTTTCTAGTTCACCCGTGAAACGCATCCTTTTTTCTTTCTTCCTGCTTCTCTCCGTCATCCCGGGCCTTCCGGCGCAGACCGCGCCCGACGCGGCCGAACTGACGAAGCTCCTGAATGAATTCCTGGCCGGCGCGAGCAAGAACGACGTCGCGATGCACGATCGCTTCTGGGCCGACGAACTGGTTTACACCTCCGCGCTCGGCCGGCGCAAAGGCAAAGCCGACATCATGAGCGAGCTCCGCGCAGAGCCGGCCGCGACCCCGAAACCAGAAGAAGGCACTACCGTTTACACCGCCGATGAAATTCAGATTCAGCAATACGGCGACACTGCAATTGTCGCCTTTCGCCTCGTGGCGACGACCGACAAGGCCGGCACCAAAACGGTCGCCAATTATCTCAACACCGGCACGTTCCTGAAACGAAACGGCAAATGGCAGGTCGTCGGCTGGCAGGCGACAGCGATGCCGAAGGACTCACCGTCGCCCTCGCCTTCGAAGTAGCGCGTTGCGGTGCCGCCTCGGCCAAAAATCCTGATCATCGGGGACGCGGTCGCGCCGACTGGTTTCGCGCGGGTGATCCGCAGCATCTTCGAGCCGCTCCATCAGGATTACGAACTGCATCAGCTGGCCACGCGTTACGAGGGCGGCCCGCACGATTATCCCTGGAAACTGTATCCGGCCGGGAAAGCCGGAAACCGTTACGGTTTCGACCAGGTCACAATGCTGGTGGACCAACTCCAGCCGGCGATCGTTTTCCTGCTCTATGACATCGTATTTCAGATGCAGTATCTCGAGCATCTGCAAAAGGCGGCCGCCAAACCGCGGATCGTTTTTTATTCGCCGGTCGAATCCGGGCCCATCGCTCCAGAAATAATGAAACGGCTGGGCGGCCTTTCCCGTTACGTCGTCTTCACGGAATACGGCCGGCAGGAAATCGAGAGCGGGTTGCGAATCGTTCGCGAGAACGATCTGGCGTTTCAGTTTCCGGACTTGGAAGTGATTCCTCATGGCCTCGCCACCGAAAAATTCTTTCCGCTCCCGGACAAAGCCGAAGCCAGGCGACGAATGAGGCTGGACGACGCGGCGCATCGGGATGCGTTCATCGTCTTGAACGCGAACCGCAACATGCCGCGAAAACGGATCGACCTCACGATTCACGGCTTTTCGCTCTTCGCGAAAGACAAACCGGCCCCGGTTAAACTCTATCTCCACATGGCCACCGAGGATTCCGGGTGGAACGTGCTGATTCTGGCGAAACGCTACGGCATTTTCGACCGGCTGATCATGACCCAGGCCGATAATTCACGGCCCACGTTCTCGGATGAAGAGTTGAATTTTCTCTACAACGCTTGCGACGTCGGGATTACCACCACCACCGGCGAAGGCTGGGGCATGCCGAGCTTCGAGCATGCGGCAACCCGCGCCGCGCAGATCGTGCCGCGGCATACCTCGCTCGCGGATTTATGGAAAGACGCCGCGGAGTTCATCGACCCGGTTATGACGCTGACTTATCCCGGCAATCTCACCCACGCCCACATCGTGACGCCGCTGGGCGTAGCCGACGCGTTGCAACGGCTCTATGAAGATGGCGCGCACCGCGAAGCGCTTGCGGCAGCCGCTTATCGAAACGCCTCTCGCCCCGAGTTGAGTTGGAGCCTTATCGCCGCGCGTTGGCGGCGCTTATTCGACGGGATTCTCGCCGGATGAGCTCTGTAACAGACCCGAGTCCCGGATAATCACCTCTGTTGCGTCGCCGGTCTTCGAAATAGTCATGGTCAGCTTAACGTCTGGTTTATCGTCGTAGGACGCCAAGGTTGCCTGATCGCCAGGACCAAGATTGCCGCAGTCGACCCCGCCTTTGTGGCTAATACTGTAATAGATACTTTCGTGCTGGGTGTTGTTGAAGATTGTCATGGGATACCTGCTTTTGGGTTGATGTTAGCGCTCGCGGGGGGAAGCGCCGTTATTCCTGAAACAAACCAATGGTCTATCGCCGCCGGCGCGGGACGTTGAACGTGGACTCCTGATGGAGGTAGCCGACGTTAATCGAAAACTTATCGTTCCCCACCGTGCCCATGATGTAACCGGCGAAATCCTCACGGCCATACTTGCCGGTCGATTTTCCGTAAAGGAATCCGACTTCGCCACCCCAGCGGATCTTGCTCTGCGCTTCCAGATCGATAATCCGGTCGAGCGAATCCTTGCTGTCGCTGGAAGGCAGGTAGGCCATGCTCAGCGGCTCCGATGGATCAAAGTCCGGCAAGAATTCTCGCGTGGTCCGCATGGAGCCAAACGCGCTCGAAAAGAAAAACCGGTCACGGTTCTCGAGCGAAGCCCACGGCTGCTGGCGATCGAACCCATCTCCATCCAGCAGCAACTGCTCCGGCGACCGCGCGACCAGCGGCTGGCAAAGAGCGACCATTCCCGCCACGGCAAAAAGCACGCGTCTGATCATGCGGGAGATTTTCCGCCAAAACCCCCCGAGCGCCAGCAAAATCTCCAAGGCTGACAACTTGGGAGCATTTCTCTAGCTTCCTCCGCGCAGGAAAGGAACCCATTATGCCGAGACTTTTTGTTCTTCTAATTGCGCTGGCTGGAATTGCCCAGGCAGGCGCAGAGCAGCGCACCGACAAGATTCTCATCCAGGGCAACCCGGCCGGGACGCAGACCGTCCAGACCGATCCGGGCGGCGCGACTCGCGTCGAATATTCCTATAACGATCGCGGCCGCGGCGATCATATCGTTGCGACCTGGAAGCTCAACGCCGCCGGCGTGCCGACGGAATACGAGGGGCGCGGCAACGATTACATGAAGGCGCCGGTCGAAGAGCGCTTCGAGATCAAGAACGGCAAGGCAAGCTGGAAGAACCGGAGCGAACAGGGAGAGCAGGCTGTTTCCGCCGATGCGTTTTACCTCCCGATGACTTCGCCCCCGGAGTTGCTGGCAGTGCTCGCGCGCGCACTCCTGAAGGCGCCCAGCCGCAAGCTGCCTCTTCTGCCCGCGGGCGAAGCCAGCATCGAAGCGGCCGGCACCCTGAAAACAGCGAAGGGCGAGCTGACCGAATACCGCATTACCGGGCTGGGGTTTTCGCAGGAATCGATCTGGCTGGACCAGGCTGGCACCGCATGGTCGGTGTCGGGTTGGTTCTCGGTTGTGCCGGACGGATCCGAAGGCGTGATCCAGGAATTGCGGACGGCGCAGGAAAAAACCAATGCCGCGTGGTCGAAACGGATGGCGGACACCCTGGCCCGTCGCCCGGCCGCGGGGCTTGTGGTTCGCAACGCGCGCCTGTTCGATCCACGCGATCTCAGCGTCACGCCCGGGACGACCGTGGTCGTCGAGGGCGAGCGCATCGTCCGCGTGGGCCCCGATGCCGATGTGAAACCACCGCCGAACGCTGAGGTGATCGACGCGCGCGGCGGCTTCTTGATGCCGGGCCTGTGGGACAACCATCAGCATCTCGGCGACGTGTCCGGCGCTCTCGACCTGGCCAACGGCGTAACGAGCGCGCGCGACATGGCGAACGACCTCGATAGTTTCCCGCAGCGCGTGGCTCGCTACGACGACGGCAGTGAGCTCGGCCCGCGAGTCATCAAAGCCGGAATCATCGACGGAACCGGCGAGCTCGCTGGTCCCACCACGATGCGCGCGGACACAGCCGAGCTGGCCATCAAGCACGTCGATTGGTATGCCGATCACGGTTACGCGCAGATCAAAATTTATTCTTCGGTAAAACCGGAGCTGGTCCCGATTATGTCCGATCGCGCGCACGCGCGCGGCATGCGGGTCAGCGGGCACGTTCCCGCATTCATGTCGGCCAGAAATTTCGTCGATGCCGGCGCGGATGAAATTCAGCACCTGAATTTCATCGTGCTTAATTTCCTGTTTCCGGAAGTGAAAGAAACGCGGAACCGGGACCGATTTATCAAAGTCGCCGAGCGCGCCCGTGAATTCACGCCAGACAAACCCGAAGTGCGCGACTTCATCAACTTCCTGAAGAAACATCGCACTGTCCTCGATCCGACGATGGTGGTCTTCGAAGGTCTCTTCTGCGGCGACCCCACCGCAATCACGCCTGGCTTGGAAGACATCGTCCCGCGCTTTCCGCCGCAAGTCCGGCGCGCCATGCGAAGTGGAGCGCTGGAAGCGCCCAAAGAGAAAGAGGCGGCTTACCGCGAAGCGTTCCCGGCGATGCTCCGCCTGCTCAAGGCGCTGCACGAAGCCGGCGTGACGATTATTCCCGGCACCGATGCGTTAGCCGGTTACATGCTCCATCACGAGCTGGAACTCTATGTGCGCGCTGGCATTCCGGCGCCGGAAGTCCTGCGCATGGCAACGCTCACCTCCGCCGAGGTGATGGGCGCGAACAAAGATCGCGGCTTCATCGCTGCCAGCAAGCTCGCGGACATGATTCTGGTGGAGGGTGATCCCGCGAAAAATATTCGCGACATCCGCAACATCACCACCGTAATCAAAGGCGGAAAGATCCACGACCCAGCCGCGATCGAAAAGGCGCTCGGCATCGCGCCGCGAAAGTGAATTCTGTAGCCGCGGCCCAGCATGCCCGCCGAAGTCTCTACTTTCTTACCGCGGTCCGAGCGGGGGCATGGGCTGGCTGACCGAGCGATCCATCGACTGCATGCTGGCACTCGGCGCCGGCTGCCTGGTTGTTTCGGTAGTCGTTGTCCTTGTTTCAGTCGTCGTGCAACCGACGAGCGCTAACAGTCCAACACAGGCAAACCACAGGATAAAGTTTTTCATAGCCCGCCTTGTATCAGAGTCGGGCCGCCGGCTCCATTCTCTTTTTTAATCACCCTTTTCGCCCTATCGTCTGCTTCACTTCGACACACCTATGAAATACTGGCTCGGTTTTGGTCTCGTCTCTTGCGCTGTCGCCTCCTCTCTCTTCGCCGCGGAATCACCGTCGCCTTCGCCGAGCCTCACGCCGCTCATCCTCGTTAAGGCGGCGCGTTGGATGGATCCCGTTGCGGGTAATGTTCGGGAGAACCAGGCTGTCCTCATCGAAGGCGACAAGGTGAAGCAGATCGGCGCCGCGGCCGACCTGACCAAAGGCCTCGCGCCCGGCGTGCGCGTGATTGATCTCGGCAACGCAACGGTCTTGCCCGGCTTCATCGATTGCCACACGCACATCACCGGACAGCCGGAGAACTATTACGAAGACATTTTTCGCAAATCGCCCATCGACGTCGCGACCACTTCACACCTCTTCGCCCGGCGCACGTTGCTCGCCGGCTTCACCACCGTCCGCAATGTCGGGGCTGATGAATACACCGATCTCGCCCTGCGCCGCGCGATCGATGCCGGCAAAGTCGCCGGGCCGCGCATGCTTTGTGCCGCCGTCGCACTCGGTTCCACCGGCGGCCACGCGGACCTGACTGGATTCTCCCCCTATCTCGACTTCAAGCTCATCGCGCCCGGCATCGCGAACGGTCCCGATGAGATTCGCGCCGCCGTCCGCCGCAACGTCAAATACGGCGCCGATTGGATCAAGATCATGGCGAGCGCCGGTGTCCTTTCCGAGGAGGAATCGGTCGGGGCGCCGCAATATTCCCTGGAAGAAATGAAGGCCGCGGTGGAAGAAGCTGCGCTCTGGGGCCGCAAGGTCTGCGCCCATGCTCATGGGACGGAGGCGATCAAGATGGCGATCCGCGCCGGCGTCGCGTCGATCGAGCATGGCAGCCTGATCGACGATGAAGGCATTCGCCTGATGAAAGAGCACGGCACCTGGCTCGTGGCCGATATTTATAACGACGACTACATCCTGGCGGAATACACTCGCCTCGGTTACCCGCAGAAGATCATCGATAAAGAAAAGATGGTCGGCCGCGTGCAGCGCGAGAATTTTAAAAAAGCATTCCAAGCCGGAGTGAAATGCGCCTTCGGCAGTGACGCCGGCGTTTATCCGCATGGCTGGAACGCCAGGCAATTCGCCAAGCTGGTCGAATGGGGCATGACTCCGATGCAAGCCATCCAATCTGCCACCACCGCCGCAGCCGATCTAATCGGCTGGAAAACCAAGGCCGGCCAGCTCGCACCCGGCTATTTCGCCGACCTGGTCGCCGTCAAAGGCGATCCGGTCAAAGACATCACCGCTTTGGAGAAAATCGATTTCGTCATGAAAGGCGGCGCCATCTACAAGAACGCGCTAACGAACGATCCGGTGTTGGTAATCGAATAAGATCCCCTGCCACGCCGTAGCCCTGGCCAAGGCGGGTCGCTTCGCCCCTACCCTCGCTTTGCGATCTCTTCGACCTTCTTCCAATCGTCGGCCGATAGCTGCAGCTTCGCGGCCGCCACGTTCTCCTCGAGATGGTTGACCGATGACGTGCCGGGAATCGGCAACATCACCGGCGACCGGTGCAGCAACCATGCGAGCGCAAGTTGAACGACGGTGGCGTTGTGCTTTTTCGCTTCCGCATCCAACGGACCCCCAGCTTTCGCCAATGACTTGCCCCCGCTCCCTCCCAGCGGCGCCCACGGGATGAATCCCATCTTATTGCTCTCGCAATACTTGAGCGCCTCCTCCGAATCGCGGTCCTCGATGTTGTAGCGGTTCTGGATGCTGACGATCGGCAAAACCTTTTTCGCTCGCTCGATGTCGCTCACCGACACTTCCGATAAGCCCACGTGCCGGATCTTCCCCGCCTCCTGCGCCTTCTTCAGCGCGCCCAGCGATTCCTCGACCGGCACGTTGCGGTCGATCCGATGCAATTGATAAAGATCGATCCGCTCCAGCTTCAATCGCTGGAGACTCTTGTCGATGCATTGCGCCAGATATTCCGGGCGGCCGTTCGGCACCCATTGTCCCGGGCCCGGCCGCGTGTGCCCGCCTTTGGTCGCGATCACTAATCCTTTCGGATAAGGGTGGAGCGCTTCGGCGATCAGCAATTCGTTCACCTCCGGGCCATAGGCATCGGCGGTATCGATGAAATCTACGCCCAGCTCGAGGGCGCGCCGCAAGACTTTCTTCGCTTTCTCGCGATCGGCCGGCCAGCCCCAGATCCCTTCACCCGTTAAACGCATCGCGCCGTAGCCGAGACGATTCACGCTCAGGTCGCCGCCGATTTTAAAGGTCGATTTGCCGCTTTGGGTCGTCGCTGCTGTCATAAGTCTCGGTAACTGTCCCGCTAATACCGTCGCACCCCCCACGATCGTCGCCCCCAGAAATTTCCGTCGGTTCATGGCCGGGAAACTATGTCGCCATCTCTCAACTCTCAACTACATCGCCATTCTGTATTCTCAATCCTCCATCGTCGCTCCGCCCCCTCGAAGGCGGACCTGCCACCCGTAGCCTTGGCGAAGGCGGATCAGGTTTGGCATTTGGAATTGCCGAAGATAACCGAAGGCAACTAAGATCACCGCTCGGCATGCCTGATTCTTCTGAATCCTCACCTGACCTTCCGGAAAAACCGCCACGCTTCATCGATCGGGCGCTGAACGGAATCGAGCGCGCAGGCAACAAGCTGCCGGATCCCGCAGCCTTGTTCTTCATCCTTTTGGTTCTTGTGTGGATTCTCTCGGCCATCTTCGCCTCGGTCTCATTTTCTGAAATTGATCCGCGAACCGGCCAGCCCATCGTGATCAAGAACCAGCTGGCCGGCACGTCGATCGCCGCTTTCCTCGCCAGCATGGTGACCACGTTCACCAGCTTCCATCCATTGGGAGTGGTATTGGTGGCGCTCCTCGGCGTGGGCGTGGCAGAGCACACCGGCTTCATCAACGCCTGTCTGAAAGGGCTGCTCAGTTTCACCTCGGCCTGGCTGCTCACACCGATGTTGATCCTCGTCGCGATCGTTAGCCACACGGCCGCCGACGCCGGTTATGTCCTCGTCATTCCACTCGGCGGCGTCATTTTCCATGCGGCGGGACGACATCCCCTCGCGGGCATCGCCGCGGCATTCGCCGGCGTCTCCGGCGGGTTCAGCGCCAACTTTATTCCGTCGAGTCTTGATCCGTTGCTCTCCGGCCTCACTCAGGCTGCAGCGCAAATCATCAACCCCGAGCGGCTCGTCAATCCGCTTTGTAATTGGTTTTTTACCGGCGCTTCCACGCTGGTCATTGTCGGCCTCGGCTGGTTTCTGACCGATCGTGTGATCGAACCACGCTTGCGCGGAACCGAAGTGGATGGCGACCCCGCCGATCTGCCGCGGATGGAGAATCTCGGGCCGAAAGAAAAGCGTGGATTATTCGCCGGCCTCGCCGCCTTGGTCGTGGGGCTCCTCATTTTGTTCTTCGTTTCTGCACGCGCTGGCTCGGTTCTGCGCGCGCCGGACGGTTCTCTCACCGCGTCGACTGCTCCGCTCATGCAGTCGATCGTGCCCCTCATCTTTCTTCTCTTTCTCATCCCGGGAGTGGTTTACGGCTACGTGGCTGGGACTGTGCAAAGCCATCGTGATATCATCAAGGGAATGAGCAAAACGATGAGCACGATGGGTTATTATATTGTCCTGGCGTTTTTCGCGGCCCTCTTTATCGCCGCGTTCGGTCACTCGAACCTGGGGGCGCTTCTCGCGTTGAAGGGCGCTGGCTTCCTCCAGTCCATGCACCTTCCGGGCGCCGTCACCATGATCGGTATCATCCTTCTGACTGCTTCTGTGAATCTGCTGATCGGCTCAGCCTCGGCAAAATGGGCCCTGCTCGCCCCTGTTTTTGTTCCGATGTTGATGACACTTGGTTATTCGCCCGAACTGACCCAGGCGGCTTATCGGGTGGGAGATTCGACCACCAATATCATTACGCCACTGATGCCGTATTTCCCGCTCGTGGTTGTCTTCGCCCAGCGCTACGTAAAAAAGACCGGGATCGGCACACTCGTTTCTCTGATGCTGCCGTATTCAATTACATTCCTGGTCTGCTGGACCGCTTTCCTGCTCCTCTACTGGATGCTCGGTATCCCTCTGGGCCTGCAAGCCCCTTACTCGTATCCGTGAGTCGATTCTGTCGCGCTACTTTGGATCCCTGATCTCTCCCACTTCCTACTTCTCCGTATCTGCCCCGAATACCTGCTGCGCGACCACCATTCCAACCGCCATTGCCGGCACGAAAACGAGCGCTTCGATTCGGAACGCGCCAAGATTGGCCAGCGCCGGCCCAGGACAAAAGCCACTCAATCCCCAGCCCACACCAAAAATCGCCGCCCCCATAACAAGCCTACGGTCGATAGGCTCAGATCTCGTGGTCGGCAGTTTCCCACTGGCACCGCCGAAATGGCGGAGCGCAAACATCCCCGTCCCGTAGGTCCCAACCGCTCCGGCCATAACAAACGCCAAAGCCGGATCCCATTTGCCGAACACATCCAGAAATCCGATCACGCGCGCCGGATCGGTCATGCCGGCGATCGCGAGTCCGGCACCAAAGAGGCCGCCCGCGATGAGAATAAGAATCAAATGTGGGAGGGGCCTTTGCGCCCCGACATCTTCGGCCTTCATAAACTGACCCGGCTATAAATGTAGACCGTCACCATCGCGACGCCGACAAAGATCAGCGTCGCCGCGATCGAATCTTTCGCGCCCGTCGCGACGCCGCAAACCCCGTGACCGCTGGTGCATCCTTTCCCGAGGCGCGTCCCGAATCCGACGAGCAACCCAGCGACCGCCATCACTCCCAGCGGACGCATCGACCGAAAGAGCGCGGCACTTTCCCAAAGCATAAAGCACAAAGCGGCGCCTCCGATCAAACCCAGGAGAAACACCACGCGCCACGTTTTGTCCGGCGTAGCCGGCACGAGCAGGCGCCCAAACACTCCGGAAATCCCGGGAATCTTTCCACTCAGGACACCCGCGATCAGGCTGGCCAACCCGATCAGGCATCCCCCGATCAGCGCATGCACAAGCGTGTAATGGTCCATCAAGAAGGTTTGATTCTCGGCACTGAAACTCTCAACAATCAACTCTCAACTATCAACTTCTGCCAACATGAAAGTGATCCTCGAGACCGATCGGCTGCTCCTGAGAGAATTTGTCGAAGAGGACGCGGAAGCGTTTTTCAAGCTGAACAGCAATCCGGAAGTATTACGCTTCGTTCCCGATAAGCCGTTGCTCAACGTCGAACAGGCCCGGCAACTGTTGGTCGATCATCCGATCGCCGACTACCGCAAGCACGGTTTCGGCCGTGGCGCCTGCATCCTCAAAAGCACGGACGAACAGATCGGCTTTGCCGGGTTGAAATATCTCGAAGAATTGGGCGAGGTCGACGTCGCCTACCGCCTTCTCCCCAGTCATTGGGGCCAGGGATTTGCGACTGAAGCTGCCATCGCCTCAGTCCGTTTGGGCTTCGCCAATCTCGGCCTCAAACGAATCATCGGCCTGGTCATGCCGGAGAACATCGCCTCGGTGCGGGTTCTGGAAAAAACAGGGCTCGATTACGTCGAGACGATGACCTTCTGGAACCACCAATTCTCAAAATACGTCATCACCTCGTAAGTCCATCTCCACTCCCTGTCGCGCCGTAGCCTAGGCGAAGGCGGATCCGAACGCTGTCAGGTCCCCTTGAATTCGTTCAACAGTGCCTGGAGCGTTTTCTTCGCGTCGCCGAAAATCATGCGCGTGTTCTCCTTCAGAAAGAGCGGATTCTCCACGCCTGCAAAACCGGAGGCCATCGAACGCTTGAGCACATACACCATGCGCGCCTGATCGACGTTGATGATCGGCATTCCGTAAATCGGGCTCGATTTATCTTCGCGCGCGGCGGGGTTCACGACGTCGTTTGCGCCGATCACGATCGCCACGTCAACGGTCGGCATCGTTGGATTGATCCCATCCATTTCCACGAGCTGATCGTACGGCACGTCGGCCTCGGCCAGGAGAACGTTCATGTGTCCGGGCATGCGGCCGGCAACTGGATGAATGGCATACTTCACTTCCACGCCGTTGGCTTCGAGATGATCGGCCAGTTCCTTCACCACATGTTGCGCCTGCGCCACCGCCATTCCGTACCCCGGCACGATCACGATCGACCGCGCTGCTTCCAGCGCGAAATAAGCATCGGCGGGCGAAAGCGCTTTCGCTTCACCCTGGCCGGCCGCGGCTGCGCCGCTGGTCACGGCGGAACCAAACCCGCTGAAGAGAACATTGGTAAGCGAGCGATTCATCGCCTTGCACATGATCTGAGTTAGAACGATGCCGCTCGCACCAACGAGGGACCCCGCTACGATGAGCATCTGATTGCCCAGGACAAATCCAGCCGCCGCCGCCGCGAGTCCGGAATAACTGTTCAACAACGATATGACGACCGGCATGTCCGCGCCGCCGATCGGCAGAACCGCCAGAACGCCGAGCACGAGCGAAACAACCACACCGAGAATCAGGATGGCGTAGCTCGCCTCTGGCCGCAGCGTAAACATTATGCCGCACAGAATGGCCACGGCGAACAACAGCACGTTCACCAGTTGTTGCCCGCCGAACATCACCGGCTTGCCTGTAACGCGCTCCGAGAGTTTCGCGAACGCGAGCACGCTGCCGGTAAATGTGATCCCGCCGATCAGCACCGCCAGGAAAATTGACGCGGCGGTGAATGGCTCCGCATCCCGATGCATGTGATACTCCGCCCACCCCACGAGCAGACTGGCGAGGCCGCCGAAGCCGTTGAAGAGCGCCACCATCTCCGGCATCGCCGTCATCTTCACCCGATATGCGGCGACCGCCCCCACCGCGGAGCCGACCAATACGCCCGCGATGATCCAGGTGAAATGCAAACCCCCCTGGAGCAACGTCGCGACCACTGCGAGCAGCATGCCGACCGCGGAAACGACGTTCCCGCGCCGGGCAGTCGCGGCCGAGCCGAGCATTTTCAACCCGACGACGAAGAGCGATGCCGCGATGATGTAGAGCCACTCCACCCTATTTTTCCTTCTTTTTGAACATCGCCAGCATGCGATCGGTGACGAGATAACCGCCCACCACATTTATCGTCGCCAAGATCACGGCGAGAAATCCGAGCGCGGTCGCAAATGCGCCGCCCTGCGCACCGGCCGCGATGAGCGCGCCGACAATCGTGATGCCTGAGATCGCATTCGAGCCGGACATCAACGGCGTGTGCAACTGCGAGGGCACTTTCGAGATGAGTTCCACCCCGAGAAAAATCGCGATCACAAAAATAAAGACGAGGGTTGGGATCATAAGTTGTGGTGGGTTTTGACGGTCTCGTTCACGACCTTTCCGGCGTGCGTGATGAGACAGCCGCGCATCAATTCATCCGCGGGATCGAGCGCAAACACCTTGCGCTCCTTGTCCCAGAAATGTTCGACAAAATTTCCGATGTTATTGGAATACATCTCACTCGCCGCGATGGCCGCGCGCGCCGGCATATTCGCGTAGCCGAAGATGCGCACGCCGTTCACTTCCACCACTTCGTCGAGGCTGGCGCACTCGACGTTTCCTCCCGTATCGATGGCGAGATCGACGACCACGCTTCCCGGCTTCATTCCCTGCACCATCGCGGTCGTCATGACGACCGGGGCCTTTCGTCCGAACACCTGCGCGGTCGTGATGACCACATCCGCCATGGCGCAATGTTTCGCCATTACATCCCGTTGCCGTGCGAGCTGCTCTTCGGTGAGCGCTCTCGCATAGCCCTGTTCGGTCTGGCCAGTTTCGCCCAGATCTACCTTCACAAACCGCGCGCCTAACGAGCGCACCTGCTCTTCCACGACTGGTCGCGTATCGAACGCCTCCACCCGCGCGCCCAGCCGTTTCGCGGTGGCGATTGCCTGAAGTCCCGCCACGCCCACGCCAATCACGAACACCCGCACCGGCTGAATCGTCCCGGCCGGCGTCATCATCATCGGAAAAATCCGGTCGATTTCTTCCGCCGCCAAAACCACGGCGAGGTATCCCGCGAGATTCGCCTGCGAACTAAGCGCATCCATCTTTTGCGCGATCGTCGTGCGCGGAATCATTTCCATGCTCACCGCGCTAACCCGCGCCGCAGCCAGGCGCTCAATCAGTTCGAGTTCATTGAACGGATCTAGATAACTCACATGGATAGCGCCTTCGCGCAGAAGCGGGATTTCCTCAGCCGGCGGTTTGCGCAAACGCAGAACCATGTCGGCTTCGCGCAGTCCCCGCGCTCGATCGTCGATTACCTGCGCGCCGGCGGCCTCATACTCCGCATCGCCGCGATGAATTGCCGATCCGATTCCCTTTTCGACCACCAGCCCGGCGCCTAACGACGACAACTTCTTAACTGTCTCCGGCACCATTGGCGCCCGGCGCTCCTCCTCCGCGTGTTCTTTAGGAACAAAAATCTGCATCGCCGCCTTCTTCTCTAGAGAAACGCCCGCCTACCCGCAAGCTCCACTCCAATGACTTCCAGCCTGCGCTATGGCTACGGCTTGGCAGGCCGACCCCTGTCACGCCTTCGTCCTCCCCTCCTTTGCTTGTCACATGTTCGCATCAGACGAACCCGCCGTGGTGGGTCACTCGTCACTCGTCACTGCGCGCGAGCGCGCTTTTGGCTGTCTAATTACTACCCTCGCGGCTAAAAAGTCGCCGTAATGGATTCGGGTTCTTTCTTCACGGAGCTGAAGCGACGCAATGTCTACAAGGTCGCGGTCGCCTACGCTGTGGTCGCGTGGCTGCTGCTTCAACTCGCATCGATTCTATTCCCGACGTTCGAAGCACCCGCCTGGGTGATGAAGGTCTTTATTGCGCTGGTCGCCGCCGGGTTTCCGATTGCTCTGATTCTCGCGTGGGCCTTCGACCTGACGCCGGAGGGCATTCAGCGGGCAGCGGATGCCGGCGCGGCTCGAAAGTCACCGCGTCGTGGGTGGATCGCTCTCGTGGCGATCGCGGCCGTTGCTGCAGCCGCGGTAGGTGTGTGGCAATGGCAATCGGGCGCAGACGAGAAGCGCGCCGGCGCAGCTTCCGCTCCACTGCCGCCGCCGGCGGCGGAGATGAAGTCGGTTGCTGTCTTGCCGTTCGTCAACATGAGCGGCGATCCTGCGAACGAATACTTCAGCGACGGGATCACCGAAGAGATCCTGAACGCGATCGCGCATCTGCCGAATCTGCGCGTTGCGGCTCGCACCTCCTCGTTCGCCTACAAGGGAAAGAATGAAGATATCGCGGCGATCGCGAAGAACCTGCGGGTGACGAATGTGGTCGAGGGGAGTGTGCAGCGGATGGGCGACCGTATCCGGGTCACGGCGCAGTTGATCGACGCGAGCAGCGGCTTGCATCTGTGGTCGAACCAATTCGACGGTGACACCAAAGACCTGTTTGCGGTGCAGGACAAAATCGCGCAAGCCATCGCACGCGAGCTCAAGCTCACTTTTGAGGGTCGCACGAACTCAACTGTCCGGAGCGGAACGGAGAACGCAGCGAGCTACGACGCTTATCTGAAGGCGCTCGACGCAACCGGCAACAAACGCGACGTGCCGGGAGCGCTCGCGTTCATCGACCAGGCGATCGCCTTGGATCCGAAGTTTGCCGCTGCCTACGCCTTAAAGGCGAAACTCCTTAGCAACATGGCGTTCTTGTTCACCACCACCTCCAGTGCGGCGTATGATCAATATGTCGCCCAAGGGGACATCGCCGCGAAGCGAGCGGTTGAGTTGGATCCCAATCTCGCCGACGGCTACTTCGCGCTGGGCGAAATCGCGCGCCGGCGCGGCGACGACGCGACCGCGGTCGAGAACTTCACGCGCGCGACGAAGTTAAAGCCTGCCGATCAGCTTGCCTGGCAGGGACTCGGCCTGACCGCGCGCGACCTGGCAACGTCGCTGAAGCATCTTCGTCATGCGAAGGAATTGGGGATGACGGACCTGTACCTGGACCGCCAGATCGCCAGTGTGCTGGACGCCATGGGGCAGCCGGAGGAGGCGCACCGCACAATGGTCGAGGTTCATCGCTCGCACCCGGAGTTTATTCCCGCCCATGTCGATCTCGGCCGCTACGAAATATGGCTTCGGGGCCGGCCGGATCGCGCGCTGCAGTTCTTCGTTGAGGCCTACCGCAAAGCACCGGCGTTTGTAGACGCCAGCGTGCCGATCACCGCGTATCCGGCGCTGGTGTTCATGCTCAGCGGTGATCTCGAAGAAGCTGAGCGGTGGCTGGCGCGCGCGTCTGCCACCGGGCCCGACTCGCCTGCGGTCGGCGCGCTGCAGATGTTGCTCGCGGGGGCACGCGACAACGGCGAGGAAATATCAAAGCTGGCGAGCGATCTGCCCAGCCGCCCCGGTATCGCCGCGGTGCACAAGGGCTTTGCCGGCGACGCGGCGATTCTGAGCGGTAACTTCGAGGCAGCCGCGAACATCTTTCGCGCGCTCATCGACAGCTCAGGCGCGAAGGACGACCCCAATAAGCCGACGATGCGGGTCCGGCGTCGGCAGCTCAAGCTCGGCTATTCCTTGTTGAAGCTCGGGAAGACCGCCGAAGCCGCGAGCCTGCTGCAGGGCATCCAGATTGCCGTCGCTGCCGAGCCGCGCTTTTCAATCGGCGGCGGGTCCTCCTTCTACGAGACAACCAGCGGAATCTTTTATACCGACGCCGAGCTGCACGCCGCGCGTGGAGAGAAGGAGAAAAGCCTCGAAGCCCTCAAATCGATGCTGACCCTGCCGGATGATGGGTTGATCCCGATCGGGTCGCTGCCGGTGGCAATCGAAGATTCGCCGCTCCTGGAATCCGTGCGCGACACTCCGGAGTTCGCGGAGTTTCGCAACGAAGTCGCCCGCCGCCGCGCCGTCCTGAAGCGGCGCGTCGAAGCCATGCGCGACCAGCTTGGGCTCGCAACCGAGTGACGGCGTAGGTAGGGACGCCGCGCTGCGGCGTCCGCTGCAGGCCGTCGAGAGCGGGCCAACGCCTCGACCTAGCGAGTCGGCCGCAACGCCCTTTTTTCGTGCAGCGCTATAGCCACGGTCCGGCGGCTGCCGGCCGCGCCGTGACATGGAGCGGGTGAACGAATTCACCACGTCCGCGCCTGAAGCTCCTTCGTGTGCGGCGGGCGACAATTTAGCTGTGGCGGCGAGCAGCCGTCTTCAGTGGGCGCGTAACCCCTCCAGCACGAGATCGGCGATCCGGCTGGCCGCCTGCTCTACTTCGCGGCGTTTTCCCAGCTCCTGCGTGCTGAGGCTGAAGGGCAGCAGTGAGTTGCTCGCCAGGATCAGCGTCCG
>DASQLH010000101.1:0-13665 GCA_035630155.1 Chthoniobacterales bacterium
AATGGCGAGCTCGAGGCTGCGCACATCAGGAGCGTCGGAGTTGAAGACAACATTCCCGCTGGCAATGAACGTCTCGACTTCCTTGAATCCGAGACCCTCGAAGACGCGGCGCAGCTCCGCCATCGCGATGTTGCGACCGCCTACGTTGATGGCCCGCAGGAACGCGAACAGCCGGCGCGAAGAGCTAGGCGTTGCCACGTCCCTTCATGCGCGCGCCGAGCAAAACACCGACCGCGCTGACCACGGGAGTAAGGAGATGCAGCCACATCGGCGATACCGCCAGTCCCATTGCTTCGAGGTTCGACACTTCGCCTGCGCGAACATTGGGCGCATCCGGGTTGCGCTTCATGGCGGGGATGCAGGCGAGAAGGCCCAGAAAGAAAACAATGAACGCGAAAACCTGGCAGGTCCGTCTGCTCTTGCTGATCGTCGCGCAAAGAAAACCGCCGACGATGCCAGCAAGAAGGCAAACCACCACGGTTAGCGCGATCCAAACTGTCGAGACCTCATAACTGTCGGTCTTGAAAGCGCCATCGGCGCCGAGCGCGAGATAGCAACCGGTGAAGGCGGCGAACAGGAAGATGAACATCACGACGTAGCTCGCGATGACAGCAAGAATGGATTTGAGCATTCGGGTTCCTTACTGAATCCAGGGAAGCACGTCGAGATCAACGTTGCCTCCCGTCACGATGAGGCCGACCCGTTTTCCGCCGACATCGATGCCTTTTTCCAGGACGGCGGCGTACGGGACCGCCGCCGAGGGTTCGATGACAATTTTCATCGTCTCCCAGATGGCCCGCATCGCCGCGACGATCGCTTCCTCGCTGACCGTAACGACGTCATCCACATGACGCTGGACCAAGCCGAAATTGATCGCGCCAAGATTCGCCAGCAACCCGTCAGCGATCGTCTTTTTCTGTTCCTGATACACCAGCCGGCCTTGGTGAAACGACTCCGCGGCGTCAGAGGCACCCGCCGGTTCGGTCGCGATCACTTTCGTATCGGGTCGAATCGTCTTCACCGCGACGGCCGTTCCGCAAAGGAGACCGCCGCCACCCACCGGGCAAAGAACAAGATCGAGATCGGCGATCTCCTCCATCAATTCGACCCCGGCAGTTCCCTGGCCAGCCATGACGTCTTCGTTTTCAAATGGGTGAATCAACGTCGCGCCCGTTTCCGCAATGACCTTCGCACAGGCGACTTCGCGGGCCCGTTGATTCGGCTCACAAAAAACGATGCGGCCGCCGTAACCTTCCACCGCGCGCACTTTCACCTTGGGCGCGTTCGACGGCATGACGATATGCGCAGCGATGCCGCGCAGGCTCGCGGCCCGCGAGAGCGCCGCGGCGTGGTTGCCCGAGGAATGAGTCGCCACCCCGCGTTGCGCAGCAGCTTCATCGAGCGCGAAGACGGCATTGGTCGCTCCGCGGGCCTTGAACGCGCCGACCTTTTGGAAATTCTCGCACTTGAAGAAGAGCGAAGCGCCGGAAGCCGCGTCGAGGCGCGAGCTGGTCAGGACAGGCGTCCGATGAATGTGCGGACGAATGCGTTCGTGGGCAGCGAGAATGGCGGCGTAATCCAGCGACATGTCTGTGCTTTAAGTGCCGGGCCAATCTTCCTTTCCCAGAAGCGTCCCCACCGTGAGTCGCTGATCGACCGGCTCGAGCTGGCTGAGAAAAGTGCGAAAGCGCTCCGAAAAAACTTCGCCGCGCAGCTCCAGGTAATGGGCGATTCCTGGAGAGGCCACATAATGCCGGAGGAGCTCCCGCCAGCCGGACCAGAGCTGGGCGTCGAGAAGACCATAAGTATAGTGAAAATGGATCGTCTCCATGGCCTTCAAGAACTGGTGAGTGGCGTGAAAAAAACGTGCCTTATCGTCAGCCGAAAGTGCATTAAGATCTTCCAGTCCTGCCCGCCAAAGCCGGCCCAGCTCGGCATTTTCCATAAAGGGCTTGGTCACGTCCCGCAACGCCGAGGCGGCGGCGTCCTGCGCGGCCACTTTTGCCACCTTGGTGCTGCTGCGTAATTGAAACGCCAGGTACAACACCGAAACGACGACGGCGATCGAACCGATCATCTGCGACACGGCACTGATTGCGTCCCAATTCATCATCCCTGGCAACCTAAAGAAACGAATCCCGGCCCGTCGAGAAATTTGCTCGCCAGAAGGGCGTCGAAATTGACAGCGCGAAAGGTCTCGACTTGGGTCATGACAGGATGGAGCCCTACGCTAATCCGAAGGAGAAAAAGGTCGGCGCTCAGCGGCCGAAGATTTCTCACTTGCCCAGTGCCGTGGAAACGCGCACCCGGCAGGAACGCCAGGCGGAGAAGCAAGCCGTTGCGGCCGAGCGCCGCGCGATCAAGAAATCGGCGCGCCGGCATTTGAAGCAGGAACTGGAGGAGGAAATTCCCTGAGCACCGTGGAAACCTGCTCACTCTAAACAGGTCATCCGTTCGAAACAGCCCTATGATCTCAAGGAGCGGCGATTGCAATCGCCGTTTGTTTGGCCGGCGGTTTTAAACCGCCGCTCCTTGAAGCTGCTGGACGCTCCAAAGCATTTCGAAATTCGGATTTCGAGTTTAAAACCTGGTCCTCTGGCGGCGCAATTCCTGCTCGTTAACAGGTCGCCATGAACACCTCACACCACACCCACACCGTCGCGGACAATATCATCGACAGCCGCCGCCTTATAACGGGCCTAAGACACGCTCTGGACCTGAATTACGCCCGAGTCCTGGCCTCCGCGAGAACACAATGGGAGCGCAATTTTGAAGGCAAAGATCCGAGCGATGCCTGTGTCAGCGTGCGGATCAGTTCAGGCAAACCGTTGGCCGGAATCCTCAAAAAGCCGGCCGGCTCATTGCTCCACACCAGCGCGCGCGCCTTGCTGGCGTAAGGCGCTCACGTTGTAGCTGCCGCCGTCACTGGCGGCAGGAAAGAACGCGCGAGATGAATTCGTTTCTGCCGCCAGTGACGGCGGCAGCTACACCTCACCGAGCGCGGTTGTATTTCTTCAGCAGCTCGCGTACGCGATCGTGCGGGAGCGCATCGACGCGGTGGCCATCGCGGCCAGTCATGCTTTGGTTCGCCACGAGCGCATTGACGATGGCTTCTTCCGTCGCCTGAACGGTCGCGTCGAAAATAGCGTCCAGTCGATCGTTCGGAATGGTTTGGACTGAACGCGTGGGCTCGGCAGGATCGGCGGCGCCCGGATTGGCGGTCGAGAAGGCGAGAAACAAATCTCCCGAACCGTTCCCGGAAACACTCCCGGTGCGGGCCAGGCCCAACGAGGCGCGGCGGGCCAGGCGTTTCAATTGATGCGGCAACAACGGCGCGTCCGTGGCGATCACAATAATAATGGAGCCGGCTTCCTTTTTGAAAATCGCGTTTTCCAAAATCTCCTTCCCGACTGGCACACCCGCGATGGTGAGCTGCTGGCGCCGTCCGCAATTCGCCTGGACGAACGCGCCGACCGTGTAAGTCGGGGTCGTCGGGCCTCCCTTTTTCATGGCAATAATCCGCGAAGCCGTCCCGTTCCCGCCTTTGAACTCGTAGGTCACCATGCCCGTGCCGCCGCCGACGCTGCCCTCCTCGACCGGGCCGCCCTTTGCCGTGTCGAGAGCGTTCACGACATGCTCCGGTTTCACGTGGAAGCCGTTGATGTCGCTAAGATAGCCGTCCCACGTCTCTGCCACGACGGGAAGACTCCAGGAGAATCCAGTCGGATCGGGACCTCCCTGCGCCACGCGCCAGGCGATGGTCGCATCGCGGACGACGCCAACGCTATGCGTGTTGGTGATCATGACCGGCCCTTCCAGAAAACCGCTTTCCTCGATCCAGGCGGTGCCGGTCATCTCGCCGTTGCCATTGAGGCTGAAATAGCCGGCGTAAACCGGGTCGTCGAAGGACTTGGGCCCGCGCGGGAGAATGGCGGTGACGCCGGTGCGGACCGGACCTTTGCCGACCTCAAGTTTTCCCTCTCCGCTGATGATCGTGGTGTAGCCGACCTCGACGCCGGAGACGTCGGTGATCGCGTTGAGCGTCCCGGGAGTGCCGTCAAAGGGAATGCCGAGAGCGCGGGCGCGAACCACTTGCTGAGCGGGCGGCGGAGAAGTTTGCGGTTCGCGGCTGAGAAGAAGCGTTGGGAAAATGAGGAGCAGTAGAATAACCAGCCGGGGCGTTAGAACTTTCATGGCGAGGGCGGAACGTCCAACGTCCAACGTCCAACGTCCAACGCTCAATGGAAGAAGGCCGGGACGCGGGCGCCTAATCCAATAAATCCTACTAATCCTTTTCGAATTCCTGATTTCTGTTTTCGCAAGCGGTTGGGCGGACTAGATTCGGGCCGTGAGTTATCAGGTTTTCGCGAGAAAATATCGGCCGCAGACGTTCGACGATCTTGTCGGGCAGGCGCATGTGACGCGCACGCTCAAGAACGCGGTCGAGCAGAACCGCCTCGCCCACGCCTATCTCTTCGTCGGCCCGCGCGGCGTCGGTAAGACATCCACCGCGCGGATCCTGGCGAAAGCGCTCAATTGCGTGAATGGGCCGACCGTGACGCCTTGCGGAGTTTGCGATAGCTGCAAGGAAATCACGGGCGGGAACAGCCTCGACGTGCTCGAGATCGACGGCGCGAGCAACAACGGCGTCGAGCAGGTGCGCGAGCTGCGGGACAACGTCCGTTACGCACCCAGCAAAGGGCATTTCAAGATCTACATCATCGACGAAGTGCACATGCTCACCTCGGCGGCGTTCAACGCGCTGCTCAAGACGCTCGAGGAACCACCGCCGCACGTGAAGTTCATCTTCGCCACGACCGAACCGCAGAAAGTTTTGCCGACAATCCTGAGCCGCTGCCAGCGCTTCGATCTGCATCGCATCCCGGCGAATTTGATCGCGCAGCATTTGCAATTCATCGCCGGGAAGGAAAAGATCGCGCTCGATCCGGCGGCGGCGCATGCAATCGCCAAGGGCGCGGATGGCGGCCTGCGCGATGCGGAGTCGATGCTCGATCAGCTCGTCGCGTTTTGCGGCGACAAGATCCAGGAGCCCGATGTCCTGAGCGTGTTTGGGTTCACGAGCGAACAAACCGTCACGAATTTCACGGAGAAGATTTTGCGCGGCGAGACACCGGAAGCGCTCGAGCTGCTTCACGCCGAGGCCGAGAACGGCAAGGACATGATGAAATTGATGTCCGACCTGATTTCGTATCTGCGCGATTTGCTCGTCGGCAAAGTGAAACCGGAAGCGCTCGCGGACGACCTGAATCCGGAGCTGCAAAAATCGCTCGAAGCCCAGGCGGCCATGATTGAGACCGACCGGCTCTTGGAATTGATCGATCAATTCGCGGCCGCGGAAGGCCGGATGAAATGGGCCCCGAACAAACGGCTCCATTTCGAGGTCGCCGTTATCAAGGCGATTCAAACTCTGAACCAGGTGACGCTCAACGAAGTGATCGAGAATCTGGCCGCGCTCCGTGACGGAAAAGCTCAACCGCAAAGCATGCCAGCGGCGAAAAGCAGCGCGAAAGCTTCCGCCGCGCCGTCCGCGCCGAAGGCGGAGGTCCCCCGCGTGGCCGAGCAAGTGCAGCAAACGGCCACCGTTGAAAAAGAGGCGACGCCATCAGAGTCGGAAGCAGCGACACCGGTCGATCACAACTCGGTCTGGCAAAAGGTGGTCGAACAAGTTCGGACGCGCCGGCGGCTGATCAGCCCCTGGGTGGAAGCCGCCACCGTCCTGGGAACCGACGGACGATTTTTCGTGGTCGGTTTTCCTCCGCAACAGAAGACAGCGATGGAATCGCTCTCCATTCCGAGGACGCGCGAGTTTCTCGAGGCCCTGATCAAGGAAATCAGCGGACAGGCTTGGAGTATCAAATTCGTTTTGAAAGAAGGGTTGCCTGTCCAAACGGCCGTCGAAACTCCGATGGCCGCCCCGGCTCCGAAGAAACCGGAGACGCAAGCCACCTTCAAAGACGATCCTCTCATCCGCGAAGCGCTGGAAATTTTTAAGGGTGAGATTAAAACCGTGAGCGATTGACTCCGAAAGCTTTCGCGAGGAGACCCGATTTATGAATCTGAACAAGTTAATGAAGCAGGCCCAGAAGATGCAGGAGCAGATGGCGAAAACGCAGGCCGAGCTGGAGGACAAGACGGTCGAGGTGCAAGCGGCCGGCGGCAAGGTAGCGGTGGTCGCGAATGGCTCGGGCGACGTGATCTCGATCAAGATCGCGAAGGAGATCGTCGATCCCGAAGACGTGGAATTTCTCGAAGAAGCGGTCCTGAGCGGCGTGAAGCAAGCCATCGCGCAAGGCAAGGAGCTCGCGCAAACGGAGATGACGAAGATCACCGGTGGGCTGGGCGTGACGGGGCTGGGGCTGTAGTCGCCTCGCTATGTTGAGGCGCAGGTCGAGCATCGCGGCGATCCCGCGACGGCGGGACCGCGGCTACAGCGTCTGGGGCGTCGACTGGTGCTTCTCGAAAACGCAGACCTTTCTTATTCCATGCTGCTCCATCTTCGCCGCGAGCCGATCATAGTTTTCGGCGAGCTGCACGTGGGAGTGCGCGTCTGACGCGGTGGTGAATGGGATTCCTCTGGCCACAGCGAGCTGGATGATTTCGTCGGACGGGTAGAGCTCGTTGACCGGTTTGCGCCAACCGGCGGTGGAGAGCTCGATGGCGAGCCCGCGGGAGGCGATGAAGTCGAGAGTCTCAGAAACGAGGTCTTCAAGACGCGCGTTCGGACGGTGGCCGTGGATTTTAATGAGATCGAGGTGCGCAAGGCAATCGACCAGACCGCTCTCGGCCATCTCTCGGATGCGGCGAAAGTAATCGGCATAGATATCGTCGATGTCGTGACCGACGAATTGTTCCGCGCCGGCTGGGACGCTGTCGAACATTTGATCGACGCGATCAAGGAAATGGACGGAGCCGAGAACGAAATCGAGGCGGTCCCAATGCTTTTCGATCCACCGCCGGCCCGCCATGGAGTGCACGGGATCGTTGTCCAGCTCGATGCCGGCGCGGATCTTTACATCCGGGTTCGCGGCGCGCAGCCGGTCGATTTCGTCGAGATCGATCCCTTCGTGGTAACGGTCGTGATCGGTGAAGGCGATGTCGGTTAATCCACGGGCGCGCGCGCTGTCGACCCAGGGCTGGAGAAGCGCGCTCGTGTAGGGCTGGACCCGGTGGCCCTGGGGATGGCTGTGGTAGTCGGAGAAGGGTTTCACTTCGCGCCCGCGGCGCGCGCTCACGGCGCGGTCAGGAATTTTTGCCGGACGCGCAGCTCCGGATATTGGGGAAAGAACACTTCGCAGATGAATACTTTGTTCGGAGTCAGATCGCGGGTGGCGATGGTGGTCGGATAATCGACCCGTTCCGAGGGATTGATCAGGACCGTGCCGGGCTTCTCCTCGAAGGCATGGTTGTCGGACCAGATGGTGAGGATGGCTTCGGATGAATTGCGGAGATAAATCTCAAAACGTTGCTCGGTGGGAAAATCGAGGACGACGGCGCGCTTGGAAACATTGCTGAGCGTGGTGTTGACCTGAAGCTGGCGCACTTCCGACAATTTCACCGGCTGGGGCGAGAGCTTGAGTTCGAGGACGAGGCCGCGCAGCCGCGCATCCTTGTATTCAGGCGCCGGATTCGAGGACTGGAACGGATGAAGCAGGCGCGAGAACCAACTGCGCTTGGCGGGCGTCGGTTCCTGGGCATAAAGAGGAGCCGCGATCGCCAAAGCGAGGAGGACACAGGTAACGCGACGGCTCATGTGCGGCTAATCACCAAACGTTGCAAATCCTGTCAAACCCTTTATCAATCCGCCATGAGAACCGTCGCCATCGCCGCTCTGGCCGCATTTCCGGCGGTGGCGAAGATCAGGCTGATGAAACAGCATTGTCCGGTGCGAGGGCCGCGAAAGCAATGAGCAAAAGGGGACCCTGGAAAATGGTTTCCGCGATCGGTCTCACGATCGCCTTTCTGACGATCGGGCAGAGTCACGCTGAACCGCTTAACCTCGTCCTGCCGACCGATAACGACGCGATTTTTCGCGGCGATGGCGAGGCATTCTACCAGTATATCGATCGCAATTATAAAGGGGTGAAATCGACGCCGTGGGAAGGCGGCCGCTACGGATTCGTGCGCAATCCGGTCGAGACCGCGAGCGGGCTGATGTACTCCCGCCTGCATGAAGGGATCGATATCCGCTCGCTCCAGCGCGACGCGAGCGGCGCTTCGATCGACCCGGTGCGCGCGATCGCGGGGGGCGTGGTCGCGCACACGAGCCACGTGTCGGGTTATTCGAACTACGGGAAGTATGTGGTGATCGAACACCATTTCGACGGCTCCAAATACTACAGCCTCTACGGCCACCTGAGCTCGATCGCCGTCCAGAAAGGCCAGCGCGTTCAGCAGCGCGACCAGTTGGGCGTGATGGGACATACCGGCGAAGGATTAAACCAGGCGCGCGCGCATCTGCATCTCGAATTGAACCTGATGCTGAGCCGGCACTTCGAATCGTGGCACGACAACTTTTTCAGAAACGACCCGAACCGCCATGGTCTTTACAACGGCCTCAACCTGGCTGGGCTCGACATCGCGCGCCTCTACCTCGCTTTGCAAAAACGGCCGGACCTCACGATCCCGGAATTTCTCGCAGGAGAAGAAACGCTTTATCGGGTGCTTCTGCCGGCTTCGAGAAATTTCGATCTCCGGAAGTTTTATCCCTGGATGGTCCAGCAAAAAACGGCGGGAGATACGGGGAGCTGGGAAGTTTCCTTCAATCGCGCCGGCGTGCCGCTGAAGATTCAGCCGGGCGCGAAATCAGTTTCGGAGCCCGAGTTGTCCTACCTGAAGCCGGGGGGGATTGAAGCCAGCCTGCTGACGAATGAGCGCGTGGCTGGCCGCGGCGGAAATGCGCGCCTAACCGAGAAGGGCAAGCAATTCATGCGGCTCCTGGTTTGGCCAGATTAGCCTCAAGGAGCGGCGGTTTACAAACCGCCGGGTTTGGGGGTCGGCGATTGCAAATCGCCGCTCCTTGAAGCTGGGGACGCTTCCCACGCCGGTGAGAATGTTCTATGCTTTGAAGGCTCGCGATATGAGCAGGATTACACGGCGAAAGTTTCTTGGCCTGAGTGCGCTGGCGCTGCCGGCGATCGCGCTGGGCGCAAACCGCAGCCTTTCGGAAACGACCGCGCTGCGCGTGACGAAACTCAAGGCCGGCGCGGGCAACTGCCGCTTTGTTCATTTCACTGATTTCCATCACAAGGGCGATGCCGAATACGCGGCGGACGTGGTGCGCACGATCAATCAGCTCGCGCCGGACTTTGTCTGTTTTACCGGCGATCTCGTCGAGGAGGCGCGGTTCGCTCCGGAAGCGCTCGGGTTTATCCGGCAGATCGAAGCGCCCGTTTACGGCGTTCCGGGAAATCACGATTTTCAGAGCGGCGTCGCCTTTTCAGATTTCGCGGACGCGTTCGCCGCGACGGGCGGGGCCTGGCTGCCGGGCGAGAGCACGCTCATCCCGCAACAGGATGTCGAAATCGTCGGCATGGGGCGAAAAGGCGTTCACGCTTTTGGGGCGCGGCGAGCCGAGCGCCAAATGTTGTTGATGCATTATCCGGCCGTCGCGAATGGACTGGGGCGGCGGTTCGATCTGATTCTGGCGGGCCATTCCCACGGCGGCCAAATCCGGCTGCCCTTGGTGGGAGCGTTGCTGGTCCCAAAGGGCGTGGGAGCCTACGATCACGGCTATTATGAAACGCCGGGCGGCCCGCTTTATGTCAACGCGGGCATCGGCACATATCGGATTCCGTTTCGCTGGAATTGCCGTCCGGAGATTACGCTGATCACGCTGTAGAGCGCTGTAGCCGCGGCGCTATGTCGCCGCGTAACGAATAGCAAACAGGCGCGCCGACCGAGCGGCGCGGCTACAGTTAGCACGAAGTCGGCATGCGCTGCGCGAGCGCGACAGCGTGCGGGATCGCGCCGACCACAAAGCTGAGACATTCCACGGCGCCCGACGGTTTTCCCGGCAACGCGAGGACGAGAGAACGATCCACAATCGCGGCCAGACTCCGCGACAAAATCGCATTCGGCGTGATGCTCATCGACTCGCGCCGCATCGTTTCGCCGAAGCCCGGAATCTCCACGCGCATGATGGCGCGAACGGCCTCCGGGGTCACATCTCGATCGGCCACGCCTGTTCCGCCCGTCGCCAGGATCAGGCCGCATCCCTGGTTCGAGAAGGAACGGATCGTTTCCTGAATTCGCGCCGCGTCATCGGGGACGATCGCCTCCGCGAGAACCTCCCACCCGTACTTTTGGGCAGCTTCTTTCAGCGCCGGGCCGCCGAGATCCTCATATTCGCCCGTGGTGGCGCGATCGGAGATGGTGATGATGCCAACGGTGATCTGCATAGGTCAAGTGGGATGTTAAATGATCTAGGGCAGTTGTCATCCGCGGGGCAGAGATTGTGACGACCCACACCTTTACCTTGCTGTTAGGATTCATTGCCGCTCCACAGTAAAGATCAGCGGCGTTCTTGTGAGCGTGGCGCTCGAAAATGCCCGTCTTTTTTTTGGAGAGCAGATCAAATGACAAAATACGGTCGCGGAAAGTGTTTTTCCTGGAGAAATCAAATCACGCACTTGCTGCGGTTCGCTATCGCTGTATGACAGTTCGCATTTGACGATTGTGATATAAACCTTCGGATAAGCGTGGTAGACTGAGGAGTGGTTTCCGAGAATGACTCTAGTCCAGTTTACATGACAGACGACAGCCAATTTTATGCAGTGACTGCAAACTTACCTGAGAGCGCCGTTGAAAGCTACGTGCAATGGCTCCGAGAGTCCCATCTGCAAGAAATGATCGTTGCTGGGGCACTCGAAGCCCGAATGGTGGTGTATCCGGCCATGCCAGACTGTACTCGGGATGTCGAAACACAATATCTCTTCCAAGATGAGGCTGCATTTCGAGTTTATGAGGAACGGCACGCGCCTCGGCTTCGGGCTGAGGGTATGCGGTTATTCGGTTCGATCGCTGGCGTTCGATTCAGTAGGCGTCTTGGCATGCTACGCACATGGAACTAGACATTCGACATCAAACGCGAAGCGCTTTGATTTGTTCTCCCAGGATTGACTAGGATGAGCATCGTTCTTGTTCCCCTTCTGGAGATGATCGGCGCAGGGATCCTGGCTCTGCCGGAAGCGATCTCGTGGATCGTTGTAGCGGTCATATTTGGCGCTGAAGGTGCAGCAACAATCTTTCGATACGGGCGCGAGCGACGACGGCGGGCGCTATTTTCAGAACTCCGCGGTAACTGGTATTACAAGTGCGATATTGTGGAGCAGATTCCGGGCGACCGCGCGCACGGTGGCAAGTGTTGCTTCACACTCGAAGAGGAAGAGTTTTGCGTAAAGCTTGTCGTCCTAGGTGACCGAACTTGGACCGCACCGTCGTTGGCGGCGGGGAAGGTGGACTGCGAGGCAGTTCATTGGCGCGGTGACGGCGTAGTCGAAAGCAGCGCGCGTCTCGCGTATCACTATTACACTGCGCTGGAAGGTGAGCGCCACGGTTTCACGAAGCTCAACGTTGAGCGTGACCAATCTGGCAAGCTCACGGAGCTTCGCGGCGAATACACGCTGATCATTCCTCCGAACCAACTTGCGGCCCAAACAAACTCCCTGAACGTAGTTCCGGTACTGCATGGTCTTGTTACGATGGTGCGCTAACCGTCCTGACGGTTGAAGGACTACGGTAAGGTATCGAGCCTGGATTCGCGGGAGGCGCTGTTGTCTCGATGTAGCGCTCACCGCGCTGGTGAGGTCCTCGCCGTCCGCGCGGCTCGGGATGACATCGCACTGATCGCGCGTCACACGGCGCGCTTCGTTTTCTTCAGCAACCGAATGTCGCTGATCTGCATTTCCTTATCCACGGCTTTGCACATGTCGTAGATGGTGAGGAGGGCTATCGACACGCCGGTCAACGCTTCCATCTCCACGCCCGTCTGCGCCACGGTGCGCGCGGTGCAGGTGACGTCCAATCCGGAATCGGCCGTCGCGATTTCGATTTCGACATGGCTCAAATTCAAATTGTGACAGAGCGGAATTAATTGCGGCGTTTGCTTGGCGGCCTGAATGCCGGCGATGCGCGCGGTCGCGAACACGTTCCCCTTCCCGATCTGGTTCTTCGAAATCAGATCGAGCGTTTCCTGGCGCAACCGAATCGTTCCCGCGGCGACGGCCTCCCGCGCGCTCTGATTCTTAGCCGACACGTCCACCATCTGGGCGCTGCCGTCCTCGGCCAGATGCGTCAGGCGATCCATGGCTAGCCGCCGATCGCCACCATCATGCGGCCGGGCTGATAGTTTTCGCGAAAGTCGTGCTGCTCCGGTTTCCGATCGACCACATCGAGAAAGAATTGCCGCAGCTCGGCATCGGTCGCGCCCGCGCGGATCACCTTCATGATGTCGAACTCGAGATAACTGCCGAGACAGGGGCGCAGTTTTCCGTCGCAGGTGAGGCGGAGTTTGTTGCAGCTCTCGCAGAAATGGAGGTTCGTCATCGCGCCGATAAAACCGAGCCGCTGGTCGCGCCCGGGAACCTTGTAATAGCTCGACGGCCCGTTTGTGCGGAATCCTGGCTCCGGAATGAGCGGACCATAATGAGCCTCGAGGCGCCGGCGCGCTTCGCCTGCCGCGAGGAAATTGCTCTCGTCCAGAACATCGCTGTGGCTCACCGGCATCAGCTCGATAAAGCGCAGCATGAGATTTCGTTCCGCGGCGAATTCCACAAGCGGAATGAATTGATCATCGTTGCGTCCCCGCATGAGCACGCAGTTGAGTTTGATGAGCGGAAACTTCGCGGCGATCGCGGCGTCGATGCCTTCGAACACCTGCGGAAGGTAATCGCGGCCGGTCGTGGCCGCGTACGCTTCGCGGTCGAGCGTATCGAGCGAGATGTTGACGGAATTGACGCCCGCCGCACGCAACGCGCTCGCCATTGTTTCTTCTGGAGCCGCTTGGTCCCCTGTAGCCGCTTCGCTGCTTGCCACGCCGAAGCCGGGCGAAGGCGGGTGCGAAGCGTGGGAGAGACTTGGCGCCGCCGATCTCACGTCGCCCACAGGGCGACGGCTACAGGGGCGTGCGAGGAGCGTACCGTTTGTGGAAATACCGATGTCGTTAATGCCGGGGATCGACGGCAATTGTTGAAAGAAGCCGAGGACATCGCGGCGCGTGAGCGGTTCGCCGCCGGTGATGCGCACCTTCGAGACGCCCAAGTCCGCCGAGATTCGGATGAGCCGCAAAGTCTCCTCGTAAGTGAGGACATCTTCGCGCGGGAGCCATTCCTGCAATTCGCGCGGCATGCAATAAGTGCAGCGCTCGTTGCAGCGGTCGGTGACCGACACGCGCAGGTAAGAAATGCGATGTCCGTATCGATCTTCCATTTGGTCTTCAAGGCTAGGCCGGGGAGGCGCGCGGAGCAAGATCGCCATCGCTACGCCGTTGACGGGAAAACTTCGGGTGCTAAATTCCGCCATGAAGCGGCGCTTAATTTTCCAGGCGCTCGTGCTGAGCGCAGCATGCAGTGCATTGTTCCTCACCGGTTGCGTAACCACGGAGACGCGCATTTCCCAACATCCCGAGATGTTTCAACGCCTCTCGCC
>DASQLH010000102.1:0-8354 GCA_035630155.1 Chthoniobacterales bacterium
GCTGGTGGGCATAGACGCGCCGCTCGATAATCTCCCGGCGAGCGACGGCTTCCTCAGCCGCCGCGTCGCCAACACCAAAGGAATGCTGGTTTGGTCCATGCTAGGCGATGCGATGGGTCACAAATCCTTCAATCAATTCCTCCAGGCGTATGTAAAAGAGCACGCCTATATTCGGGTCACCCTGGACGATTTCCTGAAGGCTTTGCGAAAGGCCGCTGGAGCAAATTCCTGGTTCATCGATCAATGGTTTTTTCGGACCGGCGTTCCCGACTTCAGACTTTCCTGGGAGCGCGAGGACCATGGAGTGAAGGTTGTAATCGAGCAGCCGGCTCACAATCTTTATCGAGCGACTCTCCCGGTGGCGATCAATGGTCCAGCCGGCCAAAGCTTGGTCAAAAACGTAAACGTTTCGGGGTTGCTCACCGAAGTCCGGGTTCCCACTGAATTCGTTGTCAAAGAGGTCGTGCTGGATCCTAAGTTCAAGGTCTTGCGATGGACGCCAGAATATAGAGCGGAAGCCGAAGCGATCATTGACTACACCAGGGGCGATGTGGCTCTGAACCAGGGTAAAAACGACGAAGCGATCGCGGTGTTTCGCCGTACCTTGGAAACAGCCACCGCCCCCGACCGATATGGTTTAAGGTTCCGGCTCCATCGCGGTTTGGGCGACGCGCTCGCCGCCCAGGATGAAACTGCTGCGGCGATCGCAGCATATCAGGCAGCGTTGAACGAGACCGTTCGCGCCGAGGAACAGATGCCGGAGTTGCTGTTCTCGCTTTCCGATCTCTACCATAAATTGGGCGACGCCGATGCTGAGCGGGAGACGCGGGCTCGCGCCATTGCCGCCATCAATGCGCTCTCCGCAAGACCGGAGTGAACTCCGCCGCCCTGTTGTAGGGCGTTTCTGTGAAACGCCGTGCCCGGCGTCTGACACAGACGCCCTACAAATCGCATTTAGTGCCCACCGCTAGATCAGCTCTTTCCCAATCACTTCCCACCGTCCGACCTTCAGTCTCGGGGACGACGCAGCCCAGGCGATGTCGCGCACGAAAAGATTGTAAGAGAGATTCCAGTTCGGATGGCGCGCGGCCGTTCCGCTGAGCGGCAGGTAATCCACCTTCTCAAAATAAAACCTCAGAAGCTTGTCGAGCTCCTTGAAGGAAAAATGGTGGACATGTGTCTGCTCGCCGGAAAGCCGCTTGCCGCGCAATACCTTCCAGCGCCGATGGAGATGATAATCGAGCGGCGCCGAGCCGACATACGCGCTCCCTGGCTTCTTTTTTAGAACGCGATGGACCTCGCGCACCGTGATCGACGGATAAGGCAAATGTTCCAGCACCTCGGTCATCATCACCGCGTCAAAGCTCTCGTCGCGGAAATTGATCGCCGAAGTGAAATCCATCTCGTGACAGGCGACACCCGCCTCGCGCGCCGCCTGGAGCGCGCGCTGATCGATGTCCACGCCAACCCAGGAAATGAGATTCACCATGTTGATCAGCACTCCGCCCTGGCATCCGACATCCACGCCGAGGCTCCGTGCGTCGTGGCCATTCGCCTCCAGGCATTTTCGATAAAACGCGGCCTTGGTCTCCTCGTGCTGATGTCCCCAGGCGTAGTAACCCCGCGGTCGCGCTTCGCCGTACTGTTCGTAAAATTCCCGGATCAACCGCGCCCTGCGATCGGGCTCGTGTAACAACAACTCGTCCGGGAATCTGTTTTCCGCGCTCATGATGGAGAAGCTTTAAGTGTTAAGTTTTAAGTTTTAAGGAAGACTGTCCTCGGCCACTTAACACTTAAAACTTAACACTTAACACTCTCGATCCCTCGTGATTTCGACGCAGCTCAAGACCCTGGCCGCCGCCGATTGCGAAGTCGCATTCGACGATCTGACGCGCGAGCTCTACGCGACTGACGCGTCGCTTTATCAATTGGAGCCCGCGGCGGTGGCGTTTCCGCGCAGCGCGGGGCAAGCCAATTCAATCATCACCGCGGCAGCCGACGCCGGCGTTCCGATCACGCCGCGCGGCGCGGGCAGCGGGCTTTCCGGCGGCGCGATCGGCGATGGATTGATCGTCGATTTCTCGCGCTACAACCGCCAGATCACCGAGCTAAATCTGGAAGCGCGCACCGTCCGCGCCGGCGCGGGCGTGGTGCTCGATCAGCTCAACGCCTTTCTTAAGCCGCACGGGTTTTGTTTCGGGCCGGATGTCGCGACGAGTTCTCGCGCGACCATCGGCGGGATGATCGCGAACGATTCTTCCGGCGCCCGTGTCCCGGTTTATGGGACTACCGCTGATCACGTCGTCTCGCAGGAACTGGTGATGGCGGATGGGACCATCCAGCAAATTGGCCCGGCCCACGATACGTTGAAATCACAGCGCGAATTGATCGCGAATCTCATCGGCGCCCATGCGGACGAGGTCGAGGAGTGGATGCCGCCAGGGTTGGAAAAGCGGTGGTCCGGTTACGCCCTCGCCCGCTGGCTCCGTGATCCGGGCAACCTGAACAACATGCTTTGCGGCAGCGAAGGCACGCTCGCGGCAATCTTTTCCGCGGAATTGAAAATCGTTCCGCTGCCGCGCGAGAAAGGTCTGGGGCTCATTTTCTTCGCCACGGTGGCAGAGGCAATGCAGGCAACGGTCGAGCTCCTGGAGCTCAAACCTTCCGCGATCGAACACATCGACCGGCCGTTGTTCGATCAAACAAAAGGGCAATTGAATTTCGAAGCCGCGCGCCAGTTGCTCGAACTCGATACCAAGCCGTGTGAGGCGATCCTCATCGTCGAGTTTTACGATGACGTCACGGAACGGCTCGCTCTTTTGGCGACGAAGAGACTCGGATTGCGGACCACCATCTGCACGAAACCGGCCGAGATGAACCTGGTCTGGTCGTTGCGGAAGGCGGGACTGTCGCTTCTCACCGGCCGCAAAGGCGCGGCCAAGCCAGTCGCTTTCATCGAAGACGCGGCGGTGCGGCCGGCGCAATTGCCGGCATATGTAGCTGGGCTCGAGTCGATCATGCGGCCGCTCGGATTGGAGGTTTGTTATTACGGCCACGCCGCGACGGGGCTGTTGCACGTCCGGCCTGTGTTGGACCTGCATACGTCGGAAGACTTGAAAAAGTATCGTCTCGTCGCGGACCAGGTCTCAGCGCTAGTCCGGCAATTCAAGGGATCGCTCGCCGCCGAGCACGGCGTGGGGATGGCCCGCACGGAATACATGGCGGAGCAGGTCGGCGTGGAGCTGCTCGAAGTCATGCGCAAGATCAAGGCGGTGTTCGATCCGAGAAATCTCTTCAACCCCGGAAAGATTTTCAGCGACGGCCGGTTCAAAATCGACAATCACCTGCGGGTCGAGTCCGAAGAGCGCTTGCAACTTCCGTTCGAGCCGGTGCTCGCGTTCGCTTTCAAGGACGAATCGTTCATCGGCAATCTCGAGCAGTGCAACGGTTGCGGCGGTTGCCGGAAGGACGCGCCCACGATGTGTCCCACCTTTCTCGCCACCGGCGAGGAATACATGTCCACCCGGGGCCGGGCGAACGCCATTCGTGCCGCGCTCGAGCTGCGTTTCCACGACGATCCGTTGCGCGCCGAAGAGCTCGATGCGGCCCTGAGCAACTGTCTCTCCTGCAAGGCGTGCACGGTCGAGTGTCCTTCGAATGTAAACCTCGCTTTACTTAAAGCGGAGCTGACCCATGCCCGCCATCGCCGGGACGGATTGCCTTTGCGCGAGCGAATGCTCAGCGCCGTGGACTTGTTAGGCCGGCTCGGATGCATGATGCCGGCAATTGCGAATGCGTCGCTGGATTCGCCGTTGATCCGAAAATTGATGCGGAAGGCGCTCGGACTAACCGACAAACGGCCTCTGCCGCATTACACGAAGCAGCGGTTTGATCGCTGGTTCGCGCAACGCAAGGTAGGGACGCCGCGCTGCGGCGTCCGGTCAGCGCAGCGCGCCGACCCTACCCCACGGGGCGAGGTCATTCTCTGGGACGATACATTCGTCCGTTACCACGAGCCGCATATCGGCATCGCCGCCGTGAAGGTGCTGGAGGCGTTGGGTTTTATTGTCTCGCTGGTCAAGGGCCGTAGATGTTGCGGACGTCCGGCGTTTAGCCAGGGCAATCTGGAAGCAGCCGCCGCGATGGGAGCGCACAATTTCGATCTTCTTCGCCGCAAGAACACCGGCGCGCCGATCCTGTTTATCGAGCCCTCCTGCTACTCGATGTTCGTCGAGGATTACCGGGAGCTGAAGTTGCCTGACACGGAAGCTGTTGCGCGGCGTTGTTTTCTCTTCGAGCAATTCGTCGACGATTTGCTGGAGCGCGAACCCGAAGCGCTTCAGTTCAATAATCAGCCGGGCCAGGTCGCCATCCACGCGCATTGCCACGCCAAGTCGCTGGTTAAAATTGGTTTTATGGCCAGACTCGCCGCGCGTTTGCCAGGACGAACCGCCACTCTCCTCGACACCGGTTGCTGCGGCATGGCCGGCGCCTTCGGTGCGCTCGAATCGAAGTACGACCTATCCCTAAAAGTCGCCGCACCTCTCGTGCAACAGATCAGTGTTCAGACTAGCGACACCATCATCGTTGCTTCGGGGACGAGTTGCCGCCACCAGATCGAGCACTTAACGCCGGTTCACCCGAAGCATATGGCCGAGGTATTGGCCGATGCATTGGCCGACCAGCGATCTTAGGCTATTTTCGCTTTGGGACCGAAGCACCATATGAAAACAAAAGCCAAACTCGCGGTGGTTACGCTGCTTGCCATCTGCGCATTTTCGATGCTCAACGCTGCCGGGGGCGACCTGCCGTACTATGGATCGCAGCTCAAGGACTTGGACACGCTTATTGAAAAAGCGCCCGGCAAGACCCTGTTCATCAAGGTCGATCAGGCCGGGGGATCGTCGGCGAGTATCAATGTGCAGATCCACGAGTTTCCGGGGACGATAAAAGAGTATATGGATCTCTCGAAGGCGCAATTTGCCCAGTTTTTTGAAAAGGGATGGAAGGTTTTGTCGGAAAAGCAGAATGAGAAAGAGGCGTCGTGCGAGGTCGTGGGCACCACAAAAGGCAAAGAGTATCATTCTTATTCGAGGGCGGTGAAGGAAGGAAACAAGCTTTACGTGATTACGGCGACTGCTCTGCACGAACAGTGGGGAAACGTCGGTGAGAAGATGCGCCGGCATGTCGACGCGTTTAAAGCAAAGTAGCCTAACCAACTGCCGCGGTTCCGAGCGCTCCCCTCCGCCGCAGATGAAACCATAGAGCAACGTTCGCCAGCAACAGCGCGAGCATTCCGGCCAGGCCGGTCATGCCTACGACCAGGACGGTTCCGCCGCTGAGAAAAATGGCGAGAGTTGCGGCGGCGTTAAAGGTGCCGTGAAACACCGCCGCGGCATAGACGGAGCCCGCGCGCCACGTCAGGTATCCGATGAGCGGCGACAAAAGAATGGTCAGCAGTGTCATCATGGCAGGACCGAGGATTGGATAGCCCGGATAGTTATAGCCGTTGACGATCAACGGGAGATGCCAGAGGCCCCAGAAGAACCCGATCACAAATGAGGAGCGCCAAAAGCCAAGCGATTTCAATTCGTGCATTAACAAACCGCGCCAGCCAAATTCTTCCCCGAGGGCCACGATCGCGTTGATCGTTGGGCCGGCCACCAAGACCTGGCCGACCGACAAGAAGAGAAGAACCCCCGGCGTTGCGAGAATGGTCTGCCCGAGGTCTTTCTTCATCTGGGCCAGGTGTTCGGGCGGCACCTTGTCCGCAAGCGTGGCAATGAAACCTTCAAACCCGGTGACCAGCGAGACGCCTGGAACCGCGAGGCTGAAGGCCAGCGCGACGACAACCACCATCACCGGCAACAGCCAGGCGACGACCATCCACGGCATCCGAGGCATTCTCAAACCCAGATCGCGCAATGGCTCCTTCCAAATCAATTTCTGGGTGATCACGGCGGCCATAGCGGGCGCGAACATGTAGAAGACCGCCACGGCCACAAAGGCGCCGGAGTTTACGCGGCCGCCCAGGGCGAAGAAGCCGAAGGCGACGCTCCACGCGATCCCATAGGCGAGCGCAAGAAAGACAATGATCTTTCGGGCACGCATTTGCTGCGTCAATCCGCGTATTCGTCCGAGCCTTGCACCCACATGAAGGACTGAAGATCTATCATGTCGCGCGGCCTCATGTCACGCAGATCGCGCCGAATCGTATCGGCAAACTCGAGGAGATTCGCGTAGGTCGCCCAGTTCGGCTTCGATTGATAAAGAAACTCGAAGCCGTACTTGCGCGCGGCGATCTTCGTCACCGTCGGCTTCAGGAAAATGTGGCGATCGGGCTGGGCGATGAATCCAAAAACGGTGACCAGCGGCCAGGTCAGGACGCGCGTCTGTCGCCGGGGCAACGCGGCTACTGTTTCACACCAGCGGACAAACCTCGTTTCGTCGGTCCCGCGTCCATGAAGGAAGTCGTAGAGACCAGCGGCAAACGCGCGCGCGCCGGCCTCCGATTTTACGGCGTCACGTAACGCCATCTTTTCGAACGAGAAAATCATACTGTGTTGCGATCGTTGTTCGGTGCGGACGGCGCGGGCAGCGATCTCTGTGTACTTGCCTTCGTTGAGAAGGCGCGAGAACTCGTTTTGGTTAAGCGCCTCTTCCCACCGCCGATGTGTCTCCAGTTTGTAATCGCGTTCCCAGGTCAGATATGTTTCGTCGCGAAAACCCTTCGGGAAAAAGCGGAGGAACTTGCGGCGGCAGCGCGCAGCTCCGGAGGGCAATGACGGGCTTCGTTTCATGCGATCGGTGGTGTAGATCAATCGCAGACCGGCCTTGGAGCAGATGTAGAGGATGCGGGTTTGTCCTGGCAAACGCCTCGACATAGCGAGGCGGCTACAGCGCGGCAGCTTTAATTAAAGCTGGAGCAAGCGTCATGTGCTGTAGCAACGGCGCTATGTCGCCGTTCCGGATCATGATCAAGAGCATGAGCATGAACAGGAGCCATTACCTGGCGTAATGCTCGGCGCCGAGGAAATGGAGGGAGACGTACGGCTCGTCGCCCACCACCCAGCTATCGTGTCCGGGCCCGATGTAGAAAAGGTCGCCCGCTTTCATTTCGTAATAACGGCCATCGTTCATCCGGCAGGCGGCTGAGCCTGAGATGACGAGGCCCACGTGTTCGACGCTACAGGAAGTGGCGCCCATGGTGGGACCGACATGCTCCGACCATTTCCAGCCGGGCTCATAACTGGCGCGGCCGATCGTCATCGAACCGATCTTCACGAGCTCGAATTTGCCCTTGGTGAAGGTGCGCACTTCATCCGGCTGCTCGAAACGCTTGATCAGGAAGTCGGCGTCGTTCGGGATCATCGAAGGCAGAAGGTCAGGGCGACGGCTTCTCTTTGTCTTTCTCTTTCGTCGCACGGTGGTGAAAGCCGTGATGAATCATGATCTTCCGGTGATGCGCCTCGAGCTTCTCGAGTTTCTCTTGCTGTTCCGGGCTCAACTGCGGAGCAATCTCGCGCTTCGACGCTTCCATGACCGCTCGGACGCGCTCCGCCGTTTCAATGCGGATGGCTTCCAGCTTTGTCGAGGTCGCGTCGATGACCGGCATGATTTTCGCCTCCTGATCCGCGGTCAAATCCAGGGCCTTGCGAAAGTGTTCGCGCATTTTGCCGGCCACGTCGCCCGAGTGCGGCGGCCCGATGATGTGACGTTTTTTCAGATGGAGCGCGCCAAACAGGCAGCCGGTGGTGACGCCCGCGCCAAAGACGAGGAGGAAGGCAAACGCCAGTTTCCATTTCAAAGCGCTGTTCATTCCGAGAACTCCATCTGGATGGCCGAATCGGCGATCGCGTATTCATTCGTTTGCAGCGCGCTAAAGGTCGCGTCTTCCGCGAACTGGCGATAAGCGGCCACGCTGGCCAGGGTAAGCACGGCGAAAGCGATCACGCCGGTCCGGCGCAGGAAGCGGCTGAGATCCATCGCGTCGGTTGCGCTTCCATTCCCGGCCCGCGCCAACGCCACTACGCGAGTGTCGAACCCGAAGGGCGCTGCGGGCGCCGGTTCCTTCGGAGTATGCGCCGCCGAACGCAGGAGACGATCCAGATGATTCGCGCTCATGCCTTCTCCTTCGCCGACAGCATCGACATTTGTTTCTTCATTTTCTGCCGGGCGCGAAAGGCGCGCACCTTCACGAGCGCGCCGCTCCAACCGGTCACCTCCTGGATTTCGGCCACGGAACGTTGTTGCAAATAAAGCAGGTCGATCACGAGTCGCTCGGCTGGTTTCAGCGCGTTCATAAGATGCTCGACAAGCTGGCGCGAGGCAAAACTCTGGTCAGGCCCGAGTTC
>DASQLH010000103.1:0-16183 GCA_035630155.1 Chthoniobacterales bacterium
CGGCTCGTTGATGTCGACGGAGAATCCGAAATAGACAGTGCCATTGATGGTCGTCGCATTGGCCGCGAGATCGGAGAACTTGATTTCATGATTCCACTGAGGCTCGCGCTTCGTGTCAAAGTTGCCGGTGGAGCTGTTATAACCTTGCTCCCACCCGCTGCGCTGGATGGTCATGAACGGGTCATAAACGCCCGTGCCGGTTGGATGCTGATCGTTGGTTTCAAAAATTGCTCCGTTAACCGTTACGCTCTGGTCCGCGTCCCCGCTGAGATTAACAACGGCCGCTTGAGCGATGCCTGCACTTACCAACATTCCGGCGGCGCTGAGGGCCGCGATGAAGTTACGTTTGATCATTTTTGGTTTCTCCTAATTTCTGTTTGTTATTGCGTTTGTTTGAGACCGTTTCCACAACCCCTGCAGTCACGGGTATCTCTTATGTTTCCCATATTTGTCATAATTGATTCTCAACGTCAATAACAATTCTTATGCCTTCGGGAAATTATTTCGCTGACGGATGCCGTTCTACGGCGGCTACCCCCGTAAAGGCAAGAAAAATTTGTCGTTTCGAGCGAAAATTCTTCACTTTTTTGGAGTCGCGAATGTGCGAGGCGTCGCAGGCCCGGCGGCGCCCGGCAACCATGCCAGGCGCTCGGAAATCAATAACCCCCCGTTAGGAGCCCCGTTTACCGGGCTGATCAGAGGGAGTTTTTACTAATTTCAGCCGGGGGGGTGCAGGCATCAACGCCCAGGCTGAGCTTGGGCTCGCCAGCCCGGATCTTTCACCAGCCTAGCCGACAAGGAGTACCCCCGGGGGCAGAGGCGTTATTTCAGAAACGACCCGCGGAGCTTTTCCTTCTTCTCCTCCGCGTCTTCCTGCAGGCGCCGAATGTCTATGCTGAGCTGCTTTTGGAGGGACTCGGCTTCTTCCGTATTCCCCGCAGTCACCGCTTTGCTGATCTGATCCTTGAGAAACAGCTCCTTCTCCGCGATCCGCGCTTTAAAGGTGGAATCGATTTCCGCCATTTCCTGTTTTTGCTCGTCGGTCAGCGCGAGGCTTGGCGCCTTCTTCTCGAGCCTTTCCATCGCCAGTTCGTAAGCCGATTTCATTGTTCGTGTAACCCCAATATCAACCGTCGTGGATTGCGGTTGCTCGATCAAACCCTAAGTTACCGTCCCAATGCCCAAAAAAATTCGCCTCCTCAGCACCGATTTTGACGGCACTCTCGTCGCGCACGGCAGCGATCCGGTGCTCGACCGCGGCTGCATGGAGTATATCGAGAAGCTGCAGGAGGATGGCGTCATCTGGGCCATTAACACCGGCCGTTCCGTCGATCTGCTCCAGTCGGGCCTGACTGATTTCGAATTCCCGATCCACCCCGATTTCATTCTGACCAGCGAACGCGACATCTTTCGGCCTTCCTCGAATGGCGGCAAATGGGAGCCGTATGGCGATTGGAACGAGCGGGTCGCACGCGAGCATGCCGAGCTCTTTCAATCGGCGGAATCAGTCTTGGCGGAGGTAGTCGATTTTGTGAATCAAAAGACAAAGGCGCGGCTTCTTTATCACAGCGCCGGTCTCGAAGGTCTCGTCGCCGAAAACGAAGAAGAATTGGATCGCGTCACCAAATTCATCGATCGCGCCCGCGAAAAGCAGCCGAAATTTCATTACCAGCGGAACACCGTTTACCTCCGTTTTTGTCACGCCGATTATCACAAGGGCGCGGCGCTCGCGGAGCTGTCGCGTCTGCTCGAAATCCGGCCCGAAGAAATCTTCGCGGCGGGCGATCACCATAACGACATCTCCATGCTCGATGGCCGATACGCGCAATTTCCGGCCTGCCCGGCGAACGCGATCTCCGAAGTGAAAGAAGCGGTTACGTCCGCTGCTGGATATGTCTCGTCAAAAACCTACGGCGCCGGCGTCCACGAAGCGCTGCTGCACTTCGCAGAATTTTAACCGCGGATCACGCGGATTAAACGGATAAGATTTTCTGACATCCGCGTAATCCGCGGTTCAACTTGTTTCCTGCGGCAACTTCAACTTCGGCTCTTCCTCGAGAATCTCGTCGAGCGCAGGCCATTGCACGGCGCTGTCCATATCGCGAAACGCATGCAGGTAAACGGCCACCGATTCCGCGGGATATTTGTCCAGAAGCCCCCGAACCGCCGCGGCAATCTTTTCCTTCGGCGGCGCGGACGGCAGTTCCTCCACTGTCCCGTCGTCGTCGTGCTTGATCTCCATCGCGTCGAGGAAATCGCAGAGCATCTGCTTGTTCGCGCCGAGGAGCCACGCTTGGAGAAGATGGCTCGCCAGCGAATCGCTCAACTTCCGGCCCAGCGCCGCCTGCATCCAGGGGAAGCGTTCTGCGGGGGGTTTCCGTTCGACGAAGACGCTCCGCAGATTCCGCTGGTTCGCGAGTCCCTGAATCGCCGCTTTGTAGACCGGCTTTTGTTCCGCGTGCAGCCAGCCAAAAATTTGGGCCGCCAGCGCCGGGGACATCTGTTGGAAAATTTCGTGCGATCTCATTCTTCGGCGCACACGATGACAGCTTCCGCAGGTTCGTCCATGCCCTACAATTTCGCGACCGACAGGGCGGGCGGCGCGTCCGCCTCGATCTTCCCCGCGAATCGATTCGTCATGTAAGTGAGCAGCAGCACCCAAAACGTAAGCGCAATGCTGAAGAGCGGGAACTGGAGCGGGTAGGGCAACGAATAAATGATCACCATGAGCGGCGCCCACACCGCCCAGGTCGCGAGCAGCGTCGGGACAATCTTGTCGCGATAATGGTCCCAGGTCAGCGCGCGGCGGAGCGATTTCCAGGAAAAGCCTTCGTTTTTCCATTCGTAGATCAGCACCTCGAGCGGGGCGGCGATGAACGGGTTGTAGCCGAGTTGATCGACAAGAATCTTGGCGGTAACGACGGGTATCGTCACCACATCGCCGAACCAGATCGCGTTCAAGCGATACATCAGATCCACGAGGATTCCGTCGACTCCCCAGGTGGGGATGGTGAAGGCAAGGTTCCTCAGATTCTCCCTCCGCGGCCGGCATCTTTGGAAAAAGACGATCACGAAGAGTTCGGGCACGATCGCCCCGGCGATGACCGCGGCGATGACGACGAAGGCGAGGCCATACTCCTCCCTGTAATGCGCAAGCCGATTGAGGAAATCCGCGCAGGTCGGACTCACATAATAGGCAATGAGCACGACGAGCATCGCGCCTTGCAAGATGAACGCCGGCACCGCGTTCGCCTTCGCTGCCTCCCAGCCGATTGCGAGCGACGTTCGGTTTCCGTTGCGCGAAGCGATGGCCATCGCTCGCAAGCTGCCCCGCCCGAATATCAGAGCAAGCCCCGATTCTTGCCTGTCATCCCGAGGCTGGCGCAGCGCGCCGAGGGACCTCGCAGTCGGTATCCAGTCACACAGGAAAAGCTGGCGCAATCGCCACGCCGATCATCGGGCTTCGCGCAAGCGGCCCTTGGGTGATCTTCCTTCGACTGTGAGGTCCCTCGGCGCGCTACGCCAGCCTCGGGATGACAAGCAGGTGGCGGGGCGTAATCTCTCTCGTGAAACCACCCGGCAAACCCTCGATCCATTCGCGTTATCTCGACGAGATTGCCGGCTATCTCGCGACGCAAAACCAGAAGCCGTATCGTGCCAAACAGATCGTCGATTGGATCTATGAGAAACGCGTTACGTCCTTCAAGGCCATGTCGGATCTTCCGCAAGATCTTCGGATGCGGCTCGCGGAGGAATTCGCTTTCGACAATCTGGAAACCGTTCGCGTTCTCGGCTCGGCCGATACGACGCGGAAATTTCTCTTTCGCCTGGGCGACGGCAACCTCATCGAATCGGTCCTCATCCCTGCCTCCCCTGCCCTTTACGGCGAACGCTCGGACCGCCGCACCATTTGCGTCTCCACGCAGGTGGGCTGCGCCTACGGCTGCAAATTTTGCGCGAGCGGGCTGGACGGATTTTCCCGCAATCTCAACGCCAGCGAGATCGTGCAACAACTCCTCGCCGTGGAAAAAGCGAGCGGCGAGCGAATCGACAACGTCGTCTTCATGGGCATGGGCGAACCGCTGGCGAATTTCGAAAATGTGGTCCGCGCCATCCGGATCATCAATGCCCCCTGGGGCCTCGAAGTCGGGGCCCGCCACATCACCGTTTCGACCAGTGGGCTCGCGCCGCAGATTCGCAAGCTTGCCGATGAACCGCTCCAAAGCCGGCTCGCCATTTCCCTGCATGGCGCGACCGACGAAGTGCGCGACAAAATCATGCCGGTAAATCGCAAGTACAACCTGAATACCCTGCTCAGCGCCTGCGATTATTACGCCAGTCGCAAGAAGCAGCGCATCTACTTCGAATACATTTTGATTGCCGGCGTGAACGACCACGAAGAGCAAGCGCATCTGCTCGCCGGCCACGCCCGCCGCCTCGGCGCCAGGGTGAATCTCATTCCTTACAATAAAGTCGAAGGCCTCGATTGGTCGCGCCCGTCGCGCGAAAAACAGGAACGCTTTCTCACCATCCTTCGCGGACACTCGATCGTCGCGACTCTGCGCCGCGAAAAAGGGCACGACATCGACGCCGCCTGCGGGCAACTCCGGTTGCAAACAAAACGGCGCGAGGAGACGCCGGCGGGAAAGATTTAACAGGAGCAACAGAGGAAACAAAGTTTCCTACAATTCCAAATCTCTGTTCCCTCCGTTGCCTCCTGTTAAACAAAAACCCGCGCGAGCCTGCTCAACCCCTCACGAATTTGCGCAGGCGACCAGGCCCCGAAACCAAGCACGAGCGCAGGCGGAAGTTTCGCTTCGATGCAGAAGAATGCGAGGGGGCTGATCTTTACGCCGAGCTCCGGGGCGGCCCGCTGAATCACCGGCCAGTCCTTCTCCGAACGAAACCAGGCGAGCGCGTGCAGACCAGCGTCAGCGATGTCGAGGGTGAAACGATCGCCCAGGAGTTTGTTGAATTCCTCAATGAAGACATCGCGCCGTTCGGAATAAATTTTTCGCATCCGCCGCACGTGGCTGAGATAAAAGCCTTCGGTGATGAAACGAGCGAGGGTGGCTTGATCGATGGTCGGGGAATGCTGGTCAATCGCGGTCCGAAGCTTGATGACCGCATCGGTCAACGGAGTCGGGACCAGCAGATATCCGAGGCGCAAAGAGGGATAAAGAATCTTGCTCATGGTGCCGGCGTAAATCACCCGCCCACTGCGATCGAGGCCTTGCAGGCAGGGAAGTGGTGGACCGCTGAAGCGAAATTCGGCGTTGTAATCGTCTTCGAGGATGTAAGCGCCGCGCCTCTGCGCGAATTCGAGCAAAGCTTTTCTCCGTCTCAGACTCATGGTGACGCCAAGAGGAAACTGATGGGAAGGAGTGAGGTAGATGAGCTTTGGCGAAGGGCGGCGCCGTGCTTCGTCGATGAGCATTCCCTCCCGATCGACTCCACGAGGCACAATCGTCGCGCCGGCCAGGGCGAACACTCTGCGCGCCTGATGAAAACCGGGATCTTCAATCCATGCCACGTCCCCTGGATCCAGGACGGCGAGCGCGCTGATCAGCATGGCCTGCTGCATTCCGGCCACGATGACAATCTGGTCGGGATGACAATGGGCTCCGCGAAAATCACACAAGTAGGCGGCAACCGCTTCGCGCAAATTGGCGTCGCCGCGATTGGACCCGTAGCGCAACAAATTCACTCCTTTCTTCGCCAAAAGTTGGGCGCGGAGACGCTCCCAAATCGCCAGGGGAAATTCATCCACCGCCGGGATGCCTGAGGCCAGTAACACTCCAGGCGCCACCCCGGTCGGCCCGAAATCAAATTGCGGGCCCACGCGCGTATCCGGGATCCGCTTCACCCGATCGGAAATGTGCGTCTCCTGGGCGGCCTGCGATAAAGATCCCGCGTGGTCCGCACTCAGGTAGGAATCCGGCAAAGGGTCGGCCACGAAGGTGCCCGAACCTGCTTTCGCGACGAGATACCCCTCCTCCTGAAGTTCCGAAAAGGCGAGGTTAACCGTGAGCCGCGAAACGCCGAGGGCGTCGGCCAGGGCCCGTGAAGAAGGCAGTCGCGCTGAGCTGCGGTGGAAGTTTCCCGAGATCAGTTCCTCGCGAATCTGCCGATAAAGTTGGTGATGGAGAGGCTCCGCCGCCGATCGATCCAGGCTCACCATTTCAAAAGCGATGATCGATCGCCGCCGCCTTCCATTTGATGAGCGCTTTTTCATGACCATCGCGAGACAAGCCAACCCGGCTCCGGGTACATGTCTCATCGGCGAGCGACTCTCTCAAGAATACACAAAGCCCAGGGCGAACTGGACCGCATCGTTCTCGCCAAGTGGCTATGGCGCATGCGCGCCACAGACAAGATTCTCACTCATGCACCTGACCGACACCTCCGCCAACCAAGCTGGCTCTTCAGCCAGATTCCCAAACCGCACTCAAACAAATGGAAAGATTATGAAACCACGCATGCACCTCAAATTCGCTTTTGTCCGCGCGGCTTTTCTGGCCCTCCTGCTCTGCCTCGCGTCTCCTGTCAGAGGTGGGATTCCCGCCCTGCAGGTGACAGTTTTTGACGCCGATGAAAAAGTCGCATTCCAGGGCCCGCTCGATTCCGACGGGAGCTTTGCCACCGGGAGCCTTTCCCCCGGCAGGTATGTGGTTCAGTTCAAGACAAAGAACACCGCAACGAAGAATAATCTGCACCTGCTCGTCGTTTCCGCCGGCACAAAGAAGGTGATCGCTGCGGCTGTCCCCGGGCAGAAATTCACAGGTGGCGGCGTTGCCATGAAGGTGGACGTAGGGCCCAGCTCTAGAATCACCGCGCAAGTGGCCCAGGAAAATACGGTGACGGGCGAGGGCGTGTCACGCTCCCGGGTGATCGACGGCAAGCGCTACGTTTGGCTGACTACTCAAATTGGAAGCAATCTGGGAAGACGGTGGGTCGAGGAGCGTTTGGCTCCAGGGGTAAACATAGTCAACGTGCCGATGGATAATGTGCGCACTATCCAGGATAGCGCCGGCGAAGGCAGCATGCTTAAAGGGCCGGGTTATCTCAAAGTTCGCGGCGACCATTCCTACTAGCCCGCGACCGCCTCCGAAGTATCTCTGACTAAATCCCGCTAATCTATCCGGCTCACCGGCGAGAGAACCACCCGGTTCGGTGTGCAACTCACCACGAAGGAATAGGTTTCCCCCGGCCGCACATCCAAAACGCCATACCACGAATCGTATCGCCGGCCCGCCCCAGGGCGTTCCGCATACAGCTCATGCCGGCCCGGCGCTAGCGACCGCTGATAGACGTGCCCCTTGGCAAACCCTCCCGCTTGTCTGCCGTCAATCCAGACGGAGATCGGAATATTGATCCCGAGCACCGGCGAGTGCTTCATTCTGAGAATGCCGTGGCGCGAACGCGAATACTCGGATGGACCGGCGGATAACTGGCTGGCGCTCGTCAACAACAACGCGCATGCCGTCAGGGCCACGACAACAACCGACGAGTTTGCTGTTTTCATATCGATGAACCTTTCGGTTCTAATTTATAGTTGCAGGCGACTCACGCAATCGCCATTCAACTGGGATGAGCGGTTTTTCCATGATCGATCCCAGTCTCCCTTTCGTCGACCTGCACCGGCATCTCGATGGCAGCTTCCGGCTGGAAACGATTCTCGAGCTCGGGAATCAGCATGGAGTGAAGCTGCCGGGAACGACCGTGGAAGAGCTGCGCCCGCATGTTCAGGTGACGGAGCCGCAGCCGGGTTTGATGGCGTTCCTCGACAAGATGCTCTGGCTCACGCGAGTGCTGGGCGACGGCGAGGCCTGCCGCCGGATCGCGCGGGAAAACGTCGAGGACGCGAAACGGGAGGGAATCGATTACCTGGAGCTGCGGTTTAGTCCGTGGTACATGGCTGAGCCGCATGGGTTGGATCCGCGCGAAGTCATCGAGGGCATCGTCCAAGGGATCGCGGAAGGGGTGGCAGCGACGGGGCTGCGCGTCAACCTGATCGGAATCCTGAGCCGGACGTACGGCGCCGAGATTGCGATGAAGGAGCTGGATGCGTTGCTCGATTATCGCCAGCATTTCGTCGCGCTCGACCTGGCCGGGGACGAAGCGAATTTCCCCGCGCCGCTCTTTGTCGAACATTTTGCCAAGGCCCGCGACGCCGGCTGGCGCATCACAATTCACGCCGGTGAAGCCGGCGGAGCACAAAGCGTTTGGGACGCCGTAAAACTCCTCGGCGCCGAGCGCATTGGCCACTGCACCCGCGCCCTCGAAGATCCGGCCCTGGTCGATTTCCTTCTCGAAAATCGCATTCCCATCGAAGCGAATCTGACGAGCAACGTCCACACCAGCACCGTGCCCGATCTGCCGAGCCATCCCTTGAAACAAATGCTCGCCCGCGGCCTCATCGCCTCGATTAACAGCGACGATCCCGGCATCAGCGCCATCGATCTGCGCCATGAATTTGAGGTAGCCGCACCTGCGGCCGGATTATCGCGGGACCAAATCCGCCAGGCCCAAATCAATGCGCTGGAGACCGCGTTTCTCTCGAGCGAGGAAAAGAACGAGTTGCGCAATAAACGGGCATCCAGGTGAGGGCGAGCCGAATCGCGCGAAGGACATCAAGGAGCGGCGATTTGAAATCGCCGGTCTAACCGGTCGGCGGTTTGTAAACCGCCGCTCCTTGGAGCGCAGCGACGTTCGTTACGCGAAAATTTTTGCGCGGGCGGTAAATTGGGCCTAGAACAGTCATATGTCCGGGTACGAGCACGAGCCCGATCGAGTGTGGGATGAATACGAGTGGGAACGTTTTCTCCAGCAGCAGGATCACAAAACGGAGAAATACATGGAGCTGCTCGAGAAGTATCTCGACCATCCGCAGCGGGACCAGATCATCGCGCGGGAGATGGGCTGGACGCAGTTGCTCAACGAGGAGGAGGGGGAGACCTGGAGCGACGAAGTGGACGCGATGCTCGCGGAGGAATCGACCTCAAACGCTGGCGAACCGCGAATCGGCGAGGACACATCGACGTTTACCGATGGGTTCGAGGACCACACGCTCTACCGCGCGGCGTTCGCGCTGACGGTCTGGATCGATCAGCTCTTCGACGAACAGGCGGCACTTCAAAACGAGCCGGCGGCCGTGAAACTGGCGACGCATTCGGCGCTGGCCAGCGCGAAATTGGCGGCGGCCCTGAGCGATGACGACGTGGATGAAATCGGAATGACGATCGCTTATCTCAAGCGCGCTCTGAAAGCCATCACAGTCTCGATGGAAGCGGGGGCGCAACTCGTGGCCGAGCAGCTCATTACGCCGCGCCAGCACGCCGTTCTCCAACAACGCCTTTTCGAGGTCCGCGATGGAATTATCACCCTCATGGGGCAATATCGCGGCGAATGGCTCCGGCGCTTCGGCAGCCTGTGAGCCGGGTTGAATGAATTAGCCGCAGTTCCGTCAAATAATGCATACGGAAGCGACTCCGGCTCAGGCCGATGTCTCGGAAGCCGATCTGATCAAACAGTGTCAGGCCGGTGACACCGCAGCGTTCGACCAGTTGGTGACCCGTTACCGCACCCGAATTTTTGGCATGATTTACAACATGGTACATAGCGAACAGGACGCCTGGGATCTGGCCCAGGACAGTTTCGTGAAGGCGTGGAAATCGATCGGCCGTTTCCGCGGCCAATCGTCTTTTTACACCTGGATTTACCGGATTGTGACCAACGTGACCATCGATTGGCTGCGGAAGAAGCAGGTCAAGGGAAGCGGGACGGAGTTCGACGATGCGGTGCAATTGAAGGAGATCGATCCGGCGTCGCGCACGGTGCCGAAAGCGGACGCGCTCCCGCACGAGCGGATGCAGCGGAAGGAAATTCGCGCGCGGATCGACGCCGCGATCCAGCAGCTTTCGCCGGAACATCGCGCGGTCATTTTGATGAAGGAAACCGAAGACATGCAATACCACGAGATCGCCGAAGCGCTCGGTTGCTCCATCGGCACGGTCATGTCGCGCCTCTTTTATGCTCGCAAGAAGCTGCAAAATTTGTTGAGGGATCTATATGAAAACGTTTGAGGAAAAATGGACCGCGTGGATCGACGGCAAACTCAGCGGCGCTGAGCTGGCTGAATTCGAGGCTTCGCTGCCGGATAAAGCGGCGGCGGAGGCCGAGAAGCGCGACGCCCAAAAGCTCGGAACGTTTTTGAAGGAACACCTGCCGTGCGCCGCCATGGGGAACGAGGATTTCTTCAATCATCAGTTGCGCGAGCGAATCGCGGGCGATGAGCCCGCCATCCGCGACCGCGAGACGACCGGAACTGGCCGGGCCTGGTGGCCGATCGGACGTTTGGTTTGGGTTGGCTCGACGGCGCTGGCGATTTTTTCCGTCTGCACCTTTTTCGTCATGCGAGAAAAGGCGCCGACCGATCAATCGCAGTATCTCACCCAAATCCTGAACGCGCGGGTCGATCCGGCGGTGAGTCCGAACGCGACGATCTCGATGTTCGAAACGCAGGAGGACAAGGTGACCGTTTTGTGGGTGGAAGGGTTGCAGTCGCTCCCGTCCGAGTACGCGCACAAATAATCTTCGTGATGCAAAGGCGCTCCATTTTGCTGCTCGGCGTAATGGCTTTGATGCTGGGCGGCATGGCGCCGGCGCAGGCGGCGTCGCGAACCGTGTGGAGCGGGCTCGTCATCGCCAATAATGTTGAGAACCCGGAGCCGATCCCGCTGGAGCTGAACCCGCTGGAAGGAACGCTCAAGAGTTTGTTCGGCTACAACCAATTCAAAGTGATCGGCCAGTCGCGGAAGCCGCTGGTCAGCGGGTCTGAGGACTGGCTCGCCTCGAGCAAATATTTCTCGCTCCATGTCGATTCCAAAGGCAGCAACAGCGCGGGCTATGTTTTGACCCTGAAGCTGTTTCAGGAAAAAAATCTGCTCCTCGAGACGGACGCGAAATTGAGCAAGGCGAGCCCGCTCGTGATCAAAGGGCCACAGGTGGGCGACGGGCAGTTGTTGCTCGTGCTCGTCGTTCAATAGGTGGAACATAGGCTTTTAGCCTGTGCGCCCAGCGGGCTTGCAGCCCGCTGAAATGACCAGACAGCGGACATCATGTCCGCTGGCCGCACAGGCTGAAAGCCTATGTTCCACGTGCAATAATTTCGCCGCGTTGTTTAGTGGACGGATGCTCGCTTCGCGTCTTCTTTTCCCGGCCGCTTTCTCCCTTTTTCTTGTCCCAACCTTGAGCGCAGAAAAGCCATTCGATTTCGCCAGCACGCCGGGGAAACTGCCGAAGCAGGTCCTGCCCGAGGAATACGCGATCCGCATCGTGCCGAATGTGGAGAAGCGAACGTTCACCGGCTCGGAGACGGTGAAACTCAATGTGCGCGAGCCGGTGAAGCAACTGGTCCTGAACGTCATCGAGATGAAAATCACCAAGGCTGCCGTGAATGGGAAAGCGCTCCCGGCTTCGGCGATCAAGGTTGATCCAAAACAGGAGACGCTGACGTTGTCGCTCCAAAGCGAGCTGCCGGCAGGTCCGCACACTTTGGAACTGGAGTTCTCCGGCAAAATCAACCAACAGGGCCAGGGACTTTATTACGCGCCGTATCAGGAACAGGGCACGGGCGCGAAGAAGGTCATGCTCGGGACGCAGTTCGAGGCGACCGACGCGCGCCGGATGTTTCCTTGCTGGGATGAACCGGCCTTTCGCTCGCGCTTTCAGCTGACGGCGGTCATGCCGGAAAACTTTACCGCTGTTTCCAACATGCCGGTCGAGAAGGAAACGAAAGTCGCGGGCGGAAAAGAATTCCGGTTTGGGGTGACTCCGCCGATGCCGAGCTATCTTAACGTCCTTTGCGCCGGCGAAATCGAAGGGATTTTCGCGAAAGTAAAAGGCGTCGATCACGGGGTGTTCGCGACGAAGGGGAAAGCGGAAATGGGCCGCTACGCGCTCGAGAGTTCGCAGCAAATCCTCGACTACATGAACGATTACTTCGGGCAGCCCTATCCGCTGCCGAAGCTCGATCACATCGCGGTGCCGGGCGGCTTCGGAGGAGCGATGGAGAATTGGGGCGGAATCACCTACTTCGAATCGCGGCTCCTGTTCGATCCGGAGAAATCGTCCGCGGAAACGAAACAGGGCATTTATGAAGTGATCGCGCACGAGACGGCCCATATGTGGTTCGGCGATCTGGTCACGATGGCGTGGTGGGACAATCTCTGGCTCAACGAAGGGTTCGCTTCCTGGATGGGGACGAAGACGACCGCGAAGTTCAATCCGGACTGGGAAGTCTGGCTGAGCAAAAACACACCGCGCGATCCGACCCGGCGGCACGGGATCGGCAAAGAAGGCGCAATGGAAGGCGACGCGCGTTCGACGACGCATCCGATCCAGCAACCGGTCGCGAACGAAGCGGAAGCGAGCGGCGCTTTCGACGACATCACCTATCGAAAGGGCCTCGCGTTCATTACCATGCTCGAGAGTTTTCTCGGCGAAGAGGTGTTTCGCGAGGGCATTCGCAAATACATGGCGAAGCACAAACTTTCGAACACCACCACGGCTGATTTGTGGAATTCCCTTTCGGAAGCGTCGGGCCAGCCGGTGGGGGAAATCGCCGCGGCCTGGACGGAGCAGCCTGGATTTCCGATCGTGAAGGTGACGCGCGATCCGCAAGGCAAAATCACGCTGACCCAGGAGCGGTTTACCGTTCATTTCGACAATGCACCGCCGCTCGAATGGAAGATTCCCCTCACCTACAAGGTGCCCGGCACCCCCGCGACCGCGAGCCTGCTGATGACCTCGAAGTCGATGGAGCTTCCGAACAGCTCGGGAGATCGCGCCGTAAAACTGAACGTCGAGGGTGCGGGGAATTACCGCGTCCAATACGATGACGTTTCGTGGAAGTTGCTGCTCGCGGAATTGCCGAACCTGAGCTCTCCCGATCGCGTGAATCTCTTAAGCGACGCGTGGGCGCTGGTGCAGGCGAACCGCGCGCCGCTTTCGCTCTATCTCGGCCTCGTCGAAAGACTGCCGGGAAAGTCCGAGCTGGCGGAGCGCGAGCAGATCATGCACGTGTTCGATTTCATCAACCGGCTTCTGGCCGGCCAGCCCGAGCGCGACCAGTTTCAGAAATACGCGCGCTCGATTCTGCGCCCGAGCTTCGACGAAGTGGGCTGGGAGCCGAAGAGCGGCGAGACGGTCAAAATCGGGATGCTCCGGGCGAGCCTGATCAAGGCGCTCGGCATTTTGGATGACAAAGAGATCGTGGCCGGTTGCCGCGAGCGTTTTCAAAAATATGTGACCGATCCGAAATCGCTCCCGCCGGATTTGCGCCCGCCTGTCCTGGCCGTGGTCGGGCGTTACGCGGACGAACCGACCTGGAAAAAGCTGCACGAACTCGGCCTGAAAACCACGAGCATCGAGGAGAAGCAGAACTATTACGACGCCCTCGCCGGCGCCATCGATCCCAAGCTCATCGCGCAGACGCTTGAGATTTCGCTCGGCGACGAGTTGCCGACCAGCCGCGCGGTTTATCTGGTGGCGAAGGTGGGACGGTTCAGCGAGCGGCCGGACCTGATGTGGAACTTCGCGAAAACGAACATGAAAAAGCTGCTGGGCAAAACCGACGCGTTGGCGGCGAACAATTACGCGCCCAGCCTGTTTACGTTCTTCTCCGAGGCGTCGCGCATCGCCGAACTGGAGCGCTACGCCAAATCAGATTTGCCGGCGACTTCCGCGAAGGATGTGGCGAAGGCGATCGATGAAGTTGGGTTTCGGGCCGAGCTAAAACCCAAGCTGACCGCGCAGATTGGCACCTGGTTCAGCGCGACTAAGGAGCCTTAGCTAGCGGCTGGAATTCAGGTGGAACATAGACTTTCAGCTTGCAGTCTGTGCGCCCAGCGGGCTTGCAGCCCGCTGAATTCTGAGCAGCGGACAGAATGTCCACTGGGCGCACAGGCTGAAAGCCTGTGTTCCGGCTTACGGCGATGGCCGCTCGGACTCGGGCACGGTCGAGACCAGGCGCGCCTGGCGGTCTGCTTCCTCTTCCTTCACGAGGGCTTTCGCGTACTGCCATCCGGCAATGGCGCGGCTCAAGATAAAGGCGGCGAGCAAGCCGAGCCAAAACGACCACTGCATAAGAGCGAGCAAAGCGAGCCCGGCGCCGCCAATCAACCCAACCACGCTCGCGATCTGCAGGCTGCGAATTTCGCCTAGGGGAAACCAGAGCAGCGCGCGCAGGATTTGGCCGCCATCGAGTGGATAGACGGGGAGAAGATTGAAGATGAGGAGGGCGATGTTGATCCGGAAAACGTACCAAATCAGCACATACAGGTCGGGTGATTCATTCGCCCGTTGAGAGGCAAGCGACAGGGCAACATAAAGGACGGGCACGAGCAGCACATTGACGAGTGGGCCGGCGGCGATGCTCCAGAGGACAGCGCCGGGGCGGCGGGGCGGATTGACAAAGGCGATGCCGCCCAGCGGCCACAAAACGATTTGGTCGGCGGTCCCGCCACTTTGCCGGCAGGCGAGCGCGTGGCCGAATTCGTGGAGAAGGACGATGCCGAAAAGGGAGAGGTATTCGTAGCCGGCCCAAATCTGCGAGCTGTAAACGCCGGTGCGCTGGGTCAGTTGATAAGCGGCGACGAGGAACCAGGAGAAATGCAGGTAAACCTGGATGCCGCTGAATTTGAAAAGACGAATCGTGCCGCCCATGGCGGGCAAGCTACAGCCGAAAGCGCAGGAGCGCGCGGCGTTTTACAAAGTGGTCGGGGCCGGAGTGTCCGGCGAAACCAGAAGACGCATCGGCAGCATGTGGGATTCGTAAAAGCCGTGGCGTTTGAAGAAATTCTGGGAGCGCAGCTCCGGGCGATCCGTGAGCAGGGTGATGCGGAGGAATTTTTTTTGTTTGGCGAAGGCGATCGCGTACTCGAGCAACTGCGAGCCGTAGCCGTGGCCGCGAAATGAATCGTGCACGACGAGGTCTTCCAATAGGAGGACGAAGCCCCCCTCGGCGGTGCTGATGGTGAAGAGAAGGTTGATCATGCCAACGATGGTGCGGTCCCGGCGGAGGACAAAAACGCGGCCGCGATTCGGCTCCTCGAAGATAAGGCGGAGGCCTTGGAGCTGCTTTTGCTTGTTCGGGCGGAAGTCCTTTTCCTCGCTGAAAAGTTCGCCGAGAAGATTGGACAATTCGTCCAAATCTTCAAAAACCGCGGGCTCAATAACGACTTCGCTCATGGGGCGCCCCCTTATTCCATAAAGTGCCGTTTGTGGCAATGCGGGATTCCCTTCCCTCCTCTTACTCGTGCTCGTGATCCTGATCTTACTCATGATCCTAGCAACAGGCGTCGCACACTGGAAAGATCAGGAGCAGGAGCATGATCAGGAGCAAGAGGGGCAATTGACAGACCGGGCGTCGCCCGTAAGGTAGCGGCTCTTCAGCAGGCCACGTCATGAAAAGAACACTTCAGCGCTCGAAGCGCACCCGAAAGAATCAGCACGGTTTTCGCGCGCGTATGAGCACGAAAGCCGGCCGGGCCACCCTCGCGCGCCGTCGTCAGCGCGGACGTAAGCGACTGCTGCCGAAGGGCGTGGAAGTCCATTACGCCCGCCACACGCAGGCGTAGGCTAAGAGTCCGCTAAATCGTAAATTGTTACATCGTTAGATCGCCGGGCTCTCCGATTCACGATTCACACTTCAACGGTGCAACGCTTCCCCCAGTTTCCCGGCATAGCCGGTTAACTCCAGATAGCCCCGCCCTTTGATTTCTTTGCCCTCGCGCGTGCCCGTCGCGTCGATCGCGCCTTCCCAATAAGTGATCGGGCCAAGCTTCAGCTCCTGGTCCTCCAGCGCCGCGCGGACAGTAAATTCCATTCCCTGCCCCGGAAGGCTGATCCGCCAGCCGATGGGATATTGCGCCCCGCTCGCTTTGCTTTTCCAAAACGCGGTCGGAGTCATCTGGAAATCGGAGACCCGCAAATGCGTCGCCGTCCCAGCTGGCGCAATCCACGTTCCGCTCGAGCTCGGCTCCACTCCGCCGTTTTCGAGGCGCATGCGGTAGAGCATCAGTTCCGCGCCGTCCTCCCATTGCAGGGAAACCCAATCCCAGCCGACTTCGCCCTTGCCGAGCTGGCTGCTCGACCATTCGTGGTCGAACCAGCTCTCGCC
>DASQLH010000104.1:0-2228 GCA_035630155.1 Chthoniobacterales bacterium
GCCGTTCGCAGTTGAAGCAGCGAAGTTGAACGCTAGGGTCACGCATGAAACTGACATTGCTTTGTTGCGTGCTGGGCCTGGCGGTCGTCGCCACGCCGGTCCGCAGCGAGGAGAAAAAGGAAGAACCAAAGAAAGATACCGCCGCCATGAGTGAACCAAAAGAAGTCGCAGTGATTAAAACCAGCGAAGGCGAGATGGTCGCCGAATTCTGGCCGGACGTGGCGCCGAAAACCGTCGAGAATTTCAAGAAGCTGGCGACATCCGGTTTCTACGATGGCACTGCGTTCCATCGCGTGATCAAGGGATTCATGATCCAGGGGGGCGATCCGCTGACCAAAGACGAGAGCAAGCAGTCGCGCTGGGGCACGGGCGATCCCGGCTATAAGATCGACGCCGAGTTCAACCAGAAATCGCATGAGCGCGGGGTGCTTTCGATGGCCCGCTCGCAGGATCCGAATTCAGCCGGCAGCCAGTTTTTCATCTGTCACGGCGCGCCGAAGTTCCTCGACGGCCAATACACGGCTTTCGGCAAACTGATCAAAGGCGACGACGTGCTCGAGAAGATCGCGACGACCAAGACGCTGCCGGGCGACCGGCCGGAGAAGCGAATGAACGTTGAGAGCGTCAAGATCGTTCCCGCCGATTCGGTGAAGTAGGTGGATCGCGCGCTCCGTCGCGCGATGCTAACCTAGCCGCAGGCCATTATTTTTGATCGCTTCGCGATGATGGATTTAACATCGCGCGCGGAGCGCCCGATCCACCAATGAATGCGTCGAAATCGAACATCGCGCTGGTCCAGATGAAGTGCGGGACAGATCCCGCTGCGAATATGGTCAAGGCGCTCGCGCGTGTTCGCGAGGCGGCTAAGCAGGGCGCGCAGATCGTTTGCCTGCCGGAGCTCTTCCGCTCGCAATATTTCTGCCAGGCCGAGGATCACGCCAACTTTGCCCTCGCTGAGGAAATCCCCGGGCCTTCGACGGCGGAGCTGGAAGCGGTCGCGCTCGAAACGGGAGTCGTGATTGTCGCGTCGCTTTTCGAGAAGCGCGCGGCGGGCGTTTATCATAACACCGCGGCGATCATCGACGCCGACGGGCAGTATCTCGGAAAATATCGCAAGATGCATATCCCGGACGACCCGTCGTACTACGAGAAGTTTTACTTCACGCCAGGCGACCTCGGTTTTCAGGCCTGGCCGACGGCGCATGGCAAGATCGGCGTCTGCGTTTGCTGGGACCAATGGTATCCGGAATCGGCCCGGCTGACCGCGCTCCGCGGCGCGCAGATTTTGTTTTATCCCACCGCCATCGGCTGGCATCCGCGGGAGAAAGAGAAATATGGCGCGGCGCAATTCTCTGCCTGGGAAACGATGCAACGCAGCCATGCGATCGCGAACGGCTGTTATGTCGCGGCGGTGAATCGCGTCGGCCACGAAGCGCCGGCCGGTGGAGATGGGATCGAGTTTTGGGGCCAGAGTTTCGTCGTGGCGCCGAGCGGAGAAATTCTCGCCAAAGGCAGCGTCGATCGCGAAGAGATTGTCATGGCCGAGATCGACTGGGACCGCGTGGACGAACACCGCACGCACTGGCCCTTCCTCCGCGATCGCCGCATCGATGCCTATTCCGGCATCGAGCAACGCTTGATTGATTAAGTAGCACAGGCATCTTGCCTGTGGGGCAAACGGGCGTCTCGCCCGTTTTTTGGCTGCAATTGGCAGGCGAGACGCCTACCGGCCCCACAGGCAAGATGCCTGTGCTACGGTTTACATTCGGCGCGTCACGGCTGTATCTTCATTCATGAAGAAGAAATCCTCCATGCCACTCAAGGTCATCGCGTTGCTTGCGTTCGCGTTGACGTTTACTCTCGGAAACGCCTTTGCCCAGGAAGTCACGAAGGCGATCGCCGTCCTCCAGCCTGCTTCCGGCAGTAAGGTTACGGGCACCGTTACCTTCACGACGACGGGCGACACCGTGCAGGTCGTCGCCGATATCACGGGCCTTACGCCCGGGAAACATGCGTTTCACATTCACGAATTCGGGGATTGCTCCGCGCCCGACGCCGCCTCCGCGGGCAGCCATTTCAATCCGACCAAGAAACCGCACGGGGCGCCCGATGCGGCCGAGCATCATGTCGGCGATTTCGGCAATCTCGAAGCGGACAGCTCGGGCAAGGCGCATCTGGAATTGAAGAGCAACATGCTGAAATTCAGCGGGGAAAGTTCCATCCTGGGA
>DASQLH010000105.1:0-9401 GCA_035630155.1 Chthoniobacterales bacterium
TCATCGGAGGTGCCGAGATTCCCGGCCATTGGCGCGACTGGCAAGTGCGTTTTACTCGCGGCGCGCGACGATTTCGAGAAACATCGGCGTGGTAAACCACGACTGCGGATCGGCATCCGCCGCCCGGAATTCGCGCAGGACCTCGGCACCCTCTTCCTCCGTGAGGCGGCCCAGTTCCTGCAAACGCGCGACGTTGATCTCAATGAAACTGGCCGGCCATTGCCAGGCGTAATCACGCGGGGCCACCGTCCGCACCCGCGGAAGGATCTCCAGCACACGCAGCCCGGCCTCGCGCAACAGAGCCGGCAAGGCGCGGGCCACGTTCGGCTCACCGCCAGTCGCGCGCCAGCTTGCCATCACTTCGTGTGAAAACCTCTCCAGCGCCGGCCGGACCGGCATGAAGCGAAACGTCTCGTAATCGCTGTATTCGTGAAAAATGGCGAGCCCGCCGGGCCGCAGCGCGCCCGCGATGTTCTCGATCAATTTCGCCGGCGAAGAAACAAAACAGGCCACCCACCGGCACCAGCTGGCGTCCAGGCCGAGCTGGCCTAACGAGGCTTCCATTAAATCCGCTTCGCGAAACTCCACATTGCTTAGTCCACGCCGCAAACATCTTTCTCGCGCCACTTCCAGGAAGCGCGCCGAACGTTCGATCCCCAGGACCGAGCCGGTCGGTCCGACAATTTCCGCCAGGTCAGCCGTAGCGTACCCGGGACCCGCGCCGACATCGAGCACGCGCCAGCCATGAGTGATCCCGACGCGCTGCCAGCATTCCGTCACGGCCGGCCGCCAGACGCGGTGCTGCAAGCCGAGCCGCGCGACTTCCTCATCGTGCGTGCCGAGGACGTAATCGGCGTCGCCTTTGTCCGTCATGCGCCAGTCACGCGCGGGCCTGTTGGAAAAACAAGGACGGAATTCCGGCAGCGTATTCCCGAGCTTCGCTGGGAATTGTAGGGCGTTTCTGTGAAACGCCGCGGGCAACAGTGGCGTCTGACACAGACGCCCTACAAACAGACAAGTGGCTACTCTTCGCCGTCGAAGTAGTTGGCCTCGCTCCCTTTCATGATGATGTTATCCGGCGGGCGAAACACCGCCCACTTGTTGCTGTCGGGATAATAACAGGAATCGCCGATCGGATTGTCCGCGATCACGTAATAGGTCAAATCCTCCGGGCCAGGGTTGGAAATCTGGTGAGCTTCGCCTGGCGCGAAGAAAAATGCGTCGCCGGGTCCGACGCCGGTTGTGCCTGTTTCGTCACGGACGCTGCCGAGACCGGACACCACGAGATAAAACTCAAATTGCGCCGACTCCGCGTGGTACGGACAGAAGGACGCACCAGGCGGAATTCGGGCCAGCATTAAATCAAAAGGCTGCCTCTTCGAAAGGTCGAGAGAGTCAGGGTCGCGCCCCAGGGCGATGGAAATATTCTTGCGATAAGAGTGAAACTTTCTCTTCGGCGACATCTTTTCCTGTTCCGTTATGTCGGAGAGATTGATCTTGCGCATTGGAGAGTTGAAGGGTTGAAGCGAATAATCGCTTATTGCCTCAGCGCTTCAACGCTGTAACGCTTCAACCCTCTCCGACATCGCGAGCGTACCAATCCACTTTCCGCGTCACATACATCACGATGCCGAGAAGAACGAAGAGCGCGACGGTTCCCATGAGGAGCGCGTAATCCTGCTGGCGCAGCGTGATGTAAAGGAAGGTGTAAACGCCGAGGAGTCCGCCACCAATCATGAGGGTGCGCATGCCGCCGCCGAGAAAATAGCTGCAATACCAGGTGACCAGACCGGTGGCCGCGACGGCGGCGACCAGATACGCCAGACTGAAGCCGATGAACTCGGAAGCGGAGAGCAGGGCGAGATAGAACAGACAGAGGGCCGCGCCGACCATGAGGTACTGGAGCGGATGGATTTTCTGGCGGGCCGTCATTTCAAAAAGGAAAAACGTCGTGAAGACGAGCACGAAAAAGAGCACGCCATACTTAATGGAGCGCTCGACGTAACGGTAGGCGTCGAGCACGCGCAAGAATTGCGTGCCGAAAAGCGAATTGCCCACGGCCAACGTCGTGAAACGTTCGTTGCCGGCGCGGCTGGTCCATTTCTGCGGATAATCGCGCCCATAGTACGAGACCTTCCACTTAGCTTCGAAACCGTCCGGGCGCACGGTGCGATCCGCTGGAAGGAACGCGCCGCGAAATCCCGGATCAGGCCAGTTCGACTTGAGCGTGACGACGTTTTGGATCCCGAACGGCGCGAAGAAAATTCCGCTGCTGCCATTGAGATCGAGCGCAATGGAAAAAGTCGCCGGGGTGGAGATGACCTGGTCGCCGCCGAGCTGCGCGGTCACGCCGGTGGTGTAACCGGGGAGCTGCGAGCCGGGCTGGAGCTGTATTTTTTTCCCATCCCAATCGAGGGTCAGACCTTCGCGGGTGCCGCGCAGATCGCTGACGGCGAGCGTGACCGCGGCATCTTTCCAAAGCACATCCACCGGATCGATCTTTAACGCAGCCATGTCCGGCACCGGAAATTTTCCGCTGATGTTGATCTGTCCGCGAAAGACCGCGGCGTCATAAATTCCGCGGTGGAGCGTCTGTGTCTGGAGGTCGCCGGTGATCTCGAGCGAGTCGGGTAAAAAATAGGCATAAGCCAGCGTCGTTTCCTCGACCTCGCGGGTCTCGACGCGCCCGTCTGGTAAAGTGACCGAGCGGACAACGGTGCCGTGATGCAAATAGGGCACCACCAGCACCGGCCCGATGATGTTTTGGTCCCGGCCCCAGGAGGAGGTGATGTCGGCAACCGCTTCATTCCGGCGCGCCAGCCGATCGTTCAGAACACCCTCGATCATGAGCAGCGGAATGAGCATGAGGAGGATGAGCCCACCCACGCCGAGAAGCTTGAGCATAGTACTGTTTCTTCGGCTGAAACCCGGCTGCGATTTAGGGAGCGGTGGAGGTGCGTCAGGCATGGTGTGAGATTGCTGAAGTGGAATTGCGCGGGCAATGACAATACGCGCGATGGGCGTTCTCTTGCGCAATTAGGAGGCAAGGCAGCGATTGTCTGTCGTGGATCGGACGCTCCGCGCGCGATGTTTAATTTTGCGGCTGCGCCGCCACTCTTTAACATCGAGCGTCGGAGCGCTCGATCCACCATGAAGCCACGCAAAGCCGCTGTCGTTTTTATCTTCATCACCGTGACGCTGGACATGCTGGCGCTCGGATTGATCCTGCCGGTCCTGCCGAAGCTGGTCCTCGATTTTCTCGGCGGCGATGCGCCGAACGCGGCGAAAATGTTTGGCATTTTCGGCACGGTCTTCGCGCTGATGCAGTTCATTTTTATGCCGGTGCTTGGGGTGTTGTCGGACCGTTTTGGGCGGCGCCCCGTGATCCTGCTTTCGAATCTCGGGCTTGGGCTCGATTACATTGTGATGGCGCTGGCGCCGACGTTGAGCTGGCTCTTTGTCGGGCGCGTCATTTCGGGGATCACCGCCGCGAGCATCGCTACCGGCACGGCCTATGTCGCCGATGTGGTGGAGCCGGAAAAACGCGCGGGGGCCTTTGGGATGATTGGCGCCGCGTTCGGCGTCGGGTTTGTCCTCGGTCCGGCGCTGGGCGGGCTTCTCGGCAATTCCGATCCGCGCCTGCCATTTTGGGTCGCGGGCGGGTTGAGCCTGGCCAATGCCCTCTACGGATATTTTGTCCTGCCGGAATCGCTCCCGCCGGAGAAGCGCAAACCTTTCACTCTGCGGCGCGCGAACCCTGTCGGCTCGCTGGTCCTGTTGCGTTCGCACCCGGAATTGTTCCGGCTCGCGACCATTCAATTCATCGGCTATATCGCGCACGAAGTTTTCAACGTCTGGGCGCTTTACGCGATCTTTCGTTACGCCTGGAGGGAGGGAACCATCGGACTGTCGCTCGCCCTGGTGGGCGTTTGTTCGATTGTGATTTCGAGCTGGATGGTGCCGGCCATGGTGGCGCGGGTCGGCGAGCGCCGAACGCTTTACATCGGGCAATTTTTCGGGGCGGTCGGCATGATCATGGCCGGTCTTGCGCGAACGGGCGCGTTTTTCTTCCTCTCGATTCCGGTGATGATGCTCTGGACGATCTCGAGCCCGGCCGCGCAAGGAATGATGTCGCGCCGCGTGAGCGAATCCGAGCAGGGCGAACTTCAGGGCGCGATCGGCAGCCTGGCCAGCCTCGCGTTCATTTTCGGCCCCGGTCTGTTCACCTACATTTTCGCGTATTTTATCGACCCCAAGTACGGCTGGAACATCCCCGGCGCGCCCTGGTATCTCGCGGCGCTGCTGCTTTTCGTGGCGATGATCATGGCAAGGCGAATTCCGCGGTTGCCGCCGCCAGCGCCACCGATTGGAGCGACGGTCCCGGTGCGCTCGTAGCACAGGCGTCTTGCCTGGCCATCGGGCGGCTCGCCCGATGATATTTCGAGTGGGTCAGGCGAGACGCCTAACCGCCCCACAGGCAAGATGCCTGTGCTACAAATGCTGTTCGCATTCGCCGGACAATGCGCGAACGTGCGCTCGCTCTGGAGGTTGCGGCAGAAGAGTTGCTTCAAAATGCTCTTGAATCCGCCCCAGCCCTAACCAATTTCAGTTTCGTCCGTGTTTCAAAAATCTGTTCTACTTTTCCTGTTCTACATGGTCGCCTCGGCGAGCGTCGCGCAGGCGGATGAGCAGACGCGCCAGGTGCAGGAAGAGCTCCGCAAGCGCCATCTTTTCTTTCGCGATATCGATGGCAAACCGAGCCTGGAATACGCGATCGCCCTGAAGCGTTACCAGGCGCGCCAGGGCTTTGCCGTCTCGGGAATCGCGGACGAGATGACGCTTTATTCACTCGGCATCGGCGAACCGGTTTCGCCCGCGGAAGGGGTCGCCGATCTGCCCAACGTCCCCGTGCTGAAGAGCGATGCGGCTCTCCCCGAAACGCGGCCGCAGCCCGCCCCCATCCCGACCAAAGACCAGACCGCCAGCGCTGTGACCAAGGCCGAGATCCGCGACTTTTTGCGGCGGTATTTTGATGCCTGCCAATCGGCCTCGCCCCAGGATGAGCTCGCCTTTTACGCCGACCGCGTCTCCTACTACGATCACGGCGCGGTGGACAAGCCCTACATCCAAAACGAGCTGGCGGTTTACAATCAGCGGTGGCCGGCCCGGAAATACACGATGGGCGATTCGCTGCGGGTGGTCCGGGCGGGCAACAACACTCTAGCGAAAGTGCGAGTGGCGTTCCAGGTGGCGAATTCCACCCATAACCGAAAGGCGAGCGGCCGGACCGATGACACCTTCAGTCTCGCCAAAAACGGGAACTCGCTCGAGATCGTTTCCGTGAAGGAAGCGCGCGTCAGAAGGCCATCGCGGAAGCGCCGCAAACCGCCGAGTTTTCCAGCCGCGGTCGGCCGGACGGTGAATAAGGTTTTCCGGAATATTTTCCGCTGAGCCCGCGCGCGCTAGCGCTGGAGGTGGAGGCTGATCGCGTTCGCGATCGGAAAGGCGCGTTCGTTCTGAAGATCGATGGCCCACGCTTTGAGGGTGAAATCGCCGGCGGGAAGATTCGCCGTCTCGACTCGGCCGGAGAATCCCGAACGGTCCAGGGCTGCGTGTCCAAAATGCCGGGCGACGTCCGGCCGGTTTCCGCCGGTTTCGAAAACGCAGAACGGCTTCCAGAGGCCGTCGGAAGTCTCGATGCCCAAGACGACGCAATCCGCGGGGCGCTCCTCCTCCGGCACTCGCGCCCATCCCTGAAAGGTTAGCTGACCCAGTGATTCGAACCTGGCCCCGTCCAGGTTCCCCGCGGATGCGGCGTCGGTCTTCGGGCGCTCATTGACGGCATTCACCAGTTTCTGATTAACGAGGCGCGGTCGAAGGGCGTCGTTCTCCGCCAGAGTGCGAATGGTGCTGACGACATCTCCGACAGGATACGGCGAGAGCAGCGCGATCTCAGGATTTTGCGGAATCGCTTCGCTCCAGCGCATAACCAGCAAGGCGTGTTGCCGCGCGGCGGTAACGATCCGCAACAGGCGCCGCTCCTTTTTGAAGGTGATCGCCCACAACGAGCCGAGAACCATCAGAGAAGCGATGGCGGCGAAGATCGCAACTCGCGTCGTGAGTGGCCGCGGTTTCGCCTGCGTATAGACGCTGAATCCAAGGCCGGCGACGGCGATGTAGAGAAGAGCGGTGGAGGCTGTGTAGCGCACATCACCAGCCATGGAATGGGCAAATCCAAGCCGCCCCACCGCGACGACGCAACCCGAGATCAACGTGTAGCAACCGAGGATGAGCCAGGGATAATGCGGCCGCCACGCTCCGGTTCGCCGTGTCTGCGAAATCGCGGCAGCCGCGAGACCAAGGAAAAGCAAAAGGACGACGGCGCCGCAAAGCGCTGGGGCGCCGGAGCTGAACAGGGAGCCGATCCAAACGAGAAAAAAGTGGAGCAGCGCTGGGAGCTTCGCGATCGGCGAGACAAACGGCGGCGAAAGCGGCGGATGCCGGTAGGAAATAAAATAGCCGGCAAGGGAAGCGACAGCGATCGAGACGAAGACCATTCGCCAAAAGATTCGGGTGCGCGCGTCACGAACTCGCGTGGTCTCGATGGGAAACGCCAGCAGCCAGAGCAGCATCCCGTTCGCGAACGTGTAGGTGGCAATGACGGCCAGCGCTCCGTTCACGAGCGTCTTCGCTTTCAGTGAGCGGTCCGACAGGTTCATCCGGAGGGCGAAGATCAGCGCGCAAGCCGGGGCGAACGCCTCGATCATGACGGCGTGGAGAAAATTCTCGTATTGCCGTGGCGAGAAGAGCAGGAAGTTCATCGCCGCGAAGACGAAGAGAACTGCGCCTGACGAAGGATTCGTTCGCCGAAGTATCTGGAGGAGACCGGCGGAACAGGCACAGACCAGGGCGAACGTGATCGCCATTCCGAATCGCACGTCCCAGCCAGCCGGCAGGTAGATTGCGAGGTAAAGCAGGCGGGGAAAGAAGCTCCGGCTTTCGTTGTGCTGGCTGAAGAGGTCCGCGAACCGAAGCGTGCCGCGATAAAAGGCCGCGAGCTGCTGGCCCGGGGAATCCCATTCGTCCCAATATGGGACGGGGACCCAGTGCGCGGACATCATATAGAATGCGGCGATCGCGGGAAGGAGGCAGAGCGCGATGATAAGGGCCTTCCGCAGACTGGCTGACCGACGCGGCTGATTCACAGGGCAGGATCATTGGAACTTCGCCGCGCTAAAGCAATAGCAAGGCATCAAGTAGCACAGGCATCTTGCCTGTGGGGCGGTTAGGCGTCTCGCCTGACCAATACGAAGACATCATCGGGCGAGACGCCCGCTGGCCCCACAGGCAAGATGCCTGCGCTACTGATGTGGCATAGGCGCACCCGAACAAAGCTTGTGAGCGCGCCGGCTTCTGCGCAGATTGACCGCGCCATGATTTATCGCTCTCTGCCGCGCCGTTTTCTTTTCGTGTTCTTGCTCGCCGTCGCCGTCGCCAGCAACGCCGGGGCCGCGGACAAGCGGCACATCACCGAAAAAGATCTTTTCGATTTCGTCTGGATTGGCGACGCCCAGGTTTCGCCGGATGGCGCGCGGGTGGCGTTTGTGCGCGTGACGGTGAACGACAAGAAAGAGGGCTACAACACGTCGATCTGGACGGTGCCCACGGCGGGCAATGAAGCTCCGCATCGCCTCACTACCGGCGAGCGGGATTCCGCGCCGCGCTGGTCGCCGGATGGAAAATATCTCTGCTTCACCCGCACCACCGAGAAGGATGGGAAGCCGGAACCTCCGCAGCTTTTCATGCTGTCGATGGCGGGCGGTGATGCGTTTGGCTTCACGAGTTTGCCGAAAGGGGCGGGCGACCCGAAATGGTCGCCGGATGGAAAGCTGATCGTCTTCAGCAGCTCGAGCAATCCGGAGGACCTCGAGAAGCAGGAGAAGAAAAAGCGCAAAGAAGAAGAGTTGAAGCGCCTGCCGGCGGCCGCCGCCTCGCCTTCTCCCGCGAAGGAGGGGGACAAGAAAGCGGCCGATGATCCGGCCAAGAAAGCAGAGGCCGAGTCCGATCGGGAAAGCGACGTCCAGGTGGTGACTCGCGCGGTTTATCGCTCGAACAACGAAGGCTTCCTCGACTTTAAACGGCCGCAGCATTTCTGGGTCGTGCAAGCGCCGCGAAATGCCGACGAAAAAGTGCAGCCGAAGCAGCTAACGACCGGCCGTTTCGATGAAGATAGCGCGGTGTGGTCGAAGGACTCGACCCAGATTTATTTCACCACGCTGCGCAACGACGAGCCGTACTACGACCTGCAGAAGACGGAGCTTTACTCGATCTCCGCGAACGGCGGCGAGCCGGTGAAGCTGACAACGATCGACATGGGAATAAACGCGATGGCGCTCAGCCCGGATGGGAAACAGGTCGCGTTCACGGCCTCGGTCGAGCAGCCGGTCAATTCCTACACGCAACCCGACTTGTGGGTGCTCGATCTCGCCAAGGACGCGAAGCCGCGCAATCTCACCGCGAATTTTGACTGGGATGTCGGCAGCAGCGTGTTCGGGGACAACGGCTCGCCGCGCGGCGGCGGCGGCAACGCTCCGATCTGGACGCCGGACGGCAAAGGCATCGTCGAGAATTTCGCGAAGGAAGGCCAAACCAACCTCGGCCTTTTCGATGTCGCCAGTGGCGCAATGGCCGAGATCACCAAAGGCGACCATGCCATCACCCGTTTCCGCGCGGCGCCCGATGCCTCGAAGCTGGTCTATCATCTTTCGACGCCGACGCGCCTCGGCGATTTGTTCTGGCTCGATCGCGTGAGCGGCGAAGCGCGGCAGTTAACCCGCAGCAACGACGAGCTGTTCTGGCAGCTCAACCTGACCGAGCCGGAGGAGATCCGTTACAAAACCTTCGATGGAAAAACGATCCAGGCGTGGTTGCAGAAGCCGCCCGGATTCGATCCGGCGAAGAAATACCCGCTCATCCTCAACATCCATGGCGGGCCCCACGCGGCTTACGGATTCATTTTTTCGCACGAATTCCAATGGATGGCGGCGAAGGGTTATGTGGTGCTTTATCCGAACCCGCGCGGCAGCACGAGCTACGGCCAGGAATTCGGGAACGTGATCCAATACAATTATCCGGGCGACGATTACAAGGACCTGATGATCGGCGTGGATGAAACGATCAAGCGCGGTTTCATCGACGCGAAGAAGCTCGGCGTCACCGGTGGCAGCGGCGGTGGATTGCTGACGAACTGGACGGTGGGACACACGGACCGTTTTGCGGCGGCGGTCTCGCAGCGGGACATCGCGAGCTGGACCGATTGGTGGTACACGGCGGATTTCACGCTTTTCCAGCCGCGTTGGTTCAAGGCGCCGCCATTCGAGGACCCGGAAGATTTCAAGGCG
>DASQLH010000106.1:0-9043 GCA_035630155.1 Chthoniobacterales bacterium
CTGCAACCGCTCGCGAATCTTCGCGTGGACCACGGTGATTTCGTCGTTCGTCAGTGTGCGAGTTTTGTCGCGGTATGTCAACGTATATGCCATCGACTTTTTTCCCGCGCCGAAATTTTGTTCTTGTTTTCCGCTGAAAACGTCGAAGAGCTCGACGCTCACGAGGAGCGGCTCGCGCGCCTCTGCGATCGCCGACAAAATTTCTTCGTGAATTAATTTTTCCGGAACGATCATCGCGATGTCGCGCGTGACCGATGGAAATTTGTCGATCTCGCGAAATGTCGCGCGATTCGCGGCGATCGGGCCGGGCTCGATATCGATCTCCGCGACGAGAATTGGCGCGGTCGCTCCCAGCAGCTGGTCGTTCGCGGCGCTGAGCTGGCCGATGAACCCGATTTTTTTCGAACCCGCAAAAATGTCGGCGCTTAGGGAAAGACCGGCGTGTTCCGATCGGCGAAACGAAAGCTCCGCAAGGCCGACCGTCTCGATAATTCCTTTCAAATCGAACAGATCGAGTTTTCGGGCCGTAGCGGAATGCCAATGTGCCTTGCTTACGTAATCGCCGGTGCAGACGACACCAAGGCTCCGCTTTTCGGAAGCGTCCGGCGGCGAAAAAACGCGGCCAAGCTCGAAAAGCCGAATGCTTGTCGCGCCGTTCCGCACATTTCGCGCGAGCACACCGATCAAATTCGCGAGCAGAGTGGGCCGGAGCGCCACGTGATCTTCGCTCAAAGGATTGCGGAGGGCGACTGCGCCTTCCGCGAAAAGAGCGGCGTCGCGAGGAATTAAGGCCGACGTCCGCACTTCGGAAAGCCCGCGCGCGACCAGGCGTTGCCGCAGGGCGGATTCAAAATCGTAAGCGCGATCGGCTCCTGATTCCGCCGTGAACTGGCTTCGATATCGCAAAGGGACATTCGCGATGCCAAACACGCGCACGACTTCCTCGATCAGGTCGGCTTCGCGCTGAAGGTCGGCGCGAAAACTTGGGATCTGCCACGAGGTTTTTCCATCGTCGTCCGCCTGCGCCTTCTTCAATCCGAAGCCTTCGAGAATTTGCCCAACGCGTTCCCTGGGCACGGAAATGCCGATGAGTTCATCGCAGCGCGCGTAGCGCAACGAAACATCCGGCGGCGATTCCGGCAGCACACCGGCCGTGGCGATCTCCGCCGCGGGATTTCCTCCGGCCAGCTCGCGGATCAATTCGGTGGCGCGTTGCGAGGCGGGCAAAATCATCGCGGGATCCACCCGGCGTTCGAAGCGGTAGCTGGCATCGCTTGGCAGATTCAGCCTCCGCGCCGTGCGGCGGATGCTCGACGGCGAAAAGTAAGCGGCCTCGAGCAGGACGTTCTTCGTGGAGGCGGTGACGCCGGTTTCCTCGCCACCCATCACGCCGCCGATGCCGACCACGCGTTCCTGGTCGGCAATGACCAAATCCTGCGTCGTGAGAGTGTAAGTCTTGCCATCGAGCGCGAGAAATTGTTCACCTTCGCGCGCCAGGCGCACGACGATTCCGCCCTTCAGCTTGTCAGCATCGAACGCGTGCGTCGGCTGCCCGAGCTCGAGCATCACCAAGTTCGAGATATCGACAATGTTGTTGATCGAGCGCAGGCTCACGGCCTCGAGTTTCGAGCGCAACCACTGCGGGCTTGGGCCCACCGTGACGTTTTCAATCCGGCGGGCCGAATAAAACGGGCATTGTTCTGGCGCGGTGATTTCGATGGAGCCTGGATTTAATGGTAGGGACGGCGCGCTGCGCCGTCCGCGGTCATCGCAGCGCGATGACCCTACCACCGCTGCGATCTCGCGCGCCAAGCCGAAGTGACTCAAGAGATCGCCCCGATTCGGCGTGATCTCGACATCGAGGATCGTATCTTCGGGGAAAAGCGAAGCGATCGGCTCGCCGATTTTCGCCTCGGGCGAAAGGATCAAAAGCCCGTCACCGTCGGCAGAAAGGCCAAGCTCGCTCGGGCTGCAAAGCATGCCCTGCGACTCGACACCGCGCAGTTTGCTTGGCTTGATCTTCAAGTCGTTCACCAGGACGGCGCCCGGCATAGCGAGCGGAACCTTGTCGCCCACTTTGTAATTCTTCGCGCCGCAGACGATCTGGCGCTGTTCGCCGCTGCCATCATCGACCTGGCAAACGCTTAGACGATCCGCATTCGGGTGTTGGGCCGATGCTTTGATCTGCGCGACGACCACCTTGTCGAAATTCGCGCCGCGCGTTTCGATTCCTTCGATCTCGCTGCCCGCAAAGGTGAGCAGGTCCGTCAGCTCTGCGACGCTCGACGGCAGCTCGACAAATTCGCGCAGCCAATTAACGGAAAATTTCATATCTGGGGAGCGCACGCGCCTCGCGTGGTGTTTTCGGCGCCCTCGCCGAAAATTTCTTGCTGTGGTTCGTTTCGTTCGGCGAGGCGCCGAACGAGGCACGCGAAGGCGCGTGCGCTCCCCAGACAAAAGAATTTCGCGCTCATGCGAATTGCCTCAGGAAGCGCAGATCGTTGGCCGCAAAATGGCGCAGATCAGGGATACCGAACAGGATCATGGCCAGGCGATCCATGCCGAGACCGAACGCGAATCCGCTCCATTTTTCCGGGTCGTAAGCGTCGTCCCCGCGCGTCTTGTTCATGGCTTCGAACACGGCCGGATGCACCATCCCGCAACCGCACATCTCCAGCCATTTCTCGCCGCCCTTGAGCGCTTTCGATTTCACATCGATTTCCAAGCTTGGCTCGGTGAACGGAAAATAATGGGGACGGAAACGCACTTGCGTATCGGCGCCGAAAAGCTCGCGCAGGAAAAACTCCAGCGTCCCTTTCAAGTCTGCGACGCTCACCTTCTCATCCACATACAGGCCCTCGATCTGGTGAAATTGCGCGCTGTGGGTGGCGTCCACTTCGTCGCGGCGGTAGGCGGCGCCGGGCGCGATGACGCGGATGGGCGGCGGCGCGTTCTCCATGGTGCGGATCTGGACCGTGGAAGTGTGGGTGCGGAGCAGCCGGCCATCGGGCAAATAAAAAGTGTCCTGCTCGTTGCGCGCCGGGTGATCGGGGGCGGTGTTGAGCGCGTCAAAGCAATGCCATTCGGTCTCGACGTCCGGACCTTCCGCGAGCGCGAATCCCATTCGCCGGAAAATGCTGATGCCGCGATCGAGCATTTGGGTGAGGGGATGAAGGCTGCCGAGCTCGGAGGCGAGGCCGGGGAGGGAGATGTCGATATTTTCGAGTTCGCGCGTCTCTTTGGCGGCGCGTAGGCGTTCGGCGCTTTGCTCGATCGCCGCCGTCACGGCGTTGCGCGCTTCGTTCAGAAGTTTGCCGACCACGGGACGCTCTTCCTTCGTGAGCGATTTCATCCGATCGGCCCACGCGGAGATGCTGCCGGCGCGGCCGAGATAGCGGACGCGGGCAGCGTCGAGCGTTTGCTCGTCCGTGGCGGCGGCGACTTCAGTGAGCGCCGCGTCGCGCAATTGTTCCAGCTCGTGGGACATGAAACCGAACGTTCAACGTCCAACGTCCAACGTCCAACGTTGAATTCAGCAGGAGAGAACTCCGCTATGCCGCTTTCTTGGTCTTGGCTTTGTTCTCGAGCGCAGTTTTCACCTGCTCGACGATCCCCTTGAACGCGGCCTCGTCGGTAATGGCGAGGTCGGAAAGGATCTTGCGATCGAGCCCGATGTTCGCGGCCTTCAGGCCTTCGGCGAAGCGGCTGTAGGTGATACCATGTGCGCGGACCGCGGCATTGAGTCGCTGGATCCAGAGATAACGGAAGGTGCGTTTGCGCGTCTTGCGATCGCGGTAGGCCCAGTATTTGGCCTTCATGGTCGCGTCCTTCGCGTAACGGAAAAGTTTGGAACGGCGGCCGCGATAACCCTTGGCTTGATCAAGGACGCGTTTGCGTCGCTCCCGGCTGGCCGGGGCGTTAGTGGCTCTTGGCATTTTGTTTTATCCGGCGGCTGCCGGACTCCTCTTTCAGCGAATTGTTCTTATATTATGATCTGCGCGACCTCATTCGCTGATTCGGCCCCGCTTTGCAGGACCAGGTGAGCAGATCGGCGAGACGCATCGGCGTTCGCGGGCCGGAAAAGTAGCAAGGCCGGTCCGGATCACAACTGGTTTCTTGCTGTCGCGACCCTGCTCGCTGTAGTCGCCCCGCTCTGTCGGGGCGTGATCCGGCGCGGCGATCCGGCAGCTGCCGGACCGCGGCTACAGCGCCTTAAGCCGATCCGCATTATTGCATTGGCCGCAGTCGCCCGCGCTCCTAAAATCTCGCCATGCCTTGGCTGAGCCGTCATCGCAGGTTGGTTGTCGCCGCGATCTGCGCGTTGATCACGGGCCTCATCATCGCGGTGCACTTTTTCCCGGGCGTTCCCTTTCTCTCTGCGGTCTGGCGCCAGGAACAGAACTACCAGGATTTTCTCGAGCGCGAGGGACGCAAGACGGCAACGCGGTCCGACCTGGTGTTCCTGGGAATCGATGAAGCTTCGCTCGATCTTTCGAATCTCCTCCTCCCGGAAGAACTCGAGGGCAATCGCGCCTTTCAGTTGATGACGAAGCGGCCCCCCTGGTCGACCGAAGTATGGGCGTTGCTTCTCGACCGCCTTTTTGAAGCGGGCGCGCGCGTCGTCATCTTCGATTTGGTTTTCAACTTTACGAATGCGGAAGGCGATCCGGCTTTTCGCGCGGCCCTCGATCGCTACCGCGACCGGGTGGTGCTGGCCGCCAACATTGACGCGGCGCAGGGGCTGAAACTGGTCGTGCCGAACCCCGATCTCATCCCGCCGCCGCAGGTCAAGGATGACCGTGTCGGCTACGCGAATTTTTTCCCCGACGATCTCGATCAGAAAGTGCGCTCGGTCTTTTTCAACACGTCCGATCGCCGGCTGGCAGGTCAAGGGCTGCATCCCAGCCAGGAAGTCTACTTTGCGATGTCGACCCAAGCGCTGACGAAGTTCGGGCACGGCGCCAAAGTCCCGCTCGACTTTCAGCCTCATCAATTTCGATTCAGCGAGGAAACCGCTTATTTGCCTCGATCGATCTACGAAATATTCGATCCGAGGCTGTGGCAGGCGAACTACGGGAACGGCGCGTTTTTCAAGGACAAGATCGTAATGGTGGGGGCTTCCGCGCAAGTGGCGCACGATTTTGTCGCCACACCGATTAGTCCGGCTACCCCGGGACCGGCCCTTCACCTGCAAGTGATCGCCGCGACGCTGGCGAATGAGTTTCTGCATAACACTTCGAAACGGACCAATTTCATCCTTGTTATCCTCGCCGGCGCTTCGGCCTGGGCGCTGATCGCTCTGCTCCGGCGCCCGCTGCTAAGCCTGATTGCCCTCATCGCCATCGCAGCGGCGTACCTTGCCTTCGCCCGCATCGCCTACGACCGCTCCGGGCTGCTCCTCCTGGTGGTGCCGGTGCTGACCGGATTTCTCATGAGCGGTTTGCTCTCGTTAGGCTTCGAATACGTGTTGGAACGGATGGAGAAACTGCGCACCCGCCGCACCCTCGAACGTTACGTTTCCAAGAATCTTGTAAAAGAGATCCTCGAGAACCCCGACAGCTTCTACAGCAGCCTCCGCGGCGTGCGCCTGCCCGCGACAATTCTGTTCTCCGACATCGTCGGCTTCACCTCGATGACAGAGAGCGCCGATCCGGAAAAACTCGTCGCGCAGCTTAACGAATATCTCAGTCGCATGACCGCGGCCGTCTTCGAGCATAACGGTACCCTCGATAAATTCATCGGCGATGCCGTCATGGCAGTCTGGGGAAACGTGAGCAGTCGCGGGGTCGTCGAGGATGCGAAGGCTTGCGCCGCCACCGCGCTTGCGATGCGTCGTGAGTTAGATGCGCTCAATAAGAGGTGGGCGGCGGAAAAGATCGCGCCGTTCCATATCGGCATTGGGATTAACCACGGCGATGTCCTGGGCGGGAACATCGGCTCGCAGGAAAAAGCGGACCCCACGGTGATTGGCGACGCCGTTAATCTCGCTTCGCGCCTGGAAGCGCTCACCCGCACTTATGGAGTGGATATTTTGGTCGGCGTGCGCGCGCGCGAATTGATCCGCGATGAATTTGACCTGCGGAGTGTCGCGCTCGTTCAGGTCAAGGGAAAGACCGAGCCGGTTGAAATCTTCACCTTGATCGGGGCGAAGAAGGAACCGGGGGATCCCGAATTCCTGCACAGGCTCGAGAGTTACGAAATGGGGTTTCGGAAATTTAGGGAGCGCGATTTTACCCAGGCCAAAATCCTGTTCTCACAGTTTCTTGAATTCTATCCCGAGGATGCGCTGGCCAGGATGTATCTCGAGCGCGCGCTTGAATATGAAGCCGAGCCGCCCGACCAAGCTTGGAACGCCGTGGAAGTGTTCAAGAAGAAATGAGTCTTCCCGAGCTCGGTACCACAACGGAAGATGATGGCGTCATTCAGGCGGTTAAGCCTGATAACGTATCCTGGCTCAGCAAAGGTGGAGCGTGGATAAGAGCGAACAAGATCCCATTCATACTGACTTCCGTGCTTGGGCTGATCGCCTGGGTCCCGCTTTACGGCATCCTGTTTCCGCCGCTGGTCGATCTTCCCGAGCACATCCTCATAAGCAAGCTTCTCTGGGAAAAGCTGACTGGAGTCTCACATCTCGATCTCGAGATCTCATGGATCCTTGGTTACCGGCTGTTTCCGATCTTTATGATGATCGTCATTCCCTGGTTCAAACTCCTGGGAATCTCGTTTGTCTTCCTCCCGAGGACCGTGGCGATGGCGCTCCTGGCCATTCATGTGATCGCCGTCGTCGCTGTTCTTTTTTCGCCGCTTAAAAACAAATCCTGGAAGTCGTGCGTCCTCGCCGCCTGCCTCGCGCTGCCGGCGATTGTCTGCATGTATTCGGCCTGCTGGTTCATCGGTTTTGTGAACTACACGCTCGCCATCACCTTGCTCGTGCCGGCCGTTTTTCTCACGGAGAGGTTTCTCAACTCGGGCAAACCGATCGATGCGTTCTGGATTTTTTTGAACTTGCTCTTCGTCTATGCCGCTCACCCTTTCGGCCTCGCGTTCTGGGTGATGTGGTGCGTTAGCCGCGGGCTCGCCGGTATCGTGACCAAGGCGGTTTCGTTCGAATGGAAAAAGCTGATTGCGCTCGGCCTCGTTTTTGCACCGATCGTCCTCTACCACTCGTTGGCCACGCGAAATACTTCACTGGCGCCCTCCAGTCACTCCCTTTTGACTCAATCTCCGGTCGTTTCGGTGGGGGACTGGTATCACAACAGGATTCGTCCTCTTTTCGACGGTACTCTCCTCAAACCGGATGATGCGGTTGACTCGAGATTGTTCGCCCGCTTTGCGATTGGTCTGATTCTATTCACGGCCGTTTTTGTCTTTCGCGCTACCAAAGAGTCGCGGCTGAGAAAGATGATGTTGTCGGGCGTCTTTCTTATATTCATCGCTTCCTGGGTTAATGAAAAACTCATTCCCGTTCCGGGCGGCGCCTGGTTGGCTTACGACTACCGGTTTAGCTCGACGGTTTGCGCCATCGGACTCGCCCTGGCCGGGATGGTCCTCATCCGGCTGCTCCCGGCCGCGACGGACAAGCTGCGATACAAGGCGCTGTTCGTTGCCCTGGCCGTTCTTTCGGTTTCCGCTTCCGCTCTCCACTTGGCGCAGGTCCGAAAAAGCTACAAACGATACGACGCGCAGGCACGCAGGTATATGGCCAAGGTGTTCAAGCATGAGCAACCGGCGGGAATTTCATTGCCCCACAGTCGCTGGCATCCCGATGGGACTCTCATAAAGCTCTATGTTTGCCTGGAGCAACCGGATTGCAACCCGCCCGGCACCACCTTCCATACCGGTTACGTGAAGGAGCTTTATCCGGTAAAGTTCAAGTCAGCCGCGCGAGTATTGTCCAGGCGCGAAGTGGCAGCCTGGCGCCAGCATCCGCCAGCCGGGCCGTTAGTCGGCCATTGGCAGCTCGATGAAGCTAACGCGAGCGATGTGTGCGTCGATTCGAGCGGAAATGGATATGCCGGCAAAGCAAAAGGGACAATGGTCGTCGACGGCAAGATCGGAAAAGCCAGGAGCTTCAGCGGGCGCTTCGATTCCATTGAGATACCGGCGATCAACATTCCCAGCGCCGTCACCGTCACTGCCTGGGTATATTCGGACAAGTTTATTCATAACGGTTTTGTGGTCGCAAAGAATCCAGTGAACAGTCAGTGGGCGCTGTTTTTCGAGTCCGACGGATACCTGAAGTGGAGAGGGGGCGGCCCTGAAAAGGAAGTCAGATGCCCGCCGCCCTCCAACCAGAGCTGGCACCATATCGCGGCGACCCAGGAAGGCACAACGGCCCGCCTTTACGTCGACGGGATTCTTTGCGCGACCGCCACCGTGCCAGCGGTCGGCAATGAGACCGGCTCGATCACGATCGGGAGATTCGACGGCGGGAAGTTCTACTACTTTAATGGACGAATTGACGACGTGCGCATTTACAACCGCGCCTTATCCGACCCAGAGATTTCGCAGTTGTTTACCGGGAGCCAGGGGCCGCAATAGCGGCTTCGCCCGGAGTATCATCCGATACCTCTTTCAAGGTGAAAATGGGGCGGCCCTTAACCTCCTCATAAACGCGCCCGAGATATTCGCCGATGATTCCAAGGCAGAGTAACTGGACCGCCGCAAGGAACAGGATGACAGCGGTTATTATGGTGTAACCAATGAGAGGCGTCGAAGGATAGACGAGGCGCCAGTAGATGACGACGCCAATCATGACCAATGCAAAGACCGCCACAATAAGGCCGAGATAGGTGGCGACTCGAAGCGGCACGCGCGAAAAGGAAACGATACCGGTCACTGCCAGGCTGAACGACTTCCGGAACGTGTACTTAACTTTACCGGCAAAGCGAGCTTCGCGTTCGAACGGCACCGCCGTCTGGCGAAAACCAATCCAAGCCCTCAAGCCTCTCAGATAACGGCCCCGTTCCGGAAGCGAGTTAAGGACATCGACGACCTTGCGATCCATCAGGCAAAAGTCTCCGGTGTCCGCGGGAATGTCCTC
>DASQLH010000107.1:0-12725 GCA_035630155.1 Chthoniobacterales bacterium
AGCCTGCTGCGACGTCCGCCCCCTAACCAGGCGATGGAGCGAACGGCCACCCGCCGCGCGCTCCCATTTCGAGTGGCTTGGACACCTTCGCTGCGGCCCACCCGCGCTCCCGGTGGCCGTCGCTCATCTTTTTCTCGTTAGGCGTTTCTCCGCGCATCCTGTGAAGCCACGCAAAGACATCCTCCTCGAAGGCGCCGAGATACTCAGGCCCGTGCTCGCTCCTCACGGATTCGCTTTCCGCCTCGCCGACGCTGGACAGAGTAGCGGCGGCCATTTCGCATGCGGCGACTATGTCCGTGGCGCGTGGCGCAGAGGACATCCAGACCGACTTCGATGCCTTTTTGCGCGGCGACGCTGCCCAATTCGAGCGCATCTGTCAGGAGGCTGCGCGCAGGGCGGAAGAGTGGGGTCGTATGTCACCGCTACAGCGTCTCTCCGCATGAACGAAACGCCTAACCAGGCGATGGAGCGAACGGCCACCCGCCGCGCCTTCCCATTTCCAGTGGCTTGGACGCCTTCACTGCGGCCCACGCGCGCTCCCGGTGGCCGTCGCTCATCTTGTTCTCGTTAGGCCCATGCCGCGACTCCTCATTCTTGTAGCGCTGCTGTTCACCGGCTGCGCGACTCGCGTTGCTGTGGATGGCCGGTATGCCGCAACCATTTCGCAGACCGATGTCGAAGAGATCAAGCAACTCATTGCCGGCTTTGAAGGAGGACGCTACGAGTTCATCGGGATCACAGCCTATGCCCGTAACACCGTAGAAATCGGCACTATACAAATTCGCGGCAGCACGACGACTGACCGTACTTTGGAGGCGCGCCGCCGCCGCCGAGGGTGGCATCTTCACAAGCGGTCCGATCCTCCTCCAACCATAGAGCGTGTCAAAGTCACGGGCGATTACATTTCTGGATGACGCAAAAGGGGCCTAACCAAGCGATGGAGCGAACAGCGGGCAGCCTTGCGTCTACGCTTGAGATGACTACAACCCTTTCACTCCGGGTCACGCGCAACCCCGCCCGCTGTCGCTCATCTTTTTCTCGTTAGGCCTTTCAGATCGTCTCGTGCACGAAGGACCCTACATTTCTGAGCAGCATGCGATTTCGCGTCGCTGGGCAATTCTCGAGGATGATGGCCGTGCCGGCTGGCTGTATCTCACCGCGCCGGATTCCGTAAAGCCTATTGGTGACTGCTGGCTCTACAATCGTGGCCCGGCTCCCGAACGATGTGATATCGATGCGATGCACGAGGGCGACGCACCAGTGGTGCCGCGCTTTGCGGCCGCGCCGGACGCAGCGATGTCTCCGAGCGAAGATTCACTCCGGCTGCGCTGGTCTGCGGATGGCGAGTCCGTGGCCGCGTTTGCCAGTGGAGAGCTCTTGGGCTTCATACCGGCTGGATATCAGCGAGGTTTTAGCAGACATCTCCGAGCGTCAGGAGCGTTCGGGAGTATTCTGGACACGGACATGTTCGCCACGTTGTTTGGCGGTGCCGAGGCCTAACCATGCGATGGAGCGAACAGCGGGCAGCCTTGCGATTCAGGCTTGAGATGGCTACAACACTTTCCATGCGCTCCATGCGCCATCCCGCCCGCTGTCGCTCATCTTGTTCTCGTTAGATGGTGAAAGTGATCATAGCTACAGCGCTTCTGCGCGCTTATGGCGGTCTCGCAGCCCTCTTTAGCATCGCGTCGCTCTGGCTCGCGTTCACCATCCAGCCGGGAACACATGATATCGCGGATTGGTCTCGCGGTTGGCCCGTCAACGTGGTCTTCGCCCTCTTGGGTACAGCTGCGTTCTTGCAGCTCCGTTGGTTCACACTTCTCTTCGCGATCGCCTCGTCTGCTTTCGGGCTTTTCATGCTCCTGGTCACACTTTCGCGTGTCCCCTTTCCATGGGCGTGGTTCAACGTGTTTTTCGCGCTACTTGCTATCGTGCCTGCGTTTCTAACTTATTGTGCTTGGTCACGCCTCCGCTGATGCGACCATCTAACCAGGCGATGGAGCGAACGTCGGACCGCCGTACGATTAAGTTTGAGATGACTTCAACCCCTTCGCTCCGAGCGACGCGCGGCCTCGTCCGCCGTCGCTCATCTTATTCTCGTTAGGCCGTGAACGTCATCCACGCTATCAACACCGCGAAGGCGTTTGATCTCGCAGGAGACCGATGCTCTGAGCCCAGACCGGTGTCTGAGAACCAGTTTGAGATGCTCGCTGTGCCAGCGATCGTATGCCGCGCCTTTGCGGCTGAGGTTGGCCTCAAGGCACTACTCCTTCACGCCGGTGGCACGCCACGCGGCCACGATTTGCATGCATTGTTCCGACAACAGTCTGAGGAGGTCCGCGATTCTATCACGGCTGCTACTGCGTTACCGGCGGCTGCGTTCGATCGTGAGCTCGCCAGCGTCGCACACGCGTTCGTTGAGTGGCGCTACGTGTTCGAGACGGCACGAGCCGCAATCAACCTCAACTTCCTCAGCAATTTTTCGAAGGCGATTATCAACGCGTTGCCCCATATTCCAACGGCCTAACCAGGCGATGCAGCTGACGGCGGTAAGCCTTCCGATTAACCTCTGAGATGACCCGAACGTTTTCAGTGCGGCCAATGCGCTCCCTCACCGCCGCAGCTGATCTTGTGTCTCGTTAGACCTCTTCGCTCACCATGACCAAAACACTCTGGCAGGCCTTCATCGTTCGAGTCTTCCCTGGCACCCTCGAAGAATATTATGCGGCACGTGAAATTCATATGCGCGAGCAGCGGAAGTATCGGCGCACGACACAACATATTGTCGGCGCGGTCCTCTTTCTCGCACCCGTTTTCCTCCTTTTGCTCTTGGGATATCTCCCGCTGGTCCCGTGGGCTGTTTTTGTCTTTCTGCTCACCGTCGGTCATATTCTTGTTTCGGACGCAGCCACTGAGCATCTCTGTCTTTTGCTTCTCCGAGGCGAGCGTGATGCGTCTCCCCAAATTGAGCGGGTCTAACCATGCGATGGAGCGAACGGCGGACCGCTGTACGCTCACTCTTGAGATGACTTCCACATTCCCACCCCGAGCGACGCGCGCTCTTGTCTGCCGTCGCTCATCTTGTTCTCGTTAGATGGTGCAACGTCCCGTGAGCGATCGCGTTGCGGCTGATAAGTTTCACTTCGATGGTCGCGGCCCCGAGTTGCAACGCGCTGTTTGGGATTCTCGTGGCACGATTCTGCTCGCCGTCGATTACGCAGACGCAGATGGCACACTGCGGCATGTGCGCTTCCACTCGCCGCAGGTGGTCATGTTCACGGCGGAAGAGGTCGTGAGCGACCCCCAGCCGGGTGGCGCCTTTGATCTTGGGCGCTCGCCATGGTTGCAGAGCTTCCAACAGCAGCACCTCGGTCGCTGCCATCATTTTCAGCTTCTGTTCTATGACGAGCTGCTCGACATTATCTGCGAGTCTTTGGAGTTTGCAGATGGCGCATTCACACCAACCATCTAACCAATCGATGAAGCTGACGGCGAGCAAGCCTGCGATCTACGCTCTGCGTGTCTGCCGTCCACGTTTTTGGTTTCATGGCTCATCGTACCGGGCTCGCCGCAGCTTATCTCCGTCTCGTTAGATGACAACGCCCACGCGTTGAAGATCGCATGGCAAACCCCGATAAACGCACTTCATACATTGCCAAGCTTGTTAGCGCCGCTCGATCCGTCATTACCTATCAAGTTGCTTTACCGCTTGGTTGCACCCGCATCTCAAAGATTCTTTATTGGCTCAGCCCATTCGAGAAGCTCGACTTCCCCGTATTCGAGGAGTATTCCGAGGCCACGCGGGCCCTGCCCACGGGCAGCGAGCGTTTGCAGTGGAGTCGCGAGGCGCTTCGCGACAAAGATTTGCTCCTCGAAAACATTAATCAAGAGTTCCGGGACAGAGTGTTCGAAGCCTGCTATGACATACTCGATGAGTTTGACGCCCCTCAGTCAAAGCCACGCAAAGTCATCTAACCAAGCGATGGAGCGAACGGCCACCCGCCTTGCGTTTACGCTTCCAGTGGCTCGGACGCGTTCACTGCGGCCCACGCACGCTCCCGGTGGCCGTCGCTCATCTTTTCTCGTTAGATGGTGAAGACGGGCCGATTCCTTATTCGTTTCGCGGTCCACCTTCCGCCGGTGTATCGCACGAATTTTCTCGCGGAGTTGATCGAGTACTACCCGGCGAGGTTTCGAGAGCTGCCAGGCGGTAATTTTGAGATCGTCAGCCAGAAGCTAGCAAAGACGGACGAGATTCTCTGCGCGCTGAGGCAAGAAGAGAGCCGTGGTAGTATCGTCATTGAAGAGATCCCATGATCCACGGCTCCCGCACACGACGCAAACCATCTAACCAGGCGATGGAGCGAACGGCCACCCGCCGCGCGTTCACGTTTTCGATGATCAATCCACTTTCGCTTCAGGCCACGCTCGCTCCCGGTGGCCGCCGCTCATCTTGTTCTCGTTAGATGCTCTTCCCATTCACACGTTCTTGGACGCGCCAGCAAAAGTGGCTCATCATCGGCGGTGTCGTATCGGCGTTTGCAATTTGCGGTGCCTGCATTTACGGCTACGAGCGCTATTATCGTGGGCCGGGTCAGGAGATGCTTTACGGCACATGGCACGGGACCCTCGACTGGCACGGAAGCGACGCCTACTTCCAGTTTAGCGCCGATCATACGTTTTCACTCTGGGATCGGGCCTGGTTCGAGGATGCGGACAAAAACCCCGAATTCGTCACCAAAGGACGATGGCATGCCGGTGGAAGGTTCCTCTACTTGCGATATCCCCCGGACTTTCGCCCGGATGGCAGAGTGCTCGAGTTTTGGCACATCGAGGATATTTCGCCACAGGAGCTTCGGATGAGATACTGGCATGATGGTGGGACTCATGTATTTCACCGTATTGACTCTGTCACCACGCGCGCATCTAACCATGCGATGGAGCGAACGGCGGACCGCTCTGCGAACCATTTTTGAGATGAATTCCACACTTTCACTCCGCTCGACACGCCTTCTCGTCCGCCGTCGCTCATCTTGTTCTCGTTAGATGTTCTCGCGCGTGAAGATGCATGACAGAGTGATGATCTACACCGTGTGGTGCGTCGCTTCGGGGGTCGCGCTAGTGTGGGGCATACTCCCGTGGATGCACGGCTCCACCGGCGCATTTCTGTTCATCGGCTGGTTCATCTCTTGCGGCGTTATCACGATGTTCTGGCTTCGATGCCCGCACTGCCAAGAACGCATCTCCCATCCCGGAAAGATATTGTGGGACGGCGGCCGTTGCTGCGTACACTGCGGAAACGATTACTAGCGTGGCCCGCCAACATCTAACCAAGCGATGGAGCGAACGGCGGACCGCTTCGCGATTACCTTTTGAGATGACTTCCACACTTTCACTCCGAGCCACGCACGCTCTCGTCCGCCGTCGCTCATCTTTTTCTCGTTAGATGTAGTTGCCCTCTTCGAGGATCATGACATTTCGACACTGGATCAGAGTCGTCGGAGCAGCGCTCGCAGTATTCGGCCTCCTGTGCTTGCCGAGCATTGGAAGGAGTCCTCGCAGTTACGGCAGCGGTTTCGCGATCCTTTCGGATACGGGTTCCCTCATCTGGATTGCAGTCATTCTTATTGTCGCGGGGGCAATAATATTTCTGGCCTCTTTTGCTGGTGAAGAATAGCGCTCGATGAAATCACGCCAAACATCTAACCAGGCGATGGAGCGAACGGCTGGTAGCTTTGGTCCCGCACCTTCCATGAAATTCCACCCGCAACCCGCAGCGACGCGCCACGCCGCCAGCCGTCGCTCATCTTATTCTCGTTAGGTGTATGCCGGTTGAGCGTTGCGTACGGTGGGAGCCGGTTTCCGGCATCGAATCCCCATGTGGCGATATTGCTTTCGATTGCGACGCGTCTGATCGGCTCTCGGTCACAATGCATTTCTCGCATATGACAGACCAGCCACCGCGCGATCTGCGCCTGATCTTCTCGGGCGCCATTTCGATGCGCTGGGAGGAGGAGTCGTTCGGCCTGAACCCGTTGCCGGATCCTCTGCCCCAGATCGGCTCCGGTTCCCACCCGACGTGGACGTTTCCACTTTTGCGTGTTGAGCACTCGGTTTGGCTGGCGGCTCATGAGGCCCGCGAGACTCCTCTGGCCGCGGGCCGGTGCCATTTCGCGCTGGTGGCGCTCAACGATTTATTGCAGATACTCGCTTTTCCCGATGTCGAAGCAGCTTGGGTCGATGCACCACGAAACACCTAACCATGCGATGGAGCGAACGGCGGACCGCTCCGCGTTCACATTTTGAGATGACTTCGATCCCCTCACTCCGAGCAATGCGCGCCCTCGTCCGCCGTCGCTCATCTTGTTCTCGTTAGATGGTTAGCGCGATCCGAGCATTCCGAGCGACGCTGAAGTTCGCATATCGCACGGGAGTCGTGACGATTCTCGTCGCATTGGCTGCGTGCCATGCTCCAACTAGTGGATACATCACCGGCCGAGAGCGATTTCGACCTTTCTCCGGCACAGCGGGCGCATCTGGAGTCCCGCGCCGCGAGCGGCGACCGAACAGCGGCTATGAAGTTACGGGAGTATCACATGATGATCTCTGGGGATACTGCCGCGGCTGAACGCTGGCAGCGGCGCGTCGACGAGCTGAGCCGGAGGCGATAGTTTCTCGTCGTGATCCACCCACCATCTAACCATGCGATGGAGCGAACGGCCATCCGCCGTGCGTTCACCCGCCCCTTGGCTTGGACCCTTTCACGCGGCCAACGCTCGCTCCCGGTGGCCGTCGCTCATCTTATTCTCGTTAGGCCTATGCGGCGCGCTGTCTACATCACGGTCGCGGTACTTCTACCGCTGTTGCCGGCACATGCAGGCCGAGCTGACGACAGAGCGCTCGGCCGTAGATTCATCGATCGCGCAGTGCAGCTCAGCGGCGAGGGCAGCGCCTATATTCACGAGGTCCCCGCGAGTCCGCGGCGGGATTATCGCGGCCTTGCCCGCAGTCTGAAGCAGGCACTATTGGACTTCAGCGCTGCGGAGAAATATCGCCAGAAGGATGATCCTTTCATCATATACTCTACAGATCCACCTACAGCGGTCGCCGTTGCCCGCATCGCGCTATCCGATTGCCCCCGAAGGAGCCTGCGCAATATGAGAGTCATTTGCATCGTAGGCACCCAGTACGCTGCCTCGCTTCGGGCCGCTGCGGCGGAAGCCGGCGCGAGGCTTGAAGCTGCGCCTGTCCCACGAAAGGCCTAACCATGCGATGGAGCGAACGGCGGACGCTCTGCGATTAACTTTGAGATGACTTCCACCCCTTCACCTCGAGCGACGCGCGCTCTCGTCCGCCGTCGCTCATCTTTTTCTCGTTAGATGGTGAAGACTACGCGCCAGAAGAGACTTCTTATAGCGCTTGTGATTCTAGCAGGCAGCGCCGTCGTCGCTTTTGCAGCATTTCGAGTCCGAGAGGCCGTGCTTTTTGCCCGCCTGTCGGACACAGAGAAGAAGGTCATCGGCGTGTGGACATGGACGAGCATTGACGCCGTTGGACGCATGAAGATACGTCCGGACCACCGACTTGATATGTGGTTCATCGAATCGAAGCGCGACGAAGACCACCCTGACGCACGATCTGTCATCCGTGGTCGCTGGAAGATCGAAGGGACTGAGTTCAGATACGTGTATGATCCCGGCCAGGGTAGCCTCTCCGGCCAGGAGCAGCATGGACCACTTGCCGATTTTGGAGTCCGCATCACAAGAGTGCGCTAAATGGATGCATCTAACCAGGCGATGGAGCGAACAGCCACCCGCCGCTCGTTCACCTTTCCGGTGGCTAGTACCTCTCCACTCCGAGCGACGCGCGGTCCCGGTGGCCGTCGCTCATCTTTTTCTCGTTAGATGCTCACACGTGGCTTCCTCATTATTGCGGTCAGTGTGGTGGCCATCGCAAGTTACGTGTGGTTCCACATGACATACATCATGGGTGTTCCGGTGATGTTGGACATGCCTTTCGTCCTCTTTCACATATCCCTGCCAATTTTTATCTTGGCGCTTCTTGTCGGTGCCGCCGTGCTGTGGACGAAGACCAGACACGTTGCTGCGCTGATTCAGCTCATCGCGTGTTCTGTGACGTTTATTCTCGCGATTGTGGACGAGATAGCGAGATATCTCGGCCCAGACGGACCACTCTATAAGCTCACTCGTCGCTCGCCTGTGCAGGCCGTCGTACAGTCGGTCATCCTGGTTTGTTGTATCGCTTTTCCAGTTGCTTACATTTGGTATGCGCGCGCGCAGAAACGCATCTGACCAGCGATGGAGCGAACGGCCACCCGCCGCGCGTTCCCATTTCCAGTGGCTCGGACATCCTCACTGCAGCCAACGCTCGCTCCCGGTGGCCGTCGCTCATCTTATTCTCGTTAGACCTTATGCTGCGACGCCATCTTTTGCTCGCACTTCTGTTACTCGCCTTCGCAGAGAGCGGACAGGCTGCTCATGGTTTCTGGACGCGCCAGAGGGTCTCCAATCTCACCCTCGATCTCGTAAATGATCCCACTCGGTATGAGCGGCTCATATTCACTCCGAACGGATTCGTGGGGGTTACTCGGGTCAAACGGCGGAGGATAAATGGCGGTGAGGAGCAGATCACGTCACAGCCCCTTTTTTACTGGAAGTTCATCGGCGAGCGCGTCGTAATCTACTACCCCCATCCTCACGATGTCGAAGAGACGCTTACCTTCGTTCGCCGCGAGGGTTCCTTTCTCATCCTCCGACGAAAATCTGGAGCGATTGCACGCTTTAAAATGTCACCCAAAAACGCCTAACCATGCGATGGAGCGAACGGCGGACCGCCGTGCGCTCCATTCCGAGATGACTTCCATACTCCCACTCCGAGCGACGCGCGCTCCCGTCCGCCGTCGCTCATCTTATTCTCGTTAGGGTGCTACGCCATGCCCGTCGACACGCGCCGCACTGCCTTCGCTGCGATTGTGCACCCAGCGATTGGAATCGGTCCCGTTCGCTTTGGCGTTTTCGCAAGAGATGTGGTTGCCGCCTTGGGCACTCCGGCAGAGAACCGCATCGACGAAGACGGCGACCAACTCTTGGCGTATCCAGAAGTGGGCATTTCTGTTTTTTCGTTCGACCACGAAGAGGACATGCGACTCACCACCTACGAGCTCGACCGGAATTCAAATGCAGAGCTCTGGGGACTTCGGGTGTTTCGCGTTCCTCGGTCGGTGATTTCCCAAGCCGTAGCTGCGCGCGGTTTGTTATTCGGCCCGGAGCAAGACTTCGGTGGAGGCGAGACTCTATTTCAGCTTCGCTCGCTGGGGCTGGACTTCTACTTCGAGGGCGAGATTTTATCGGCATTGACCGCGGGTGTAATCTTCTCTGCGGACGACGCGATACAGTGGCCCACCGCAACCTAACCAAGCGATGGAGCGAACGGCGGACCGCTCTGCGTTTACATTTGAGATGACTTCGACACCTTCACCCCGAGCGGAGCGCGCTCTCGTCCGCCGTCGCTCATCTTGGTCTCGTTAGATTTGCTGCGTCTACCCGATGGCTGAGCGATTCATATCTCCAGACGCGCTCAGAGAGTTCGCTCTTGAGACAGCGTCGGAGCTACGGTCGGCCGGACACCCAGCGGCTGCCGATATGATGCACGATGCGGCTACTTTCGTAACCGGTAGCGGCTGGGAGTGGCTTGGCGAGCTCGCTCACGCCGCAAAGAAGATCGAAAAGAAGACGCGCGTCCCAGAGATGTTAGCCGCGAGACTTGTCCGCATTCGTGAAGTCGCAACTTCAGCGCGTCCGTATGGATATTAGTCGAATCGCGAAAAACCTAACCATGCGACGGAGCGAACGCCCGACCGCTCCGTGTCCACATTTAAGATGACTTCCACAACTTCACTGCGAGCGATGCGCGGTCTCATCCGCCGTCGCTCATCTTGCTCTCGTTAGGCAATGCGCGCGTCCACACATGGCGATTGACGAACGCGAGCTTCAGGAGTTCCTCGAACGCTGTGCACACGCGAATTCAGACGTGAAGACGCGGATCTATCTGGAGGAATGCGCCCGTGTATTCCAGCCCCTCCTCGATCACATACTCGCCAATCCGGGCCACCGTTCCGTTTACGTCGAGGCTTTTCGGCGTATCATCTTCGGGCATCGCGGTATCACAGATGACCTTGTTCGATTCTGCATGACGGCCCTACAATGGCCCGAGGTGGCAGAGAGTGTTCGTGAGCGAATGTCGCAAGAAATCCACAACTCTGAGTATGAGTCGCTCCAGACGATACTGGATGTTTACCCCACGCAGCCGCCGGTGGCCCGCTCGGATGTGTAATCTTCATGAAAATTATGTCTTGCAGCTTGCGGCGGCGCGCGCTCCCGGGCACGGTCGCTGATCTTATGTCTCGTTAGGCGCATGAATCCACCGAGCGACGACACCAGCGAAAGCGCGCAGGCAACTGACGCCTTCGGCACCATTCAACAGTTGGTTGAACGTTGGTGCGATCGCCACGCTCTTAAGCCATTGCGCCAGATTCTTCCCGTTTACCCATTACGCACCCCGCACACAGACGGGTGGTTCGATTTGTATCGCGGCCTGAAGGACGTGCACGTCTTCTGCAAGGCCGAGCTGCCGCCGGACGAGCAAGAGATGCTTCGCACAGCGATGCAGGGCATTGCGCATGTCCTCGACGAGCGTATGGGTCATACACAGTGGCATGTATGACGGGTTACCTGTCTGTCACGGCAACGCCTAACCAGGCGATGCAGCAAACCCCGAAAGCATTCGGAGTCGCTGACGTCGTGTCTCCTCAGACGGTGATGCCGTGAGCGATCTTAGAGCACGCCTGGTGCATTTTCCGGCGGACCTGCTCACGTTGCTTGTGTTGCCGGCCCTCGTGTTCGTCTCGTTGCTGGTCGGGCCGCAGCGGAATTGGTTGGTTTTGCCCGTAATCGGATTACTGCAAATCGGTCTTCAGTCTTGGGTTGGTTTGCGACCGCTTTTGGGATCGCGGCGCTTGCGTCCGGCACGTACTTCGCGCTCATTTCATGGTGAGCAATCATCTAACCAGACGACGCCGGACGGCGAGCACGTGTGCCGTCTATGCGCTGCGTGCGAGCTTTCTTTTGGCCCTCTCCCGGTGACCAGAAGACTTTCATGCTCACTCGGCGCGAGTTTCTAATCAAGAGCGGCCTCATCGCGGCGGGCACGCAGATTTTGCCACGAGTCTTTGGTGAAACCTCCGCGGAACATTGGCCGCCGTATCGCCGGACCCTCGCGGTCGACGGTCAAGGCGGCAGCGCGGTTTTTTTTCTGCAAGAGAACGACCCGGCTCTACCCGCGGAGTTACAAGCAATTCGAGATTCAGGTCTGACGGGACTGATTGTGAGTCCCGCGCCGCAGGGTCGCTTCTGGCTGAATGATGCCGCTTTCGAGCGCAGCAGGCAGGCGATGGCGGCGTGGAAGTCCCGCATAGAGGCGCATGGCGATCTCCTTCTGCACGTCCAAACGGCGGCGGACCTGGAGCGCGCGCGCACCGAAGACCGGCTTGGCCTCATCTTTGCCTTCCAGGGCACCGAGCCACTGGGCGAGGAGATCGGCCGCATTTCCATGTTCCGGGAAATGGGTTTGCGGGTCATGCAATTGACGCACAATCGCCGCAACCTGGTGGGCGACGGTTGCATGGAACCGGGCAACGCCGGGCTGAGCAACTACGGTCGCCAGGTAGTGGAACGTTTGAATGCGGAAAAGCTGGTGATTGACCTGTCCCATGCATCGCCGCGCACCACCAGGGAGGCGATCCAGGCTTCCGCCGCGCCGGTGTTGATTGGTCATACCGGATGCCGGGCCTTGGCGGATTTGCCGCGCAACGTGGACGATGCCGAGTTGCGTGCCCTGGCTGATAAAGGTGGCGTGGCGGGCATTATTTTCTGGCCGTATCTGCGGGTTGATAGGCAACCGATGGCGATCGATGTGATTCGTCACCTCGAACACGCCATTAATGTCTGCGGTGAAGATCATGTTGGCATTGGCACCGATGGTGGAGTTGCCCCCGTGAAACGTTCGCCGGAATGGGAGCGCGAAAATCGCGAATGGGTGCGCGCATCGAAGCAAGAGGGCATCTTCGCGGCAAAGCGGCCAGACGATCTCTACCCGTTTATTCCCGACCTCAATGTCGCCAACCGTTTCGAGTTGGTGGCGGCGCGACTTTCAAAACGTGGTCATTCCGATGAGCGGATCCAAAAACTGTTGGGCAGAAATTTCGCCCGCGTGATGCGCGAAGTGTGGGGAGGTTGAGGTTGTGTCGCGCCAGCGGTCGCTGATCTTGCGTCTTGTTAAATGGTGACCCGTCTTCGCATCACGTTTCTACCGATCGCGGGCGCCTTAGGGGCGACTCTGTTGTTCAGTTCCGCAGACGCGCACGCTTCTCCGGAGCGAGTGCCCACTCCGCCGCCCTCGCACGGTCGCGTGTACGGACATGGCAGCGGTCTCGTCGGCATTGATGTAGATTTCGCCACCGGCAAAGTGACCGCGGTTCGAGTGATCGCGAGCACGGGCCACCGCGACCTCGATCAGGCCGCTTTGAAAGCGTTTCGGAAATCGCGGTTTAAGCCTCGAACAGTGCGGCATGTTCGGACACCGATCACCTTCCGCATCAAGGACAGAAAGCTTTAGGGCACGACGCAATTCTCTAATTTGGGTCTCAT
>DASQLH010000108.1:0-3515 GCA_035630155.1 Chthoniobacterales bacterium
GGTCGACCGTCGCCTTCACGGAATCATGCAGGCGATCCACAAGGTCTGTTTCCGAACCGCCGAGGAGTACGGCACGCCGGGCAACTACGTAAACGGCGCGAACATCGCCGGCTTCCTCAAGGTCGCGGACGCGATGATGGACCAGGGATTGGTGTAACTGGCGCAGATAACTCGCTGTAGCCGCCTCGCTATGTCGAGGCGTAGCCAACCGCGCGGCGACATAGCGCCGCGGCTACAGCACTAAGCTGAACGCTCGGCTGAACTAAAACGCAACGCCTGATGGAGCCGCTCCGGCAGCTGCGGCAGATTGCGCCGTTCGATGAGGAAAGTGATGACGCCGGCAAGCTCCTTGAAGATGTAGTTCTTGTTCACGGCGCCCTGGAGGTATTGCTCGCCGCTGCTGCCGCCGGTGCCGATCCTTGTTCCAATCATGCGCCGGACCATTTGCAGATGCCGATAACGGAAGGTCGCCAACTGCTCGTCGATTTCGATCAAGGCATTGAGCAAGGCGAAGGGCAGGCGGAAGAGCGGCTCGTCGCGGTAAAGCATAATGAAGAGCGCCGCGCGCAACGCCGCCGGTGAGAAATCGCCGGCGCCGACCTTGAAAAACATGTCGTCGAATTTTTGGAGAAGATCGGGCCGCTCATCGCGCTCCGAGAGGCTCGCTTCGTAGATCTTGCGGTAGCGGACCCAGAATTTCGGCGTTCCGCCGTCAATTGCCTCCTGTTCGCCGTCCCACCTCGTCCAAAAGGAGTCGTCGAAAAACGGCATGCGCCGCAGCCACTGTTCGACCAGTTGGAGGAGCGGCGTTGTTTTCTCCGCCTGGACAATGGTTTCGTAATCGGCAGCGCTGAAGCCCCCCATCTCGGTGTGTTTGTAGTAATCGGGGCGGAAGCGATTCTCCATCCGCAAGCCGAGGGTGGCTTCGATCTGGCGGAACTGAGTGCTTTGGAAACCGGACGCGCCTTCCAGCGACGAACGGAAATCGAGGAAGTCGAGAGGCGTCATCGTTTCCAGGACGTCCACCTGATGATTCAGCAGCTTCCAGATCTCGACGATTCGCTTCAGGCGATGCACGACGACGTTCATGTCGGGGCCGTCGTCGTCGGCGGATGGTTTCTTGAGGACGTCGCAGCAGGCGTTCAGCTCGTGCAGGATTTGTTTAAACCAAAGCTCATAAGTCTGGTGAATGATGATGAAAAGCATCTCATCGTGTGCGTGGAGGGTCCCTTCCTGGAGGCTGAGCGGGGTCTGCAAACCCAGGAGTTTATCGACGGCCAGATAGCTGCCGTAGTAGGCGGGTTCCTTGCCGCTTTTGAATGGACACTCCATCGCGAGGAGTTTCGTCACGGCGGCGACGAGAGACAAGTGACAAGTGGTGCGCCCGCCTGCATCGCTACCTGCCCGAAGCTGCCGCATCGCTGCAGGCGGGTGCGAAGCATTGCGGGCAGGCGTTGCGGGATGCGAGACGCGGGATGAGAGTGCGCATCTGGGATCCCGTATCCCGCATCGTCTATGAACGCCCGCCTCGTAACTTTCCTCGTCTTTATCGGCTCGTTGACTCCTCTTTCTGCCCGCACTTTTCGCGAAGCGCCAGAGCTCGCGAAAATCTTCACGGACCAGGGAGTCCAGGGAACGTTCGCGCTGCTTGACCCTGCGACCGACACGGTCGTTGTCTTGAACGAAACGCGAGCGAAACAGCGCTTTACGCCGGCCTCGACTTTCAAGATCGCAAATTCGCTTATTGGGCTCGACACCGGCGCGGTGAAAAGTGTGGAGGAGGTGCTGCCCTATGGCGGAAAGCCGCAGCGACTCAAGGCGTGGGAACGCGACATGAATCTTCGCGACGCAATCAAGGCGTCCAATGTTTCCGTTTATCAAGAGCTCGCTCGCCGCATTGGGCTTGAGCGGATGCGCGCGGGAGTGAAGCAGCTCGGTTACGGCAACATGGAGATCGGAAATGTGGTCGATCGTTTTTGGCTGGATGGACCGCTGGCGATTTCAGCGATTGAGCAGACGGAATTTCTCGGCCGGCTCGTCGCAGGCAAGCTCCCAGTCGGCCCTGAAGCGATCAGAGCAGTGAAGGAGATCACCTTGTTGGAAAAGACCGAGACCTACGCCCTCCACGGAAAGACCGGATGGCATGTGGATGGAAAACAGCAGATCGGATGGTGGGTGGGCTGGGTCGAACGAGACGGAAAGTTTTATCCATTCGCCCTCAACATCGACATGGCTGGAGATGCAGACGCCGCCAAACGGATCTCCATCGGACGGGACTGTCTAAAAGCGCTGAATAAGCTATAACTACCAGCCTCTGGACGGCGACGATTTCAAATACTGGGCTTTCATCAGCTACAGCCACGCCGACGCGAAATGGGGCGACTGGCTGCATAGTGCGCTCGAGACTTATCGTGTACCGTCGCGGCTGGTCCGAAACGCGAAACCGCAAGGCGTTGTCCCCAAGCGGATTTTCCCAGTCTTTCGCGATCGTGAAGAGCTGGCCAGCTCCTCCAGCCTGGGCGAGAACATTCAGAATGCCTTGCGCCAATCGCGCGCGCTCATCGTGATTTGTTCGCCGCGCGCGGCGGCTTCTCGCTGGGTCAACGAAGAGGTAAAGCTCTACAAAAGCATGGGCCGCGAGGACCGCGTCTTCTGCCTGATCGTCGATGGCGAACCGTATGCACGGGCGGATTCCGGGTTGCTGGAATGCTTTCCAAAAGCGGTCCTCCACCGGCTGAATACGCAGGGCGAACTTTCGGACGAACCGGCGGAGCCAATCGCCGCGGATGCGCGGGAAGGCAAGGACGGAAAGCGCAATGCGCTTCTGAAGCTCATCGCCGGAATCGTTGCCGTGCCTTACGACGAGCTGCGTCAACGCGAGCGCCAACGCCAGATTCGGCAGCGTATTCGTCTCGCCGCGTCCATCGCCGGCGGGGCCCTGGCGGCTTTGTTGGTTTATGTGGCGGTCGCTGATGTCGGCGTCAAAGTTCCGCTCGGCGAAAAGATCCGCACCAGCCTTGATCGCCAGGAGCTGTCGGTTTTTCGCCGAGTGCACTCCGACCTCGGGGTGCGAAAGACTGCGGCACGGCTGCGCGGTCACCTTGTCGGCGTCTTTCGCGAAAGACTGAAAGATGGCTGGATCTCGGCCGCGCCGCCGAGCGTGAACTATTCTTCTGAAATCTGGGCGCACTCACAGGCGCTCTTCGCCATTTTTCGGATGCCGGATTACCCCGAGGCGCAGCGTGAGTTTCTGCCCGCGCTGGAAACCCCGTTCGCGGCTTCGCTGGAGATAAACGAGCCGCGCCGGCGTTATCGTTGGATCGATCTCGATGGAGCCGAGCACGACAAGTCGACTCCTTTGCTTTGGATTGCGGCAGTCCAAGGGGCGGCACTCGCGAAGCCGCGGTTACTCGAAGGCGGCGAGCGAGAAAAAGTCATGAGGCACTACGAGTATGTGCAGGAGATCCTGAAGGAATATCATCCCACCGCGAGCGGCGGCTGGAACATGCTTCCTT
>DASQLH010000109.1:0-14741 GCA_035630155.1 Chthoniobacterales bacterium
CGCGGTCATGGCGCGATAGCATCCGGGCGACGTCTCAAAGCGCATGCGCACGCCTTGCGCGCTGTTCGAAACCTGGTCGTGGTTTTCGATGAAGCAAACGAAGGCCGCCGGATGCGTGCCGAAGGTCGGCATGCCGCGCTCCGCTTCCTGCCACCAGTAAGGCTGGCCTTGAAACAGGTAGCCGTATTTCGCGGCGGAAATGAATTCCTGCGGCCGGCCCCGGTAATCGGAATAATACGCCTCATTTGTCCCGGTCAACCCGGCGTAGGCGCTATGATGGAAATCGTCGTTCCATAACCCGTCGAGATCATCGCCACCTTCGCTGCGTGGCCGGATCAGCTTTGTGTCCTGCGGCTCGTTTTCCGCCACCAGGATAATGGAGCGCTTGCCCGCCGCGAGGCGTGCGGCGCGGCCAATCGCGCCCACGATGTATTCATCCGACTCATCATGAATGCTCTGGGTTGCGTCGAAACGGAACCCATCGAAATGAAATTCCTGGATCCAGTAGCGACCGTTGGTAATGAAGAATTCCCGGACTGGCTCGGAGTTCGCCCCGTCGAAATTGATCGAGTCGCCCCATTCATTCCCGCGCTCGCGATGGAGATAATCGTCCGAGTAAACCCCGAGATAATTCCCGTCCGGCCCGAAGTGGTTGTAAACGACATCGAGAATCACGCCCAGCCCCAGGGAATGCGCTTCGTTCACGAACGCGCGCAAATCGTCCGGCGTTCCGTAGAGACGGGTGGGCGCGAAGAGATCGACGCCGTCATAACCCCAGCCGTATTCGCCGGGAAAATCCGCCACTGGCATCATCTCGACGACTGTGATCCCGATCCGCGCCAGCTCCGCTAATTCCTTCGCCGCCGCTTGCCAGGTCCCTTCCTCCGTGAACGTGCCGACATGCATCTCGTAGGTGATCTTCCCCGGCATTTTGATTCCGGCCCAGTTTTGATCCGTCCATCGGAACTGCTCCGGATCGACAACGCACGACGGCCCATGCGGTCCCTCCGGCTGAGAGCGGGAGGCGGGATCGGGATAAGAGTTCTCCGCATCATCAAGCCGAAAACGGTAAAGCGTTCCCGCGCCCGCCTTCGCCGCGCCCGAGAAGTAACCCGCCGCCTCGCGTTCCAGCGCATGGAATTTTCCTTCGATGACAACATCGAGCCGCTTTGCCTTCGGCGCCCAGACCCGGAAATGCGTCTGGCCATCGATCAGCTCGGCTCCAATTGGGTATCGGCGTTTGGTTTTGGTCATCCCACTCCTTCGCTGCGCGTCTTCACCCCGGTTCCGCGGGGAATTTTCTTTTCGCCGGGTGCGTTGCAAATTACAACCTAGCCGAGGCTCCCAGCTCCACGATGCCCGGAATCATCGAACGTTACACGAAATGGCTCCATACGCAGTGGCCGGCCGGCACCGTGGAGAAATTGCCGGTTTCGGGACCGGAGGGGATCACCGCTCAACCCGGTGTGCGGATCGTCGGAGATTTGACCGGGATTCCGCTTTTGAAATTTTCCTCGCACACCGGAGCGCAGGCGGTGCGGGCGATCGTCCGCGAATTGGAGCCGGCCCGCCCCCGGGCCGCCGGTGGAGCAGCCGTAAGTATGACATCTGCGGCCGGAGGGCCGGCCGGCTCCAAAGATGACGTGCTCGATCTCGCAATTATCGGCGCGGGGGTCGCAGGGATTTCGGCTGCGATTGAAGCGAAGAAAGCCGGATTGAACTTTGCGGTGTTCGAAGCGACCGAGATTTTTTCGACGGTCGTAAATTTTCCTAAGGCGAAGCCGATCTACACCTATCCGACCGAGATGGAACTCGACGGCGGGCTGCAATTTTCGGCCGATGTGAAGGAAACGCTCCTGGAGGAAATGGAGGCGCAGCGGCGGGCGGCGGGAATCGAGGTGACTCGTGCGCGAATCGAACGCATCGAGTCCCGCGGGAGAAACGAACTGCTCTTGCACAAGGACGACAAGACCACGCTGACGGCGAGGCGGGCGATCGTCGCCATCGGGCGGAGCGGAAATTTTCGCAAACTCGATGTCCCGGGCGAGGAGCTCGACAAGGTTTACAACCGCCTTTTCGACCCGAAGGAATTCGCCGGGCAAAATTCCCTCGTGGTGGGCGGCGGCGACTCCGCGCTGGAGACGGCGATCGCTCTCGCCACTTGCGGCTCGCACGTCACGCTTAGTTATCGCCGCAAGGAACTTTCGCGCGCCAAGCCGGCCAACATTGAGAAGGTTGAGATGCTGGTGCGTGATGCGTCGGCCGATGTCCAGGTCGAGAAGCCGACCTCCGAACGCGTGAACACGGCGGTGACCGACGGCATGCGCGGCCAGAAATCGCCCGGCTCGCTCAAGCTCGCGCTCGGAACGCAAGTGACCCGGATAGAACGCGGCCGCGTTTATTTAAAGAATGGGACGGATGAGGCGATCCCCAACGATGTCGTCTTCACCATGCTCGGGCGTGAAGCTCCGCTCGAATTCTTTCGGCGCTCGGGCATACCGATCGCAGGCGAGGGGACGCTCCGCGGCTGGAGCGCGCTGGGGATCTTCCTGGCCTTTTGCACGTTCGTTTACGCCTGGAAATCGGGCGGTTTCGCCGAGACCTGGTTGAACCCGTTTCCGGAAAACATGCCTTCCATTCTGGGCTCGTTAGGCGGCTGGTTTCAGGCGCAGGTTGCAGATCGCTCGACGCTGCTCGGCACGCTCGCGGTTTCGCTCAAATCGCGGTCGTTTTATTACACGCTGGCCTACAGCACGTGCATCGTCGTCTTCGGCATCACGCGAATTCGCCGGCGACGCACGCCGTATGTCACCTGGCAGACGATCGTGCTCATGCTCGTCCAGGTGGTGCCGCTGTTTTTGCTTCCGGAAATCATTCTTCCCTACCTCGGTTATAACGGCTGGTTCGATCAGGGGTTCGGCAAGGCTGTGGCCGATCGTCTCTTCGAATCCTACATCCCCGAAGCCCAATACCTGGCCCAGCAATGGCCGGACTGGGGCCATCCGCGCGCGTATTGGCGGGCCTACGGATTCATCCTCGCCTGGCCGCTCATGGTCTATAACGTTTTCACCGACGCGCCACTCACCTGGTGGCTCATCATTGCCTTCATCCAAACTTTCGTGCTCATCCCGGCGATGATCTGGCGCTGGGGCAAAGGCGCGTATTGCGGCTGGATCTGTTCCTGCGGCGCACTCGCCGAAACGATGGGCGACAAGCAGCGCCACAAAATGCCGCACGGTCCGTTCTGGAACCGGTTGAACATGGCGGGGCAGGTGATCCTCGCCGTCGCGTTCCTGCTTCTGGCCGTGCGGATCCTGGGCTGGATCTGGCCGCAATCCATTTTCGCTTCCGCCTTTCAGCTGTTGCTCGATGGAAAAAACAACAGCGGGAAGATGGTCAACTACGCGAGCTACAAATGGTTCGTCGATGTTTTCCTCGGTGGGATCATCGGCGTCGGCCTTTACTTCAAATACTCCGGCCGCGTCTGGTGCCGCTTCTTTTGTCCGCTCGCGGCGCTCATGCACATCTATGCGCGCTTCTCGCGCTTCCGGATTTTCCCCGAGAAAGCGAAGTGCATTTCCTGCAACGTCTGCACTTCGGTTTGTCATCAAGGCATCGACATCATGAACTTCGCGAACAAAGGCCTGCCGATGCAGGATCCCGAATGCGTCCGCTGTTCGGCCTGTGTGCAGCAATGCCCGACCGGGGTGCTGGCCTTCGGCCGTTACGATGGCGAGCGGCGCATCGTGCTGGATAAGATTCCCGCGTCGCCGGTGCGGATGCGGGAAGGGGCATCGGCGTGACGGAAAAAATTCGGACGGTCGATCATCCTCTGGTCGCGACTGGACTTTCGGTTCTTCGGGCCAAGACCACCACGCCCGACGTTTTTCGCCGCCATCTGCAGGAGATCGCGATTTTTCTCTTCGCGGAAGCTTCTCGCAGTTGGCCGACAAGGGAGATCGAGGTCGAAACGCCGCTCGCGTCCTGTGCTGGGGCGATTCTTGAAAAGCCGATTGTGCTGGTCCCGATTCTCCGAGCGGGGCTCGGAATGCTCGACGGAATCCTGCGCGTTGCGCCGGAGGCGAGCGTTGGCCACATCGGTCTGTATCGCGACGCCGAGACGCTCCGGCCTGTCAGCTATTATGATCGGCTGCCGGTGAACGTCGCCGCCGCGAATGTTCTCCTGCTCGATCCGATGCTGGCCACCGGGCATAGCGCCTGCGAAGCCGCGTCGATTCTCAAAGCGCAAGGCGCGCAGAACATCCAGTTTCTCTGCATCGTCGCGTGCCCGCCGGGAGTGCAACAATTTCAGGGCGAGCATCCCGATGTTCCCATTGTTGCTGCTGTGATCGATCCGGAGCTAAATGATCACGGCTACATCGTTCCCGGCCTCGGGGATGCCGGTGACCGCTATTTCGGAACCGGCTAGCGGCCTCGTCACGGCCTGTAGCCGCGGCCCTGTGGGCCGCGTGAGATCTCCCTGTAGCCGCGGCCCTGTGGGCCGCGTGAGAGTGGTAGAGCGATCCATTGTCGCTCCCGCGCTTCGCATAGCGAAGCGGCTACAGAAGAATCAGCGCTTACGCTCCGGCCATTCCCGGGCGAGAAAGGAATCGTACTCTCCCCGTTCGATCTGCTCAATGAGTTTGCGAAAGGATTCCCGCTGCAAGATGCAACCGCGCATGGTTTGGACGTTCGCATCGTTCGCCCGGTATTTTTCCAGCGCCCGCTCGTAAGCCGCGCGATCGCGGAGCCGCAACCCGACCAAGGCATAGAGCTGTCCCGCCGGTGAAGCGTCCGGCAGCACGCTTTCCAACCGAGTGGCTGCATCGGCTTCCTTGAGAATTTCCCGCAACGACCGCTCGCCGTCGGACATGACTCCTGCGTACCCGACCCCGCCCAACGCGAATGTCCTTGTCTGTCGCAATGCGGTTTCCGACGCCGCCTCAATTGGCGCGGCACCGATTAAGAGCCAGGCAATCCACAGAGGCGCGCAGCACGCTTTTAATTTCATACCGGTCTGACGAACGCTAATCCAGAATCATGCGGACGAAAGATTTGCTCGCGACCCCAGGGGTGTTTGTAATTAAGATGCCGCCGCCCGGGCCAATTGATGCAAACACAAGAACGCAGCGAAACCGCTGACGCCTTCTATTGGGCGTTCCTCTCCTACTCTTCGAAGGACGCGGCCGTGAGCCGGAGGCTCTATCAACGTCTCGAGAATTATTCGATCCCCCGGGACCTGGTGGGAAGGCCCGGCCGCGATGGCGCAGTGCCCAAGCGCCTCTTTCCCTGCTTTCGGGATCGAGACGAGCTGCCTCTATCGGCCGATCTCGGCGGCACGATTGAGGACGCCTTGCGAGCGTCGCGCTACCTTATCGTGATCTGCACTCCTGACTCCGCACGCTCGCGTTGGGTCAATGAGGAAATTCGCTACTTCAAGTCCCTGGGCCGGTCGGACCGCATCCTCGCGATCATCGCTGCCGGAGAGCCGAATGCGAGCGACAGCGCGACGAACCAGGAGGCGGAATGTTTCGCGCCCGCGCTGCGCTACGCGGTGGATCGCGATGGGGGGTTGACCGGCGAAAGGGCGGAGCCAATCGCAGGGGATCTCCGCCCGGGCGGGGATGGTTGGACCAATGCCTTCCTCAAGGCTGTCGCCGGCATCACGGGACTGGGGTTCAATGCTTTTGCTCAACGCGAGGCCCGTCGAAAGCGGCGCCGTCAGATGTGGGCAGCGTCGGCCGCGCTGCTCTTACTCGCAGCCGCGGCGTGGGGCTGGGATTACTTTCGGACAAAGACATCATACTACTGGGGCACGGCCAGCCGTTGGAGTGTTCCAGAGGGCGTATTGAAGATGTCCTCCGGCAATGTTCGAAACGTGGGCGTCAGTTACCGCTTCGAGTCTAGCCGCCGCAAAGTCCGCCGCGTGACGAAGCTCAACGGCTCTGGCCAGGCGGTAAATGACTCTACCAGGCACGGCGCTGCGACGCAGGAGCTCAGCTATCGGGAGAATGGAAACCTTGAAGCCATTCGATATCTGAGCCGAAGCGGGAGGGAGGTCTTTCGGGAGACCTACGGCGACATGCGCAACGGCGACGACGGCCGCAAACGCCACTTCGTCGATTTCAAGCTGCACGATCAGGATGCGCCGGCCAGTCTCCCGAAGAATTTTTCCCTTCTTGGGTTGAGTTCAGCTGAGAAACAAACCGATACCAGCAAATCGGATATCACCGGAGAAATTCTGGATTACTCCGCCGATGGGCGAATCGCGCGAATCCAATACGTCAACGCCTACCGCATTCCGCGTCCCAACGGCGATGGGGTATTCGCTCAGCGTTTTGAGTACAATCCGATGGGGCTGACGGAGAAAATCGAAAATTTGGGCGCCGACGGCCAGCCGCTTCCCGACAAACTGGGGGTGGTATTAGTGCGGCGGACTTTCGACTCCTTCGGAAATATCATCAAGAATGCCTACTCCGGCATCAACGGACAACCAGTGCTCAACAAGGAGAGCTACGCCAGTTTTGCATCCAGGATTGATGACCGAGGCAACGTAATCGAGACCGCCTACTTTGGCGTAGGCGGCCAGCCAATCATCAAGAAGGGGGGCTTTGCCCGGTTGACTTCGAAATATGATGAGCGCAGCAACCTGATCGAGCAGGCCTATTTCGGAGTGGATGGCCGGCCGATGCTCATGGGGGATGGGTTGGCCAGGTTGGTCCAACGATTTGATGAGCGGGGAAATCAGATCGAGGCGTGCTATTTTGATATAGAGGGCAAGCCGGTGTTGAACAAGGACGGCCACGCCAAATGGACAGGCAGGTACAATGAACGGGGAGACCAGATCGAGGGGGCCTACTTCGGAGCGGATGGCCAGCCCGCCTTTCTGAAGGGAGGCCACACGAAGTGGACAGCTGGTTTCGATGCGCGGGGGGACCAGATCGAAGGGGCGTTGTTCGGAATTAATGGGCAGCGGGTCCTGCATAAGGACGGCTATGCCAGTTGGACATCGAAGTATGATGAGCGTGGAAACAAAATAGAGCAGTCTTACTTTGGGCTGAACGGCCAGCTCGCGGTCCATAAAAATGGTTATGCCAGGTGGACGAACAAGTTTGATGAGCGAGGCAATCTCGTCGAGCAAGCTTACTTCGGAGCCGATGGCAAGCCGACGCTTAACCAGGATGGCGTGGCCAGATTCACTTCGAAACGTGATGAGCGCGGCAACGTGACCGAACGGGAGTATTTCGGTGTTCGGGGCGAGCCGGTCCTGCACAAAGACGGCTACGCCAAATGGATTTCTCTTTACGATGACAAGGGCAACATGTCCGAACAGGCCTACTTCGGCATCGATGGCCAACCGACCCAAAGCAAGAACGGTGACGCCAGGACGACGGCAAAGTATGACGAGCGAGGGCGTCAGATCGAGCAGACCTATCTCGGTCTGGACGGGAAACTCGTCCTCAATAACGAGGGTTTCGCGAGATGGACCGCCCTGCATGATGAACGCGGCAAGGTTATTGAGAAATCCTATTTCGGCACGGATAGCCAACCGGTTCTCTGTAACAGTGGATATGCCAGGCTGAAGGTGAGCTGGGATGAACGCGGCAACGCAACGGAATATGCCACGTTCGGTGTGGATGGGACCCTGGCGCTTACCGAAGGGGATTTCGCCCGCGTGACGATGACTTACGATGAACGGAACCACCTCATCGAAGGCGCGCATTTCGGATCGGATGGTAAGCCGGGGTTGAGCAAAGAAGGCTACGCCAGCTGGAAAGCCAGGTTTGACGAGCGGGGAAACCAAACTGAGCAGGAGGTCTTCGGCGTTGATGGCAAGCCCGTTCTGGCGAGGGATGGCTACGCCAAATGGACTACCAGGCATGATGCGCGAGGCAACGAGATTGAGCAGCGATGGTTTGGCGTCGAGGGAAGGCCAGCGGTGCAGAAAAAGGGGTACGCCAGGCGGACGGCGATTTTTGACGAACGGAATAATCCCATTGCCGTGGCCAACTATGGTGCGGATGGCCAATTGGTGGTGAGCAAAGACGGGTTCGCCAGCTATCAGGCGAAGTTTGATGAACGGGGCCACCCGATCGAGTCGACCTCTTTTGGCGTGGATGGCCAGCCAGTCCTGAGCAAAGAGGGCTTTGCCACCGTTACCTCGAGGTTTGATGAGGCGGGTAACCAAATCGAGCAGGCGTATTTTGGCGTGGATGGAAAGCCGACGTCGAGTAAGAGCAGCTCCGCCCGGTGGGTTGCGAAGTACGACGAACACCGCCGTCAAATCGAGAAAGCCTACTTTGGGACTGATGGCAAGCCGGTGCTCATCAAAGAAGGCTACGCCAAATTATTGGCGAAGTTTGATCTCCGGGGAAACCAGATTGAATGGAATTTCTTCGGGGTGAAAGGCGAGCCGGTGTTTGGTAGCGAAGGCTTCTCAAAACGAACCGCGAAGTATGATGAACGCAATCGCCAGGTCGAGGTCGCGAATTTCGGTCTCGAGGGCCGGCCGGTGATTGGGACGGAAGGTTACGCCAAATGGACAGCGAGATTTGACGAGCACGGCAACCGGGTGGAGAGCGCGACCTTTGATGTGGATGGCCAGCCCATGCGACGCAGAGATGGGTATGCGAAATGGACGGGGAAACACGATGAGCGCGGCAATCTCATCGAGCAATCCTACTTTGGCGTCGATGGAAAACCGATTCTTAGCAAAGATGGTTATGCCAGGTGGACCGCCAGATATGACGAGCGCGGCCACCAGATCGAGACAGCGACTTTTGGCATTGATGGCCTGCCGGTTCCAGCCAGCGAAGGTTTTGCCAGATGGACGGCCAGATTTAATGATCATGGCTACCGCGTCGAGAGCGCTACCTTCGACGTAGATGGCCGGCCCGTGCTCCGCAAAGGTGGCTATGCCAAATGGATGGGCTGGTATGATGAGCGAGGCAATCTCATCACGCAGATGTACTTTGGCGTCGGTGGCAAGCCAGCTCCGAACGCTGAAGGCTATTCCACCGTGGTGGCGAAACACGACGCCTTCGGGAATAAGATCGAAGAGGTGTACGTCGGGGGCGGCGGTCCAGTTAAGCTTAAAAATGGGTGGAGCAAGCAAACGTTCAAATACGATGCCCGGGGACGCCGCGTTGAAATCGCTTACTTCGGCGTGAACGATGAGCCGGCCATGGATACGCGCGGTTTCGCAAAACAAACCTCGGAATACGACGACCGCGACAACCAGGTCGAGGAGCGCTGCTTTGGGGTGGACGGCAAGCCGATCCTCAACGCCAGCGGTTACGCGCGACTAACGACGAAGTACGACGAACGGGGCCTTCGCATCGAGGTGGCTTGCTTCGGAGCCGATGGCCTGCCGGTCCTGCTCAAAGAGGGCTATGCCACGCGGACCGCCAAATATGACGAGCGTGGCAACCAGATCGAAGAGGCCTGTTTTGGAGTGAATCGGGAACCCGTGTTGCGGAACGGGACTTATTTCAAATGGACGGACAATTACGATGAGCGGGGCAACCGGACCGAGCGGGGTTGGTTCGGCCTAACGGGAGAACCGGTTGAAGTAGACGGTGTTCATCGATTCACAGAAACCTACGATGCGACCGGCAATCTCATCGAGAAAGTCTCTTACAACGCCCAGGGGAAGATCATTCCAAAACAGCAGCGTCGCGAACCGCTCGCGGCTCGGCCGAGTTTCGCGCGGCCAGAACTCGCCTAAGCCGTCGGAGCTGGCGCTGGCTTTTGGGTCGCGATCTTCGCGCTGCCAATGAAGCTCGCGGCCTCGTCAACGACGAGGCGAGGCGCTTCAATGTCGCCGTTCACCGTGCAACCGGCGCGCAATTCGCAACGTTCGGCCGCCATGATATTCCCATCGACGGTGCCATCCACGATCACCGAGCGCGTTTTGATGTCGCCCTTGATCCGCGCCTGTTTGCCGACCGTCAGCCGGCCGTTGGAATCGATCTTGCCTTCCACTTCGCAGTCGATCAGCAGCTCCTTTTGAAACTTCACGGTCCCCTTGATGGAGACGCCACTCGACAACGTCCCACCCGGTCGGGCCAATTCGGGCGCGCCATTCGGGGCGGGCTCTGGTTTGGCGGCGGGGGGCGGCGGCGGCGTGGCCGTCATCGGCATTGCCGGCTCCACTTTTCGGCTGCTTGAAAACATCTGCATCGCGCTGAACTCCTTGGTTGGTTTAGGTGGGTTTTCCCTCAGACAGCGCCCGGTAGAACGTCATCCGTTTCCTAAAGCGAGCATGGGACAGTTATTCACAAAGGTCAACCCCAGGGTTTAGGGATTGGAACTCGCACGGCCGCAATTTATCGCCACTGGCGGAAATCCCAAGCCGCCCCGGGGCGGAAATCCCAAATCCCAGAACCCAAATCCCAAGTAAATCCCAAAAGGGGAAAATCCAAAAAAACGCCCGAATCGTCGTCTAACTTTGGTTAATTGGGATTTGAGGTTTTCGCCGCTTTGCGGCGGTTTGGGTTTACGTGGGATTTGGTTTTTGGGATTTGGGATTTCCGCCGCTTGCGGCGGTGCGGCGCATTGTCATGAGATAGACGATTGTGCCGCAAAGTCCGAAGGCAGCGGCGCCGATGAAGTTCGCCGCGGGGCTAATGTTCCAGAGCAAGGCGCCGAGAATTGCGGCTGTGCTGACGAGAAGGTCGCGCACCAAATAATACGCGCCGATCATCTGTCCGCGGCGGTCCGGCGCGCAATACCCGATGATCAGCGCCTTCCGCGAGGTGTCACCGAATTCTTTCAAACCGCGAACCACGAAAGCCAGGACCAGCATGGCAAAGCTGCCGGAGAGCCAGAGCGCAATCGGGAAGAGAGTGAAGAAGGCGAACGTCGCCAGGACAAATGGTTCGCGGCCATGTTTGTCGGCAAAATGGGAAACGGGGATGATGCAAAGGCTGGCGACGATGACCTCGACGCTGGTCAGGAGGCCGACCTCGCGGGCGTTCACCCCGATGTTATCCATCGCGTAAATCACGACCCAGGCGAAGGGGATCCGTTCGCAAAAGCGCACGAGAATGTCGCTGAGCAGGAGGCGGCGCAGCGGAGCGTCAAAGGCACGCAAGCTTTGCCGGAAATTCCAGCGATCCGCTTTGGCGATTGCCGCCGAGGGGGCTTCACGCACCTCGCGTTGCACGAAAATAGTCAGGCCGGAGAGGAGGATCGAGACGGCCAGACCGATGCGCACGCCATCGATGACGCCGAAGCGATCGATAAGGATGCCGCCAAGAATCGGAGCGATCATGATCGGCAATCGTTTGATCACCATCTGCACGCCGACGCCCATGGCGTGGCGATCGGGGCCGAGCGTAGCGCCGATGAGCGAGAAAGTGGCGGGCAGCGAAAAGCAGGTCCACGAAAGGAAGAGAAACATGCCGGCCATGACAGCGCCCCAATGCGGAATGAGAAGCACGAGCGAATAACCGGCGATCGAGAAAAGGTTGAAGGCGAGGAAGGCGTGGCGATGACCCCAGCGATCTACCAGCACTCCGCCCGGGTAGGCGTAAACGGCGCCGAGCAACGTCCGCAGTCCGTCGAAAAGGCCGATGATGAAAATGGAAGCGCCGAGGGCCTGGAGATATTTCGGAACGAAGCGCATCCAGAGCTCTTCCCCGATGCCGATAACGAAGATGGCGACGAGGAGGACGACGAGATTGCGTTTTAGACCGAAGAACTCCGCGACCCGGCGCCAGAAGTTCATGATGGGCGGAATGGTTTCATGGCAGCGGGCGAGACCCGCAAATCCCAAATCCCAGAACCCAAATCCCAAGTAAATCCCAAACCGCCGCCAAGCGGCGGAAATTTCAAATCCCAAAACCCAAATCCCAGGCGAACCGAAAAATCCCAAAGAACCAAAGTAGACCGCCGTTCAGGCCTTTTTGAATTTCCCTTTTTTAGTTTTACTTGGGATTTGGGTCCTGGGATTTGGGATTTCCGTCGGCCGCAGTAGACTGCGGCCGTGCGGTTCGCTTGGAAGAAATTTCGTTACCGGCTGGAGTGGCTGGCCTTGAAAACGGTCGCCACGATCATTCCGCTTTTGTCGCGAAAGGCTTGTTACCGCCTCGGCCAATCGATCGGCGCTCTCGCCGCGAAGTTCGACCGGGGTAACTACCAGGTGGCCCTGAGCAATCTCGAGGCGGCGTTCGGCGATGCGCTTACGCTGGCGCGCCGGGCGGAGATTGCGCGCGAATCTTACCAGCATTTTGCCCGCACGGTGGTTGACCTTTTCTGGAGCCCGAGCCTGACGAAAGAAAATTACTCACGCTACATCGAGGTGGAAAACCTCGGGATCGTTCAGGAAGCGATGAAATCGAGGAACGGGATCATCTTCGCCTGCTGCCACTACAGCAACTTCGAATGGGTCGCCGTGGCCGCGAATTTTTTTGGCGTGCAAAGCGCGCTGATCACCCAGGAGTTCAAGAATCCTTTGCTCGATGCGATTTTTGTGGGCCTGCGGCAAAGCAGCGGCCAGCGGGTCATACCGCGTGGCGGGGGAGTGCTTCGCCTTTTCAAGACGTTGCGGGGCGGGGGACACGTGGCGATCCTGACCGACCTGACCATTCCCGCGCAATTGCCCACAGTCGCGATCGATTGTTTTGGAATGAAAACGAGCGTCACGTTCGCGCACGCCTGGGCGCATCGAAAAGCCGGCGCCACGATCATCCCCGTCCACTGCGAGCCGCTTCCCGGCGGGCGTTACCGGATTATGTTTCATCCGCGGATGGAATTTCCCGCGGACGCGTCGTTCCAGGAAATGGCGCAGGCCTGCTGGGATCGATTCGAGCCTGTGGTCCGCGCGAACCCGGCGCCCTGGCTTTGGATGTACAAACACTGGCGTTATCGGCCGGCGGCCGCGGACCCGGCGGGCTATCCTTTCTATGCGAATATTTCTCCGGCGTTTGAGCAACGGCTCGCAGGGGGGCAGGTGTGCTCGATCCGACGCCCAGTTAAGTGAGCTCCTGGCGGACTCAAATTGTTGACAAAACCCGCACAATGCGCTCTTCCAATGTGTAACTATGCAATACCTTTCCCGCCTCTGTTTTTGCCTCTGTGCCCTGGCAGCTCTTTTCCTGACGAGCTGCGGAACGATGAAGACCGCTTCTACTTCCGGAAGTTATCGCGTCGTCGCGCATAAGCCGAACGATCCTTCCAAAGTGGAAGTCAAACTCTCGCTCTCCACTCAAAACGTCTATGTCCTGGAAGGGGACCGCCTTCTCATGGCTGTCCAGGGAACTGTCGGCAAGCCGGGTTCCGTGACCCCGTCCGGCAAGTTCACCATCTATAACAAGATCAAAAATAAGCGCCGTATTAGCCAGCCGGACGCGGGTTATCCGATGGCTTACTGGTGCGAGTTCAAACCGGCCTATGGGTTCCACGAGGGATTTGTCCATTCCACTCCGCGCACGCACGGCTGCATTCGCTTGCATCGTGAAGCGGCGGCCCGGCTTTTTGCGCTGACGCGAGTCGGCACGCCTGTAACTATCGCCCACACGCTTCCGGAGGATAAGGAATACGGCAGCCAAGTTCGCAGGCTCGACCAAAGCAGAGACCCGGATCCGCCGCGGTCGCAGTTGATGTCGGCGAGCTGGTTCCAGGATCCTCCAGGACCGCTGCTGGTAGACTGAGCTGGATTCCCAGCTAAATTACAGCTGTTCGAATCGGCGATTCCGGTAACACAGATTTGCAATCTGTGCGCCCAGCGGGCTTCAAGCCCGCTGCCGTGCAGGCATGAACACGGGCAGAATGTCCGTGCACCGCACAGGCTGCAAGCCTATGTTCCGGCGTCTGGCGGCTGCCTAGACCTGTAAATCATGACCACGAATCTCATCTCCAGCGGGACGACGGCGCGCGAGAAAGTGAACTTGCGCACGCCGGAGGTGATGACGGCTGTCCAGGAGCAGGTCGAATCGCATTATCGCAGCGACATCGTGGACAAGGTCCGCCGCGCGGGCGGCATTCTGCGCTGCGGCGATGTTACGGTGCGCCTGGCGAAGCAGTTTGGCTTTTGTTACGGCGTCGAACGCGCCATCGATCTCGCCTACGCCGCGCGTAAAGTTTTCCACGATCGCCGCCTTTTCATCGTGGGAGAAATCATTCACAACCCCGAGGTGAACGACCAGATTTCATCGTTAGGCATCAAGAACCTGATGGGAAAGAACAAGGAGGCCGACATCGCCGATTTGCGGCCCGAAGATGTTGTGATCGTGCCGGCGTTCGGCACCGAGCTTTCCATCCAGCAACAGATCAAGGAGCGCGGATGCCAGATCGTGGATACGACCTGCGGCGACGTGATGAGCGTTTGGAAACGGGTCCGCAAATACGCCAGCGAATCGGCCACTTCCATCATTCACGGCAAAGCTGAGCATGAGGAGACGAAGGCGACCAGCTCCCGCGCGCTCGGCGATGGGAAGGGGCATTATCTCGTCGTGCTCACGCTCACCGACACCGATTACGTCTGCGATTACATCCGCCACGGCGGGGACAAACAGGCGTTCCTCGAGAAATTCCGCAACGCGCATTCCCCCGGGTTCGATCCCGATCTGCATTTGCGCACGATTGGCGTGGCGAACCAGACCACGATGTTGCGCGGCGAGACCGAAGAAGTGCAGCGCCGGATTCGCCAGGCCATTACCGACCGCGACGGACCCGAAGGCGTAGCGAAGAATTTCCGGTTCTTTGACACCATCTGCGGGGCGACGCAGGAAAGGCAG
>DASQLH010000110.1:0-38167 GCA_035630155.1 Chthoniobacterales bacterium
GGTGATGATCAAGGATGCGAAAGGCTCGAAGGATGGGTGGTATTGGGCGGAGATCTGGAAGGACCAGACGATTGATAGCGACAAACCGCCCTACTCCGTTCCGAACGCCGGATTCGGTTTGTATTGCGCGAGGTGTCATACTTCCGCCGAAAAAGATTTCACCTTTGCTTCGCTGAGCAACATCAAGGGTTTCCCCGGCGAGCCGCTTTCCTATTTCACCGACCTTTCCTGGGTCCCACCCCCTTCCCCGACGCCCGAGGCGGCTCGCGCGGAAAAACCGCCGCCGGCTGCTACTTCCACGCCAGCGCAAATTCATCTGGCCAAGAAGAAAGCCCGGAGTCATCACGAAGCGACGGCACTCCTGGCGCCGGCGAAAGAAACGGTAGTGCCCGATGTGGAGTCGAGCGTAAACCCGGCGTTCGTGAAGTTCTTCAACTCGATCCCGCCCGTGCCGCTGGCCGAAGTGAGGAAGCTGCCGCCGGAAACTTACGATCATGTTGTTCCGAGCCAAAAAGGGCCGGACCACTTCCTGACTTCCGATTCCTGCATGGGTTGTCATAGCGCCATCTATTATGGCAACGCCATGGTCTATACCGGCCAGACCCAGCCGGATGGCAAAACGCCGCTGATGAATGTCTCGCCGATGGGCGAGTGGCGCTGGTCGCCGATGGGCCTGGCGGGACGCGATCCGATTTTCTATGCCCAACTCGACAGCGAAATCGCCTACCTGAAGACGCTGAAGGACAAGGCGGAAGGCGAGAAGCTTACGCGGGAAGTGGTCAACACTTGCTTCCGGTGCCACGGCGTCATGGGCAAACGCCAGTTCGACCTGGATCATGGCGGCAAGAAGGACTTCGATCGCGAGTTTGTTTATCAAACCCAGATGAAGGACCCCAACTTCAAGTATGGCGCGCTCGCGCGCGACGGCGTCAGCTGCATGGCCTGCCACCGGATCGTCGAAGACAAAACTCCCAAGGGAGTGCCGCCGTTGAAATATTTCCTCGAAAATTCCATCACCGGTCAGTTTCAAACCGGCAAGGCGGACGAACTCCTGGGACCGTTCGAAGACAAGCTCATCGTGACCGATCCGATGAACAATGTGCTGGGGATTAAACCGAAACACGATCCCTTCATCAAGACTTCACGGATGTGCGGCAGCTGCCACACCCTCAGTTTGCCGATCGTTGACCAAAAACCGATGGGCCACAACCTGGAACAGGTGACCTACCTCGAGTGGCTCAATAGCAGTTACCAGAACGAGTTTGGCAAAGGCCAGAAAGCGCAGACCTGCCAGGATTGCCACATGCGTAATTCCTATCGCAACGCCGCCGGGACTTTGGAAGTGCCCCGGATTCAACAGCCGATCGCGACCGTGCAGGACGATACCTATCCGGCAGTGGAGCATCGCCTCCCCGCCGACAAGGTGCAGGTCCGCTTCCGCGACACCGGCTTCGCGCGCCATCAGCTCCAAGGCCTGAATGTGACGCTGCTCGAAATATTTTCGCAGTTCATGCAGGACTTCAAAGTCGGGGAGAAGAACTTCCCGTATAACGAGATCCTCGGCGTCCGGCAGAATGATTACATGCTGACAGTGAACGCCAACCTGCCGAATGCGATCGACGGGTTTGTGGAGCAGGCCCAAAATTCCACGGCCGATGTGACCGTGACGCCGATATCGAGCGACAAAGACAAACTGGTCGCAAACGTCACCGTGACGAACAAGACCGGGCATCGTTTCCCCAGCGGAGTGGGCTTTCGCCGGGCCTTCCTCGAGTTTCAGGTAGTCGATAATGCCACTGGGCGGACGCTCTGGGTTTCTGGTCGAACGAACGAGCTGGGCATTATAGTCGATGAGACGGGCAAGCCGTTGCCGTCCGAGTTTTTCGACTCTTACCAGGACGAAAATGGCAAACCCCGGCAGGCCTACCAGCCGCACTATTACGACAAACCCGGACGCACCATCACGCGACAGGACCAGGTGCAGATTTTCGAGGAACTGATGCTGGATGCGGACGGGAACTTCACGACCAGTTTTATTCGCCGCGCCACGCAGGTAAAAGATAACCGGCTCTTGCCGCTCGGCTGGACCGAGAACGGGCCCGATCCTTCGTTGTCCGGCGAATTTCTGGAATCGACCCATTCGTTCGGGACCGGCGACGATGGCCATTACAAGGATGGCAGCGGAACGAGCGTGGTGACTTACGAAGTGCCGCTAAATGGAATCGATCCCGCCACGGTCAGCATGGTCGCCACCGTCTATTACCAGAGCATTCCGCCGTATTACTTGAAGATGCGTTTCGACCAGGCGCCCGATTATCCCGCCACGAAACGGCTTTACTACCTGACCTCCAATCTCAAGACCGCCGGCAGCGCAATCGAAAACTGGAAGCTCAAAATAGTGTCCGCCAAGACACCCGCCAGCTCAACTCGTTAGGCGCTCGAATGCCCCGCCCTTCGCAGTTGCCCTGCCTGCTCGAAGCAGAGCTTAATTGCGTTCCCCAGTGCAACTTGGGAACGAGGCTTCCTGGGTAGCTCGACCGCCCGCAGTCCTTAACTCGTCGTCGGCACGGTCCAGTGAGGGGACGCCCCGCCGTTTTCCGCCATCCACTTGACCGCAGTGATGCTTGGAATGAAGCAGTACAACCCACCTCTTGTGGTGACGAAGCGGGAAAAGCCGTTCACGGTAACCGGGCTGCCCGACTCCCAGTAGGTGAAGGTGCTGCCGTCTGGAACAGCTCCGAGTAAAGGATCAATCCCCGCCTGGGCGGCGCTCCCGGGGAAGGTCGCATTGTTAACCCACTGACCCATGATGAACTCGAACTGATTGGCGAGCATTGCACACATGAAATGCCCGGCCAGGCCGCGCGGTTGGCCGTCATTCTTGCCCTCGTAGTGCGGCCCATACGCGTCGGCTCGGCGCATAATTCGATGGTCCACTTTGTTGCCCGGCGGCGAGACGACTTGCGGGTCTCCCCGCGGATTCGTGCGCCTGGTGTGCGCGGAATAGGGGCAGGGCTCTCCGACTTTGTCTTTGCCATAATCAAAATCGGTCAGTTCGTTATCGGGCAACCTGGGGCCGGGCGCGTGCGGACGAAGGACGACCGGATTCGCATTGCGCCATCTTCCACACAGCTTGCTGGCCAGATATTCCTGCGCCGCCTCATCCCGGCCGTCGGCGCTGAGAAAAGCGTCAAACGCCGCCACGTCCTGCTCGAGGATGCGAAACGCGCTGAAGGTACCGTTTTGCCCAAACTCCCAAGGGGTCGGCAGATTGTAAGTGACGTACTCGCCGTCGCGGGTGACAAACTGCCAGGCCGGAACATACGGAAGCTGGTTCTTGCGCGGCGGCGCCAGCCCCACCTCGTCGATGATCGGATTGGAAATCCCGTCGGTGTAACCGAAATGGATTTTGCGAAAGCTTTCTCCGCTGACCGGGTCCACGAAAACGTAGGGATCGACATCCCATTCCAGGACGTCGCTATCCGGCGCACCGGGCGCCGGGATGACCCTGGCAAACATTTCGCGGAGTTGCGTGGAATAGAAATCGCGATCCAGGGCAGTATTCGTGTAGAGCGACAAGAGCAGGTGGGCGCGATCCGCATTGGCGGTATTGAGTTTGGTCACCCAATTATCGGGACTGTTGGGGCCGACGTCGCCGACGGACGGAGCCGCCGCGACCGCGCCGGCGAGGAACGAGCTGAAGTTGCCCTGATTGATGTTCAGAACCGTGGGGAGCTCGAGCGCTTCCAGGCCTCGCGCGGTCAATCCGAGATTGAGCGCGTACTCCGGCTTCACGCCCCGGGGCCATCGCTCCGCGGTCGTGATGGAGAGCGCACCCGCACCTGACGTCAGCGCGGTGAGAAACTCCAACGCGGCTTCCACCTGGCCGATGGTCAGGACGAAATGCCGGCTCTTGGGCATGTTATACCCGTGCAAAATGAAGCCCTGAATGTCCGGGAAATCCTCCGGATGAATCTTGTCCGGGTCGGTCGCTTTTGTTATAGCCAAAGGTTGAGACATGGGGATCTCCTTGCGAATGGGCGGACCGAGGTTGGCGCGGTGAACGCCTGACCCTAGCTCGGATTCAGAATGTTCTTCACCGTCAGGCCGGGATAGGCGCTGTACCACTGGCCCCATGAGTTCGCCGGATTGGTGTTGTCGTACTTTTGCACGAGCGCGGCGAACCCGGCTGCATTCTTGGTCACCGGGACGAGGCCGGCCGCGGCCGGATCATCGACCGCCATTAGAAAGCTATCGAAGAACGCGGCGACACTTGGCTGGTTCACGAAATCCTGGATGTAGGGGGCAAACGCGTGGTCGTAGCTGGTAATTACCGCGGCGAGATTCGCGGGGACGCCGGACGCGTTGTTCTGGGCAAAGACAAAAATGCGCGCGAAATGCACGGTTCCGACGGCGTCGAGACCGGAAGGGTCGATGGGATTGCTCGCCAGCTGTTGGCGCAACTTATCTACGAATTCAGCCTTTATGGGAATGATCGCGGTCAGTGCATTTTGGACGGGTGTAGCCATAATTTTCTCCTTCTTGGGGTTTTTGTCAGACGTGTTTCCGCCCGGTGGAAAACGATGGCGCGCGCGGAGGCCCGCGGCAAGGAATTCTGGGGTGGTCCGCTCAGGATTTCGGAATTACGCAGGATTGTAAAGCTTAATCGCACCGCTCTTCCGGTGCGCCTGCCTTAGTCAAATTTGGCACTGGTTAGGCGCTCGAAATCGGCGGGCGTGTCGATATCGATCGCGCCTTTCTCGAACTCGATCGAAGCGACATCGTCCGGCCGCGATTCAATGAGGGCCTTCGCACCGGAATCGTCGGGAAGTGCGAGCAAGGCCTTGAAGCAGCTGCGATCGAAAAGCGCCGGAATGCCGAGGGTGTTTGCGTAGCTGGAGGCAACGATTGGCTTGCCGCTTCTTTCCTGCTCCGCGACGAGCGCGGCCAGGATTTGCGCCTCGACGAAAGGCTGGTCGCAAGCCAGCAGGACCACCGCATCCAATTCAGTCGTCGAAGCGATCAGGCGTTGCAGACCGCAGCGGATCGATGTCCCCAATCCACTTCGCCAATCGGGATTTTCAGCGACAATTGCCGCGCTCTCGCGCAGCTCAGCTTCGATCAGAGTGCGTGTGTCGCCGGCGACGACGACAACGCGCGGGCCACACGCTTCGGCGGCGCATCGAGCGGCGCGGCGGACCAGGCTTTCACCTCGAAATGCCAGAAGCTGTTTCGGCCGGCCGAACCGCCCCGATCCTCCGGCGGCCAGAATTATGGCACCGACTTTTCGCATGCGGCGGCCGGCACCGGAGCGGGCTTGCGCACGATGTTCCATCCATGGATCGGCGCCTTTCGATCGCGCAACGAGTCCGCAGTAGCTCCGGCGAACACCGCTTGGATCTCGGAAATAAGGGCGAGCGCGATCTCCTCCGGCGTTTCCGCGCCAAGATCGAGACCGGCTGGGGCGAAAAGCTCGGCGTCGATCGAAATGCCGCTATCCAAAACTGCATTCAACAATTGATCGCGGCGTTTGCGTGGGCCGAGCAGGCCGACGTAGGGCAGCCCGAGTTGAAGGAGGTGGCGAAGCGCCGCGAAGTCGCGCCCGTAATTATGCGACTTCACGATCGCAGCGCTGCGCTCGTCCAGGCGGCTGGGAAGATCTGCTGCCTGATCGACTTCAATCACATCCCATCCCAAAACATCGGCGAAGGCGCGCAGCGGAATGCTGTCCGGTCCATCGCCGAAAATCAGCAATTGGATCGGCGGCTCGATCTCCTGGACGAAGGCGCCGCTGAGTTGTTCGTCGAGCGCCCGCAAACGGGTTCCGAGGTTACCTTCCTCGCCCTCGAACCGGGTGACCGCGCGGCAGCTGCGGCGCTCTGTGAAATGTGCCGCCATCTCGGCGAGAAAACTTTCACGCACAGCCTCCACGAAAATATCAATGCTGCCGTGGCAGCCGAAGCGCAGGCGCGTGTCAAAGCTCATCAACGATGGCGTTCCCGTCTGCATCACTTCGAAGGCGCACCGGGCCACTTCCTCCTCAAGACATCCGCCGCTGAGTGAACCAACCGTCGTGCCGTCAGCGCAAACGAGCATCCGCGCCCCGGGCCGTCGATAACTCGAACCTTGCGCACGGACCAGCGTCGCCAGCGCGAGTTGTTCCCCACGATGCCGTTCCCATTCCCGAATGATATCGCGGATTTCTTTCATACTGGCGCTTCAAGGAGCGGCGGTTTACAAACCGCCGTGGACGATTTTGAGATCACCAGTCGTGAACATCAAATCAATTTGTCGGGCGTTATTGGCAACCCGCACAACAGAGTGAGCTTTTCTTTACAGGAAGAGGCGGTTTACAAATCGCCTTTTTAGTGGCCGGCGGTTTGTAAACCGCCGCTCCTTGGTTGAATAATCGAGGAATGGATCCCGATTCCCAGAGACAGCGGACTGCGACCGCGGCGGCTGAAGAAATCCTTCGGATCATTTACGGGGATGACCTGGAGGGTTGCACGGTCAGCCTCGATCGCATCACGGAAGTGATCTCAACTGCGATGGCCGGCCAGGCCGAATGCGACCGCGCCGTCGCGGACCTCAACGAGAAGGCGTACGAAGCGATCCGGTTGCTTTCGACGCCGCCGGCCGATGGCCAATCGCTGAACGCCGATGAGCTGCGCTCGCTGTTGAGCGAACGGCTGGACAAGATTCAAAGCCTGGCCACGAAAGTGATCGCCGCCACCAAGGGACCGGAAACGGCGGAGGGGCGCAACCTGACATAATCTCTCCGGCACGTGGGCGTGCCGGCTCCAAAAAATATGAAAACAATCCTCATTGCGGTGCTGATGTTAGCTTTCGCCGCGAGTGCGTTTGCGGGGCAGCGTTTTGACGCCGCGCAATGGCGTGCCGTCCAGACGTACGACGTGCCGGTCCTGGTTCTACAACAAGGCTCCCTGCTCGGCAAGATCGTCGGGGTCCGCTTCAATTACCGCAGCGAAAAGTTACGCGGCATGAAGCCGAATTGGTATGAAGCATCTCTCTGGCAACGCGACCCGAAAGCGAAGAAAGGCTTCTCGTTTGTGCGGGCAATGGTCGCTAAGAAGGACATCCCGGCCTTCCAAACGATCACGTCGAATTTCCAATCGCCGGCCGAGATCACAGTTTACGGGCGGGTGGAAAGAGATCCCGAAAACAATTTCGTTTATCTGCGTTTGCTCGGCCGGAAGGCGGCGATCGATTCGAGCGGGAACGCGACGGTCGATTGGTGATCGGCTGCAATTAACCGCGGATTACGCGGATGCCACGGATGAAGAATGGACGACCGATGGTTGATCCCTCTCTCCGCATCCGCGATATCCGCGTCATCCGCGGTTAAATTTCCGGAAGTTGAATCGCGCCCTCCATATACAGCACCACGGCGCCGCCTATCCCGACCCGCGCGCCGCGATCTTCGCAGAACAATTCGCCACCCCGGCGCGAAAGCTGACGCGCCCGAAGTTCTTTTTTGCCCAGCCGCTTCGACCAATACGGAATCAATACGCAATGCGTCGAGCCGGTCACCGGATCCTCGGGAATGCCGGCGCGCGGCGCGAAGTAACGCGAGACAAAGTCACAGTCGTGGCCGGGCGCGGTCACGACCACGCCCTGCGCATCGAGCCTGGCCACGGCTGCGAAATCCGGCGCGAGCGCGGCGACGTCCTCGTGGCGATCGAAGACCGCCACATAATCGCGGCCTTTGGCCACTTCCGTGGGTTGCGCCCCCAACGCCTCGGCCAGGCCTGCCGGCGGATCGCAGGGAGCAGCGGGTCGCGACGGAAAATCTAGCACCAGGCGGCCATCAACCCGTTCCACCGTTAGCTCGCCACTGGCTGACTGAAAATTCACGAGGTCGCAGCGCCGGCCGAGATAGGTGAAAACGACGTACGCGGAGGCGAGGGTCGCGTGTCCGCAAAGGTCGATCTCGATGGCGGGCGTCATCCAACGGATGTCGAAATGCTTCTCGCGCTCGATCATGAACGCCGTTTCCGCCAGGTTATTTTCGGCCGCGATCGCCTGCATGACGTGATCCGGCAGCCATTCCTTGAGGATGCAAACGCCGGCGGGGTTACCGCCAAAATGCCGGCTGGTGAAGGCGGCGATTTCGTAATACGGAATTGTCATCGCGCAAAGATTCGCGCGGATTTCCCGCGAAAGCTAATGTGTCATCAGAAAGCTATGAAGACTTCCCTACAAATACTCGCGTTCACCCTTTGCCTCGTCGCGACAACCCTGGCGCGCGCCGCGGATTATCCGGCGCCGACGGAAGGCGATCACGTCCTGCGCGATTTCAAATTCAGTTCGGGCGAGACGATGCCGGAGCTCAAAATTCATTACCGGACGATCGGGAAGGCGGTGAAGGACGAGAAAGGCGTCGTGCGCAACGCGGTGCTGATTACCCACGGAACGACCGGGAGCGGAGGGCAGTTCATCCGCCCGGAATTTGCCGGAGAGCTGTTCGGCGCCGGGCAGCCGCTCGACGCGACAAAGTTTTTCATCGTGTTGCCGGACGGAATCGGCCACGGAAAATCGAGCAAGCCGAGCGACGGCCTGCACGCGAAATTTCCGCGTTACGGATACGTCGATATGGTGGAGGCGCAGTTTCGCCTGCTCACCGAGGGGCTCGGGGTGAACCACGCGCGCCTCGTCATGGGCACCTCGATGGGCGGAATGCACACCTGGGTCTGGGCGTCCGCGCACCCCGATTTCATGGATGCGCTCCTGCCGCTGGCGAGTTTGCCGACCCAGATTTCCGGGCGCAACCGCGCCTGGCGGCGGATGATCATCGACGCGATCCGGAACGATCCCGAATGGCGCGGCGGCGATTATTCGGCGCAGCCGCAAAGTTTGCGCACCGCCGCGCAGATGCTCTGGCTGATGAGCAGCAATCCGGTTCTGCGCCAGAAGGAAGCGCCGACGCTCGCGAAGACGGACGAGGTCCTGGATAAATTCGTGGCCGACTATCTCAAGACGGGCGACGCCAACGACATGCTCTACGCGCTCGAAGCATCGCGCGATTACGACCCCGGCCCGGGCCTAGAGAAAATCCGCGCGCCGCTCCTCGCCATAAATTTCGCCGACGACCTGATCAACCCGCCGGAGCTGGGAATTCTTGAACGCGAAGTGAAACGCGTGCCGAAAGGCCGCGCGGTGACGCTTCCGCTTAGCGACAAGACTCGCGGCCACGGGAGCCACACGATCGCGGTCTTGTGGAAGCATGAGCTGGAGTCGTTGCTGAAGGAATCCGCGAAATAGGCGGCAACGTAACTTCCCGGGGTTTTCAGCGCTGCGGCACTGGCATTGCTATAGCCTCCGCGTGCCCAAAGTCTCTTTTGCCTGTGCTCGAAGCTTTAGAGTGGTCCTGCTGGCCGCGGGAATAGCAGCGATCGCCTTGCCCGCTGACGCCTCAGTCGTCAATCTGGGCGGACCCACGACGGATTGGACTCCGATCCTTTATTCGAGCAGCAATCCCGATCCTTCGAACGATCAGCAGACCGGCAGCACTGAGGGCGATATCGTCGGCAATGCGGCGCACCCGTCGGTTTACACGGCTTTTGGAGACGCCGGCACCCCCTCTCTCACCGATGGCACGCTCGCTTTCCGGATTCGCCTCGGGGCGGACACGAACCCGGGCGGGTTCAAAACCGCCCTCTTCATTTACATCGATGCGAACGCCGACGGTAAGATCGACCTTTTCCTCGGCGTGAACAATTCCGGCTCGGCCGATATGGTCGGCATGTGGGGCGCCGGGAGCGATTTGAACATCAGTCCGAGCACCACCAGCATCAGTGGCTCGCCGCTGGTCAGTTACGCTCCCACCGCCAGTAATTATTATTGGTCGCAAGTGACCTCGGTCAACGATCCCAGCGTCGGGACCGCCACGGACCTCGATGGCGGAGGCCAGCCCGATTTTTTTCTCGGTTTCGCGCTGCCGTTCGCAGACGTGGTCAGTCAACTCGCGCTGCTCGGCATTACCTTCGACGAAAATTCGACGCTCAACTACGTGATCGCGACCGCGACCCAGGCCAACAGCTTGAACCAGGACCTCAATGGCGTGGACAAGAACTTCAACGGCGCGCTGACCTGGTCGCAGTTGGGAGTGCTAAGCAATCCCATGACACCGGCGGGCATGGCAGTCGTTCCCGAGGTCAGCCCCGCTCTGTGGGTCGTTTTGCTCCTGGCTGCTCTCGGAGCCCAACGTCAGATCCGGAACCGGAAGGCCGCGAGACGGCCCAGCGTGCTCACGGTCGGGGCGTGATTTTCGCGTTCGACAAGCTTCGGCCGCGAAGAACATTGCCGCGTGGATGATCGACTGCGCGCGGCTGAACAATTCCTTCACGAACAAATCCCGCTCACGCGCGCGATGGGTGTGCGGGTGGTGGCGAGTGATGACAACGGCGTCGCGGTCGAAGCGCCAGTCGCGCTGAACTCGAATCATCTCCGCACAGCATTCGGCGGAAGCATTAACGCGGTCGCCACCCTGGCCGCGTACGGATTGCTCTGGCTCGAGCTGCACGATCCCGCGGTCCATGTCGTCGTCGCGGAAAGTTCCATTCGATTCCTGCGACCCGTGCGCGAAACGATCCGCGCGGTTTGTCGGCGGCCTGCCGCGGAGGAATTGCATGCGTTTCGCGCCCGCTTTTCCGAAAAAGGAAAAGCACGCATCACGCTCCAGGTGGAAGTCTCTGAAAAAGGTCAAACGGCGGCAGCCTTCGAGGGGTCCTTCGTGGCGCGGAAAAGCTAGACTATTACCCGGGATAGTGCCGATCAGGGCATGGTTCTGAACGCGTAGGACATCAGGAAGACAGCCAGGGCCATTATAATAAGTGAGCCGACGCCGGTCCAATGCTGCAGGACAGGCAAATGCTCCGGGCTGATTAGCTTCCTGGCAATCAACCAGGAGACCAAAAGGCAGAGCCAGGCAATGGGATATCCGAGCGCGGTATAGAATCCGACCGCCCAGGCTTTCGCATAGGCGCCCTCAACGCCCGGCATGCCCAATATCCACATAAACAATGTGAGGAAGAAAAGGACCGCTACGCCGCCACTGACCCAAAGTGCTATGTGGTAGTACTCACTCATTTGTTGGACGACTCTTTCCAGCGGAAGCCCGCTCATGACTACGGGAAACGCGCCACCGAGTTCGAAAGAATTTTCGGACTGCTGCTACAACGATCTTGGAGGCGACGACGACTGCTCGACGGCATCGCCCTCCGCTAATAAACTTCCGGCATGATCACCGGAGCGCATTCCATCATCTACAGCACCAATGCCGAGGCCGACCGCGAGTTTTTCCGAGATGTCCTCAAGCTGACGAACGTCGACGTGGGCGAGGGCTGGCTGATCTTCGGATTGCCGCCCGCGGAAGTCGCGGTCCATCCTTCCGATGAGGACAACCTCCACGAGTTCTATCTGATGTGCGAAAGTGTCGAAGCGTTCGCCGCGGAGATGGAGAAGAAAAACATCACGTGTGGACCGGTGCAGGACATGGGTTGGGGCATGCTCACGCAACTCACGCTTCCCGGCGGGGGAAAGCTCGGCGTTTACCAGCCGCGCCACGCCCGGCCTGCGCCGATGAAGTGACCTGTAGCAGCGTCCCTGCTCGGCACGCCGAAGCTGCGAAGGCGGGTGGGACGCTTGGGAGAAATCGTTTGTCCGCATCCGCGTCGCTAAGCCGGCGCGCCGAGACACGGCGACAGAGCGCCGTGGCTACAGCTCTTTCTCTAATTTCAGCGCGGCGGAATTCATGCAATAGCGAAGACCGGTCGGCTTCGGTCCATCCGGGAAGACGTGACCGAGATGACCGCCGCACTGCGCGCAAAGCACTTCCGTCCGCGTCATCATGAATTTGCGATCTGTCTCCGTTTCCACAGCGTCCTTCGCCAGCGGCTCGGAGAAACTCGGCCAGCCACTGCCCGATTCGAACTTCGTCTCCGAGCTAAAGAGCGGGTTTCCACAGCCCGCGCATTTGTAAACGCCCGGATCATGCGCATCGGCATACTCGCCGGTAAAGGCACGCTCCGTCCCCTTCTCGCGCAGGATGTGATATTGCTCCGGCGTCAGCGTCTTCTTCCATTCCTCATCTGTCTTTTCGATTTTTTCACTCATAGTTTTTCCTCCGGCAACCATCCGCCAACCGCCTGGATCGGCTCGAGCCGACCGGCCAGCGTGACCCACCCGGCGATCGCGCTCCGCGAGCCAGGCGCCTGCTTCGACGACGGAGCGGGAAGCTGCATCTCCTGTAGCCCGCCCCGCATCGCTTCGTTGTTCAAACCAAGCACCACAAAATCATGCACCAATTTTCGGCCGTTGTTTTCCCCTGCGGTCACATCCGTGCCGAGGGCAAATCCGAGGCGCGCCACATGGATCTCATAACGCTGCCCGGCGCCGGCCGCGGGCTTGAAGGAAGCCGCGAGCCGCTCCCCTTTTATCACAACCTTCAAAATCCCGGGTGTCTCCGTGGATGCGGATGGAACAGCGGCATTTCTCCACACCGCTCCGTCCAGAACAAAGGCCGGTGTGAAGACGCTCTCGCTCTTCCAATGCGCGGAATAAACGGCTTGCCGCTCCGTCCATTTGCCGGACGCAAACGGATCACGCCAGCCGAGGTGGTCCCAATAATCGACATGAAACGCGAGCGGCACGAAATCCTGCCAGAGTCGCGGCTCGTTTTTCAAATTGCTCAGCCACGCCTCCGCCGGTGGACAACTGCTGCATCCTTGCGAGGTGAAAAGCTCCAAAAGATGGGTGCGCGCCGGCTTGCTTTCGAGAGTTATCTCACCGCCTTGCGTTGTCGCCGCCGCGAACGCCGACACGAGAAGCAGTGCGTGTCTGATCACATCGGACGCTACGGCGCGATGATCGATTGTGCCAGTTTCGTGATCAGCGCCGCCACCACCACCAGTAAAAAGAGCAACGTCGCGGAGTTTCTCTTATCGGCCTACGCGGCGAGAAAAGCGACGACGAGAAAGCGCCCGAATTTTCCCGTTGCCATGAAGGCCGCGGATCGCCATGGATTGAGACGCAACAGCCCGGCAGCGACGCACATCGGATCGCCCACAATGGGCAACCAGGAGAGAAGGAGAATGGCAGTTCCATGCCGGCGCACTCGCTCCAGGCCTTTGAGCTTCCCATGTTGGGGGATGCAGCGGCCAATCCAGTACGAGGTCAGGCCGCCCAGCGTGTTGCCGATCGTCGCCACCACCAGGGCCGGCCACAAAAGTCCCGGATTCATTTTAAGAACGCCGAAGAGGGCGACTTCCGAACCGCCGGGGAACAAGGTTGCGGCGAGAAAGGTGGCCACAAAGAGTCCCCATAGGACGAGAAATCCCTCCGTCATCGGAATGTTATTTCTGCTCGCGATCGATCGCCTTGCCGCCGACTGAATTGCCCCGAATTACTTCCCCTTAACCTCCACGGTGAGCGTAGTGAAATCGCTTTCCCAATCGGTGTCGGGCCGACTCGATTTTCGGATGTCCGTTCCGCGCAAGAGCCAGCGCCCCGCGGCATCGACGCGGAACACGACGCGCCCATCGGAGTCGGTCTTGCGGGTCTCGCCTTTCGGTTGCCCGGCCCCGACGGCATTTAGCGAAAAGCCGGCGAAAGGCTTGCCATCTTTCAGCACGCGCACTGGAAAATCGTCGCCTGCCTTGAGCGCCGTCGGATCTTTCTCCGGCACGATCTCGAGAAACATTCCGGCCGGCTCCGCCCAGGACCGGTCCGCAGGCGCCTCACCCACGCGGGCGAACGTCTTGGGATGCTTCGTGTAAGATTCGCGCCAGCGCGGCTCTTTGATTTCCGCCCATTGCTTCCGCAGAGCTTCGGGCGCATCGACCTCGTCGAGGTACTCCTTCACTTCCTCCGGCTTTAGCTCGATGGAACGTGGCGGCAATTTCACCCAGAACGTCGCGACTCCGGCGTCCGGCAGCTCCGCTTTGAACTGGAGCGAACTGGGCGCCGCGATCTTGTTTGTAATATCGAACGTCTTTCCGGCCAGGCGGCACGTCGCGCTTTTCACTCGCTCGGGTTTTGGCCCCACGTCGAGCTTCGGAAATTCCATTCCGCTCGTCATGTCGAGAGTGACCGTGGAGTTTGGCGCTAAGCTGAACTGATCTGGGATCAGCCAGGTGTCGTGCGCGAGAGCCAATGGTGGCACCGAGACTGCGAAGAGCAGCGCTACAAGGATCGTGAGTTTCTTCATATGTAATTTCATGATGAGTTACGACATGTCAGCCGAGAAGACACCCTCATCCTAACCTTCTCCCAAGGGGAGAAGGAACTCTCTCCCCCCTTTGTGAGAGACGGACGCGAAGCGCCAGTGAGGGCACGGAGCGCGTCAGCGCCATTTCTATTTGGCCACCAACGCCATTCCGCATTTCGGCATGTTTCGGGACCCTTCTCTTTCACTTCGTTTTCTTCATATGTAATATTTTCATTACGAGTTACCCAGCGTGAGCGGTGAATACCACCCTCATCCTAGCCTTCTCCCAAAGGGAGAAGGAACTCTCTCTCCCTTTGGGAGAGACGGACGCGAAGCGCCAGTGAGGGCACGCAGTGCGTTCGCGATCATCTCTATTTGGCCACCAAGGCCATTCCGCATTTCGGGCATTTGCCGGGCCCTTTTTGTTTCACTTCGGGATGCATGGGACAAGTGTAGTCGGCCTCGGCAGATGACGCGGATTTGGCGGTCGCTGGTGCCGATGGCTCCACCTTCAAACCAAACGCAGCGAATTTGTCCTTCCCGCCGATTTGCGTTTGCAGGAAAAACTTCTGAAACCCCGGTTTGTCCGGCTCGACGTGGAAGCTCAGGTCGGGTCCTCCGCGCTCCGTGGCTGTTTTCGGTTCGGTTCCCATCGGGTGCACGTGAGTAACCGAGCCAAGATCCGCCGGAAACGCGACCATATGCGCGTAAGCGCCCATGACCGGCTCCAGTTTGGAAAACTCGCGGCCATCGGGTCCTTTCACTTTCACCTTAACGACTGTCGCTTTCCCCGCCTGAAGCGGCGCGTTGTTCTCCGTCGTTAACTCGAAGCGGTAGCCATCGACTTCCGCCGTCGTATTCACCGAATTGCTCGGCGTGCCCGGCGGTCCATCGACTTTCACGGTGGTTTTGGAATATTCCTGTTTGCCGGTGGCCTTGGGAACAAGATCGGCCCAGATGTGGTAGGTGCCTCCAAACTTCGGTGCGAAGTCAAAGCGATATTCGCCCGGCTTGTCGCCCGCGACTGGATGGAGGTGATGATAATCGGTCACGCTCTGATCGATCACGAGAAGATGGATCTTCTCCGTGTGCGCGACTTCGAGTTGATCCAACGACAGCGGTTTGCCATCCGCGCCGGTGAGGCGAATCACCGTCGGGACTGATTTGCCCGCGACACGATTCTCCACCGGAAGAATTTCGCTTCGGACCGTGGTGGGCGAACTGGAATGAGTGTGTTGCGCGTTTGAGGCAGCAACTCCGAGAACCGCGGTGATCGCCGCGACGGTGAGCTTGTTTAGCATTCGCATCATTTGATCTGCTGATTGAGGACCAAGAGGACGCCGTCGAGTTTCTTGAGCTCGGCTTCTGCCTTGGCCTGATCGCCCGCATCGGCAGCGTGGTGGAGGCTGTCCGCAGCCTTGGCCAGATTATTCGCCGAACCTTGCACACGCACTTTCTGGTCTTCGGCGGACTTGTCGGGCAGCGCTTTGGCAAGCACAGCGAGGGCTTCAATGGGGTCGTGCACACCTTTGAGATTCTTCCCGGAAACGGCGGCGCTGATCAAAGCGTGCTGCTTGTTGATTTCCAGCAGAATGCCTTCGGCGGTGTCCGGCACTGCGACTTTGTTCTTGGCGCCATGATCGTGTCCTTCATGGGCCAGAAGCGCGGGTGTGCTCAAAGTGATGGATGCAACCGCGGCTAAGGCGATGGCGAGAAGTTTGGATGTTTTCATGATGTGTTCTTTCTTGGTTACTCAGGACGCTTCATGCGCCGCTGAAAGCTGGTTCGGGCCGCGCTGGCGCGGGACTTGGGTCGTTCGCGCGGAACGGATCGATCTTTTTCCGGGCGACGTACTTCTCCGCGGAACGGCGGCCAAATTTGTAGAAGACGGCGGGGGTCACGGCCATGTCGAGGAGGGTGGCCGAGACAAGACCGCCGAGAATGGCGATGGCCACGGGATAAAGGATTTCCTTGCCCGGCTGGCCGGAGGCGAAGGCGAGCGGGATGAGCGCGAGGCCGGCCGTAAGCGCGGTCATCGTCACCGGCACCAGACGTTCGAGAGAGCCGCGCACGATCATCTTCACGTCGAATTTTTCGCCCTCGTGCCGCATCAGGTGCAGGTAATGCGAGATCATCATGATCGTGTTGCGCGAAGCGATGCCCGACAGGGTGATGAGACCAACGAGGGTCGCGACCGAAATTTTGCCGATGGTGAAGTAGGTCAGGACAAGCCCGCCGATGAAGGCGAGCGGAATGTTGAGAAGAATTTGCGCGACGATGACTGACGAACGGAAGTGCGAGTAAAGCACGAGGAACATGGCCGCGAGAGTGGCAAGCGAGAGAATTCCGATGAGACGCGTCGCCTTCTGCTGACTTTGGAATTGGCCCTCGTAGCTGATGAAGTAGCCGGCCGGCAGGTGGACCTTCTCGTTGATCGCCGACTGGATCTCGGCGACGACCGAACCGAGGGCGCGCCCGGAAACGTTGGCTGAAACGACGATGCGGCGCTGGACGTTTTCGCGGTTGATGATGTTCGGCCCTTTGCCTTCCAACACGTCCGCGAGCAATCCGGCCGGCGCCTTCTGTCCGGTTTCCGCGTCCACCAGCATCCGCCGGATTGCCTCCGCGTCTTCGCGCGATCGTTCATCGTAACGGACGTTGACATCGTATGTGCGCTGGCCATCCAGAACCTGGGCGACGTTCCGGCCGTTCAACGCGGTCTCGAGCGATTCGTTCAACTCGCCCACCTGCACGCCGTAAAGTTTTGCCTTGTCCCGATTCACCCGCACCCTGATCTGCGGCATCAACACCTGCTTCTCGGTCTGGAGATCGACCACGCCCCCGATCGGTTTGATGGCACGCTCGATTTCGTCCGCCGCAGTGCGCAACATTTCGAGGTTTTCTCCGAAAACCTTCACCGCGATCTGCGCCCGAACGCCCGAAAGCAAATGATCGAGCCGATGCGAGATCGGCTGCCCGACGCTCACCGCGATGCCGGGGATCTGGCCAAGTTTCTCCCGGATGTCCTCGAGCACCTCCTCGCGCGTCCGCGCGGTCTTTTTGAAATCGACATCGATCTCGGTGTAATGGACACCTTCCGCGTGTTCGTCCAATTCGGCGCGGCCGGTGCGCCGGCCGGTCGAAATCACCTCGGGAACGCTGAGCAAAATTTTCTCCGCGATTTCGCCGATGCGATTCGATTGCTTCAGCGACGTGCCCGGCGCGGAAAGAACGTTGATTGTCGCCGTGCCTTCGTTGAACTCAGGCAGGAATTCCTTTCCCATCAGCGGATAAAGCGCGAACGAGCCGGCGACGAGGATGAGTGCGATGCCCATGACCACGAACGGACGGCGGAGCGAGTAACTCAGGATGAAGCGCTCGTCGAAATGTTTCAGCTTCCGCACGAGCCAGCTATCTTTCTCGTGCTGCATGCGCTTCATCTTCGGGAGGAGATAGGAGCACAGCGCCGGCGTCACCGTGAGCGAGACGACGAACGAAGCGGCAATCGCCGTGATGTAAGCGATGCCCAACGGCGCGAAGAGCCGGCCTTCGATTCCCCCGAGCGCGAAGAGCGGAATGAAGACGAGCACGACAAGGACGGTGGCGAAAAAGATGGAATTCCGGACCTCGACCGACGCGTCGTAGATGACGCGCAAGACGGGACGCGGATTCGGCGCATGCCGGTTTTCGCGCAACCGGCGAAAAACGTTTTCCACGTCCACGATTGCGTCATCGACCAGCTCGCCGATGGCGACCGCGAGGCCGCCCAGCGTCATGGTGTTGATGGAAATGCCGGCCAGCTTGAAGACGAGCGCGGCGACCACGAACGACAATGGAATCGCCGTGAGGGTAATGAAGGTGGTGCGGAAGTTCATGAGGAACAGCACCAGAACGATCAGCACCATGATGGCGCCGTCGCGGATCGCCTGCTCCACGCTGGAGATGGCCGCGCTGATGAATGTTCCCTGTTTGAAGACCGGCGTGATCTTCACGTCCGCGGGAAGCGCTTTCTGGATGTCAGCCAGCGCTTTCTCGACCGTGGCGGTGAGCTTCACCGTGTCGGTACCCGGCTGTTTTTGGACCGAGACGATCACCGCCGGCTGGCCGTTCACTCCCGCGTCGCCGCGCATGACCTGTTTGCCGAACTTCACCTCGGCCACGTCCTTTAGCAGGATCGGAACGCCTTTGCGTGTTTCGACCACCGAGTTGGCGATATCGTCGATATTCGTGGTGCGGCCGATGTTGCGGATCAGCGCTTCCTGATTCGCGCCCTCCAAAAAACCGCCCGCGGTGTTGACCTGTGATTTGCCGGCGGCCTCCATCACCTGTTTCAACGTCACGCCGTAAGCCGCCATTTTTTCCGGCGACGCGAGGACCTGGTATTGCTTCACGCCCCCGCCGATCGCGATCACCTGCGAGATGCCAGGGATCGTGAGCAACCGTTGCCGAACTGTCCAATCCGCCAGGCTGCGGAGATCCATTGGCGCCGTCTTCCCGCCTTCGCTGGAAAGACCGATCAGCATGATTTCGCCCATGATCGATGAGATCGGCCCCATGATCGGGGTGACGCCTTCGGGCAATTTGCCAGATGCGAGCTGGAGCCGTTCCTGCACGAGCTGACGCGCGCGGTAGATGTCCATGCCCCAATCGAACTCGACATAAAGGATCGAAAGCCCAATGCCGGAGTTCGAGCGCACGCGATTCACTCCCGGCGCCCCATTCAACGCCGTCTCCAGCGGAAGCGTGACCAACGTCTCCACTTCCTCCGGCGCGAGTCCCGGCGCTTCCGTCAGAATGTTGACCGTGGGCCGGTTCAGATCGGGGAAAACGTCGACGGGCAGTTGCACCGCCGTGTAGGCCCCGTACACGAGCACGAGCACGCTCGCCGCCACGACGAAGAGGCGGTTGCGCAGCGAAAACTCGATGAGGCGGTTCAGCATGGGATTCCGGGAACCGTTGCCGAGGCGTGGTCGGTGTTGTATAAATTGAATGTGAGGACGGTTGAGGAGATCGCGGAGGCGATTAAGAAACTGCCCGATGCCGAGCGCGTGCGTCTGGCCGAGTCGCTGCCGACGTTAGTTCCAGAGCTGGATGGCGACGCACGATGGGAGGCAATCATTCGCGACCCGACACCGCGGCCCAAGCTGACTGCGCTCGGCGATGAAATCGAGGCAGCATACCGCGAAAACCCCGAGCAGTTCACCGAATTGACCGAGGAAGAGTTCGATAAACACGAGTGACCTCCGGCGGAACGGCGCGGTTCTGGCAGCTTTACCACCGCCTGCCGAACGAACTGAAAAAAGCAGCGCGGCGGGCCTACAGAAGGTTCGCCGCGAATCCAGCTCACCCCAGTTTGCACCTTGAGCGTCTGCTTTCGGACCCGCGATTCTGGTCGGTGCGCGTCACGCAAGATTATCGTGCCGTTGCCCATCGCGTGGATGGCGACGTCTGGCTTTGGGTTTGGATCGGTTCTCATAAGGAGTTTGACCAAAAATTCTCGCGCGGCTGAGGCACGCGATCGCGGCCGGTTGCGCAGCGAAAACTCGATGACGCGGTTCAGCATGGTAACGAATCAGGCGGTGCGGGAACGGCGTGAGCGAATTAGGAACACGAGATTGAGCGCGAGAAGCGCAATGACGGCGGCACCCATCCACATCAACGGGGTAGAGGTTGACTTGGCGCCGGCCCCATGGACGTCTCCATGGTCGTGCACGAGATGCCGCGATTCGGCACCCAGCTCGGGCTTCGCCACGCTGGTCACATATTGGAGCTGGTAATTGCCGAGCGTGACCACTTTCTCAGTCGGCAAAATGCCTTCGATGATCTCGACGTATTGATCGTCCTTGATTCCCGCGACCACTGATCGCCGCTCGTAGGTCAGGCCCGGCTCGTCGGTTTGGACGAAGGCGAACAAGTTGCCGCTCTCGCCCAGCACGGCGCTGTGTGGGATCGCGACGACGGAATCCGCCTCACCAGTGACGATGTTCAACGTGGCCCTCATGTTGGGCCGCAGGCGGCCTTCCGGATTCGCGACGCGCGCCCAGATCTTCAGCGTTCGCGTTTCCGGTTCGAGTGCGCCGCCGATCAAATCGATCGAGCCGGTAAAGGTTTCGCCGGGAAAAGACTCGACGGTTACCCGGACCTTTTGCCCTGCCTTGACCTGCGCGATCTGGCCCTCGAAGATCCGCCCCTCGGCATAAAGCTCCGACATATCGACGATTTCGAGCAGGTGTTTGTCCGGCTCAATCGAGTCGTTCAGGACGACGTCGCGATCGGTCACGACGCCGTCGATCGGCGCAGAGTATTGCACGCGCGGCGGTGGATTGCCGACCTGCCGGCTCTCGATTTCGATCAAGACTTCCCCTTTTTTCACCGCCTGGCCTTCCATCGCCTTGATGTCCACAACACGTCCGGGAATCCGACTCGTGACGGCCGCGCTCCGGCTCGGGATGGGTTCGATCTGGCCAATGACCGACAGAGTTTTCTCCAGCGTGCGGAGTTGGGCCTCCTCCACTTTGAGCGCGAGATTGGCCTTCGCTTCGGCGGTGATGGTGATGGGCCCGCTGGTGATTACGCCCTCCTCGCCGGGCGCGTGCGCGTGGCCCTCATGCGCCAGCGCTTGTCTCGCAAAGCCGATGACGATGAATCCTGCCGCCGCGAGGGCGAGGTTCCAGGCTGATGATTTCTTCATAATGTTATTTCTGGTAGGAATGTTTGCGGGAATCGGCCGGGGCCGGACCCTGGAGAAAGTCTTTCTTCAAAAACGGGCTGCTGGCGGTGGCCGTCTCGAGATCGACCAGCGCCTGGAGATAATTTGCCGTCGCGGTCAGGAACGAAGAGCGCAACGTCGTTTGCTGCTGTTGCACCTGGATGACTTGGGTGGCCGGGATCAGGCCTTCGTCGTATCCCTTGCGAACAAGAGAGTTGGTCTGCGAAAGCGCCGGCAGAAGATCGCGGCGGTAATTGCCGACCGCGGCGCGCAATTTCAAGGCGCGCGCCAGGGCGGTCGCGATCTCCGAGCGGATCGAAAGGCGTTGCGCTTCGAATTGCTGGCGCGCCTGCTCGCTCGCGGCCTTGTGTTCGTAAACCCGGCCCTGGTTGCGATTCCAAAGCGCGATCGGGATCGATATTTTGAATCCCAGGAATTCATCCGACCTGAGCCCAGTCGGCAGGTCCAGGGTGCGCTCGCTTTCGTAGCTGGTGCCGAGCGTCCAATCGGCCCACGCTTCCGCCCGCGCCAGCCTCGCTTCGGCCGCGGCGCGATCGATGCCCAGCTCCGTCTGACGCAAATCAGGACGGTTCACCACCATCGTCGTCTGGTATTTTTCCGGACGGAATTTTTCGGCCAGCGCTTCGACATTCCCTTCGGTGGAAATCTTCGCCTCGGGAGTTAGTCCCATGCGCAGCTTGAGCGAAAGCTCGCGCGCGACGAGGTCCGATTCGAGCAGGGCAAATTCCACCCCGAGTCGCTGGAGCTCCACGCGCGCAAGGTTGACGTCCACTTCGGAGACCTCCGCGCGTTTGAGCCGTTCTTCGAGGACATCCACGAAATCGCGGTTCAGGGCGACAAACTCACGGTTCGCCGCAAGCTGCTGGCGGAGCAGGAGCACATTCAAAAAGTCGCGCTCCACTTCGCCAATGAGAAGCCGCTCCCGGTTGCGGATCTCCGCCATCGCCTGCGCGACGTCCACGCGCGAGACCCGCTTCGCGAAACGAAGCCGGCCGGAGATCGGAAAGGCCTGTTGAAATCCTGCCGCATTGGTCCGTTCGCCCTCATCGTTGAAGGTGCGGTCCGTCGTCGTGCTCAGCTCGAGCTCCGGGTTCGGCCAAAGGCCAGCCTGAAGCAATCGCCCGCGCGCCTTGTCCACTTCGTAGGAAGCGGCGCGCAGATCAAGATTGTTGCGCAGCGCGCCCGCCACCGCCTGATCGATGGTCAAGGCAGACGCGGACGGGTCAAAAGCCAGCGCGATCCAACCGATGAAGATCGGAAGAATTGTCCTGTATCTGAGTTGTAGGTTCATTTCGTCAATTGGTTTTCGGATGGGAAAAAGCGGGGCACGGACGCGAGGTTGCGCCGCACGACAAAAGAAGGCCGGATGACCGCCGCGGGGCGGGAAAGTCAGACCTTACGAAAGAGAAGGAGGAGCGTGAGCCAGCAGGCTCCGCTGCAAGACCGATTCGGCAAAGCCGTGCGCCCGTGGGGGACCGGTGTCCAGCTCGGAGATCGACGCCTCATGCTGCTCGTCCGCGAAAACGATCTCGCTAAGGATGTAATCTTTCAGCGTGTAGAACGCCTTGTCGTAGCCAACAAGCTTCTTCGCGAAAGAAGCGGGAGCGGAAAGCGATTTGCAGCAGTTGTTGGTGTCGCAGTCGTTTGACCGCTCTTGATCGGCCGGTGTTTCGGAAGAACTGCCGCAGTGTTCGTGATTTTCGGCCTCAGCGTTTAGCGGCGCCGCCAGGCAGGCGACGACACAATGATTGGCCGCGAAGAACCAGGCAGCGGCAGTGACCAGAGCAATCATCGCGGTCGAAACGCGCTTAAGAAACCGTGGCATCACCCGATATTTACTCCCCATCACCTCGTTAGGCAAGCGGGCTTCATGCCAGGGAGGTTGTCCTGAGCCGCAGCGCGTTCGCGATGACCGAAACGGAACTGAAGCTCATGGCCGCGCCGGCGATGATCGGGCTGAGGAGAAGGCCGAAAAACGGATAGAGCACGCCGGCGGCGATCGGGATGCCGAGCGCGTTGTAGAAGAACGCGAAGAAAAGGTTCTGGCGGATGTTGCGCATGACAGCCCGGCTCAGGTGGATCGCCTTGACGATTCCGTTCAGGTCGCCTTTCACGAGAGTGATCGCGGCGCTCTCCATGGCCACAGCGGCGCCGGTGCCCATGGCAATGCCCACGTCGGCGGCCGCGAGGGCGGGCGCGTCGTTGATTCCATCGCCGGCCATGGCGACCGCAGATCCGGCGGCGCGCAGTTGTTTGACGCGCTCATGTTTGTCTTTCGGGGCGACGCCGGCTTCGACCTGATCGATGCCCAATTTTTCCGCGACGCCGCGCGCGGTCCGTTCGTTGTCGCCGGTCAGCATGATGATTTTCAATCCGAGACGCTGAAGTTCGCGGACGGCTTCCGGCGTCGATTTCTTAATCGGATCCGCCACCGCGATCATCCCGGCAGCGCGATCTCCGATTGCAACGAACATGACGGTCTGTCCTTCATCCTGGAGCGTCGTCGCCTGCGTTTCCAAATGCTCGAGACTGGCGATGCCGTTTTCGCGCAGGAATGCCATTTTGCCGACAAGGATCCTGCCTCGCTCGGTCGTCGCCGTAACTCCGCCACCCGTGGTCGAGGAGAAGTCGCTGACTTTTGCGAGAACGAGATTCTTCTCTTTGGCGGCGGCAACAATGGCGGACGCGAGCGGGTGTTCGCTTTGCTGCTCCACCGCGGCGGCAGCTCGGAGGAGATCGTCTTCGCTAACGCCGCCGGCGGTCACGATCCTGGTAACGCGCGGTTTGCCTTCGGTCAGCGTGCCCGTCTTATCGACGACGAGCGTGGTCACCTTTTCCATCCGCTCGATTGCGCCCGCGTTCTTAATTAGAATGCCAGATTGCGCACCGCGGCCGACGCCCACCATGATCGACATCGGCGTGGCCAAACCGAGCGCGCACGGGCAGGCGATGATCAGGACGGCAACGGCATTTACGATTGCATGGGCCAGACGCGGCTCGGGGCCAATCCAAACCCAGGCGACAAATGTTACGGCCGCGATGAGCAACACGGCGGGCACGAAGTAACCGGCGACTTTGTCGGCTAACCGCTGGATCGGCGCGCGGCTCCGTTGCGCTTCCGAAACCATCTGCACGATCTGCGCCAGAACCGTGTCGCTGCCGACGCGCTCGGCGTCCATGACGAAGCTGCCCGTGTTGTTGAGCGTGCCGCCGATCACTTTGTCGCCCGCAGTTTTTTCGACCGGCAACGCTTCGCCGGTGATCATTGCCTCATCGACCGTCGTCCGGCCTTCGACCACCCGGCCATCGACCGGAATTTTTTCGCCGGGACGCACGCGCAAGTGATCGCCCACTTTCACCTGCGCGAGGGGCACTTCGCTCTCGTCGCCATTGGTCACGAGCCGCGCGGCCGGCGGAGTGAGATCGAGTAAGCCGCGGATGGCATGGCCGGTCCGTCCTCGCGCGCGCAACTCGAGCACCTGCCCGAGGAGCACGAGCACGGTGATCATCGCCGCGGCTTCGAAATAAATCCCGAGCTTGCCGTGGTGCGTCATCGAGGAGGGAAACCACCCTGGAAACAGCATGACGACGGCGCTGTAGAACCAGGCCACGCCCAAGCCGATCGCGATGAGCGTAAACATGTTGAGGTTGCGCGTCTGGATCGAACGCCAGCCGCGTTTGAAAAATGGCCAGCCCGCCCACAACACGACCGGCGTGCTGAGGGCGAATTGAATCCAGCGCGACACATCGCCCGAAAGCCACGCCGGCGCGTTTGGCCAAAGATGCGACATGGCCAGGAGGAAAACCGGCAACGTCAGCGCCGCGCCGATCCAGAAGCGGCGCGTCATATCGGTTAATTCGGCATCATCCTCGGGGCTGGCGGTAGAAATCGTCTTCGGCTCGAGCGCCATGCCGCAGATCGGGCAATCGCCAGGGTGATCCTGCTCGATCTCGGGATGCATCGGGCAGGTGTAGAGGGCGCCCGGCGCCGGACGAGAAGCGGCGACGGCAGGGCGCTCGTGGTGACAGCAGGCGTGTTCCTCGTTCATCGCGGTAAATATGTCCTATGGGACTAATACGACCTATTCGCTTTTTCGCGCAGTTCGCTCGAACTTTTCCAGCGATGCGGACATCCTTCCGTGACCGAACCGAAGCCGGCCAACTGCTTGCCGAAAAATTGCGCGGATACGCGCGGCACCCGGACGCGATCGTCCTGGCGCTCCCGCGCGGTGGAGTGCCGGTGGCGTACGAAGTCGCGGTGGGCCTGGCGTTACCGCTCGATGTTTTCATCGTCCGCAAACTGGGAGTGCCGGGTTACCGGGAACTGGCGATGGGTGCGATCGCTTCGGGAGGCGTCCGCGTTTTAAATGAAGATGTTTTGGGCGTCTTGCCGGATGCGGCTGCCATGGTGGCCCAGGTCACAACGCAGGAGACCCTGGAATTGGAGCGCCGTGAAAAGGATTACCGCGGAGATCGGCCGCCGCCGGAAGTGGGCGGGCGCGTCGTCATTTTGATCGATGACGGGCTGGCTACGGGAGCCACCATGCTGGCGGCCATTGCCGCGTTGCGCAAAAAGGCCCCGGCCAAAATCGTGGTGGCGGTTCCGGTTTCTCCTCCGGAAACCCTTCAGGAGGTCGAACGGATCGCCGACGAAACAGTGACGTTGTTCGCCCCAGGTTGGTTCCGCGGGGTCGGGCAATTCTACGAAAACTTCGCGCAGATTAGCGATGAAGAGGTGCGTGTTTTACTGGCGCGGAACGCGGAGCGAAAATAAGGGCAATCTGCGATGCAACATTCTCGATGCTCCTTGTTCTCTAACTCTGTTTGGGAATCGAGCCCGCGGGAAGTGGTGCGAGATGGACGAAGCCGAAAGGTGAGCGCTCGGGAGAGCGCGAATCAATGCCATTGTCCCGGCAACTTCCGTTGCCCCGCGCCGAAACAGAGTTTCGAAGACAAGCGCGTTCCCAAACAGAGTTTGGGAACGAGGGGAAGCGTGATGCTGCGTCTTGGATGTCTGCTCTTCGCGCTGGCCATCCTTTTGCCGTCGCCCACACCGGCCGCGGAGACGAGCGCATTCTCTGCCGAGATCGATCAGAACGATCTACGTCGGGAAGTGGAATGGCTGGCGGACGAAAAGCGCGAGGGCCGCATGACGGGCAGTCCCGGCGCGCAAGCGTCGGCGGAGTGGCTCGCAAATTATTTCCGAGAGGCCGGCCTGAAATCGTTCGGCGAAAAATTCTCGCTGCCGTTCCCGTTCAACGCCGGCGAACGCATCCTTCCCGAGAAGACGCGTCTCGAAATCGCAACGGACGGCCAAGCTCCAATCATCGCGAAGCTCGACCAGGATTTCCGCCCGCTAGCCTTCAGCGAGGACGGCGAGGCGAACGGCGAGGTCGTCTTCGCCGGCTACGGTCTCGTGGTCCCGGGCGAAAGCGGGGCGGGTTATGATTCGTACGCGGGCCTCGACGTGAAGGGAAAGATTGTGCTGATCCTTCGCTACGTGCCGGAAGGCGCGGATCCGGCGCGGCGCGCGCATCTGAACCGTTACGCGGGCTTGCGTTACAAGACGATGCTGGCGCGCGAGCGAGGCGCGAAAGCTGTTCTCGTCGTCACCGGGCCCAATTCGCCGAACGCGGGCGAAATCCTTCCGCTCACAAACGACGGCACCAAGGCGGGCAGCGGAATTGTCGCCACTTCCATCGACGGGAAAATGGCGGACGCACTTATCGCGACCAGCGGCAAAACCCTGAAAGATTGGCAGACCACGCTGGACCACGAAAGCCCGCACACGGACGGCGGTTTTGTCCTTCCCAAAGTGAAAGTAAAACTGGCCAGCGGCATCGAGCACTTGAAAAAAACGGACCAGGACATCGTCGCGTATCTCCCGCCGGGGCCGGCTGCGCAGGACAACGAATACGTTCTGATCGGTGCGCACTACGATCACGTGGGATGCGGCGGCGCCAGCTCGCTCGGGCGAGCGGGCGAGGAAAACAAGATCCATCCCGGCGCGGATGACAACGCTTCCGGCGTGGCGTGGGTAATGGAGCTGGCCGCCTCGCTTGCGAAAGAACGCGCGGAGCATCCGGAGAAATTTCGCCGCGGGGTGATCTTCGCCTGCTGGTCAGGTGAAGAAATCGGGCTTATCGGTTCGGCGGCATTTTGCGAGAAGCCGCCCGTGCCGCTCGAGAAGATTGTCGCTTATCTCAATGCCGACATGATCGGCCGGCTGCGTGAGAACAAGCTGACCCTGCAGGGCGTGGGTTCGTCGCACGCCTGGCGAAAGATCATCGAGAAACGGAACGTCGCCGCCGGCTTCAACCTCATCTTGCAGGACGATCCGTATTTGCCGACCGACGTGACCAGTTTCTACACAAGGAATGTGCCGGTGCTGAATTTCTTCACCGGTGCCCACGAGGATTACCACCGGCCGACCGATACCGCGGAGAAGTTGAATTACGAGGGGCTCGAGCGGGTCTCGCAGTTCTCCCAACAGCTCGTCCTCGATCTGGTGCAAATGCCCGACCGACCGGACCTCGCGAAAGTCGAGCGAAGCAGCCAGGAGGGCGGTGGACGCGAAACGTTGCGGGCTTATCTGGGCACGATCCCGGATTACACGACGGAGGTGAAAGGGCTGAAGCTGAGCGGCGTTCGCGGCGGCAGCCCGGCGGAAAAGGGCGGCCTGAAGGGCGGCGACGTGGTGGTCGAGTTCGCGGGGCAAAAGATCACGAACATCTACGACTACACTTATGCGCTCGACGCGGTGAAGATCGGCCAGCCAGTGGAAATCGTGGTGGAGCGTGAAGGCAAGCGCGTGACGCTGACGGTGACGCCGGAAGCGCGGAAGTGATTCTGGAGACGGCCCGCCCTCGGGCCGTTGGACCCAAGCGCCATTTGCCGCCCAGATCGCTCTGCCCGGCCTGAGGGCAGGCCGGCTCCAAGGAGAAGCTTCGTGCGAATAATCGCATTACGACCTAAGAATTCCCGTGCGGTCGCTTACGGGCCGATCGCTCACGAACGCCCGGGCCTGCGGGCCGCAGCAATCCGGACCGCGAATGAGCCGGCAGAGCGGGACGGCCAGCACCGCGCCGACGACCGTGGCGACGAAATAGATCCAAAGATTTTCCAAATGGAGTGAGACAAGCGCCGGCCCGAACGAGCGGGCGGGATTCATCGACGCGCCGGAGATTGGACCGGCAAACATTCCTTCCAGCGCGATGACCGAACCAACCGCAATGCCGGCGGTGATTCCTTTTTCCTGCGCGCCGGTCGAAACACTGAGGATGACCCACATGAGAATAAAGGTCAGCGCGACCTCCAGGATGAAAGATTGAACCAGACCGCCAGCCGGCAATGTCATTCCCAGCGTCTCCGTTTGCGGGAAGAGAAAGGCCAGGAGCAGACTCGCCGCCGTGGCGCCGGCGAGCTGGCTCGCCACATAAGGCAGCACCTCGCGCGCGGGAAAACGCCGGGCCGCGAAAAAGCCGATCGTGACCGCGGGATTCAGGTGCGCGCCGGAGACGTCCCCTATGGTGTAGATCATGGCCAGGACCATGAGCCCGAAGGTGAGGGCGATGCCGAGGTGAGTGATCGCGCCGCCGCTGACGCTATTGATGACGATGGCGCCGGTGCCGGCGAAGACCAGGGCAAAGGTCCCGAAGAATTCAGCCACGCATTTTTTCATGATGACTCTTGGGAGCCTGGGGTATCACGCGCCGCGTGCCGAGACGAAAAATCGCCAGTGCAGAGCGACGGCTTCCAGCCGATTCTGGTGAGCCCTCAAGCGCAACCATGTTTTTCATCCGCACGTTCATTTCCCTGGCAGTTTTCGCTGTCCAGTCGCTGAGCGCGGAAGATACCTCCAGCAATTTCCGCCAGGCGCAGGACTTGATGCGGCGCGAGCAATTCGCCCAAGCCGTCCCGTTGCTGGAGAAATGCGTCGCCGCGGAGCCGGGCAGTTCAAAATTCCACCAATGGCTCGGACGCGCGCTCGGGCTCAACGCGGCGCAGAAAGGGATCACCAGCAGTGTGATGAGCGTCCGCAAGGTGAAAGCCGAGTTCGAGAAGGCGATCGAGCTCGACCCGTTGAATCTCGAGGCGCGAAACGATCTCGCCATCATGTATGTCGCGGTGCCGCGTTTGCTCGGCGGAAGCAAGGCGAAGGCGGCGGAACAGGTCGCGTTCATCCGGCGGCACGATCCGGCCCTCGCCACCCAGATCGATGGCGATTTCCTCGCGAGCGAGAAAAAATACGACGCGGCCCTGGCGGCCTACACTGAGTCGGCCAGACTGCACTCGCGCCCAATCATCCATGTGCGCATCTCGCTTGTTCACCAACAAAAGAAGAAATGGGAGGAATCTTTCGCCGCACTCGAGCGGGCGCTGGCCATCGACGCGAACCATCCGCTTGCGCTCTATCAAATCGGCCGGACGGCTGCTTTGAGCGGACAGCAGCTCGAGCGCGGCGAGAAATGCCTTCGCACTTACCTCGCCATGCCGGTGCGCGAAGAGCTGGAGAATCCGTCGATCGCCGCCGCGCATTCTCGGCTCGGCAATATTCTCGAGAAAAAGGGGGATGCTACCGGGGCGCGCGCCGAGTACGAGACAGCGCTCAAGATCGATCCGAAACAGAAACTGGCCCGCGAAGCGCTGACAAAAATGAAAGGTTGAAGGGCAATCGCTATCGAGATTGGAATCCTGCGAAGAAGTAGATTTCGCGAAGGGTAAATTTCGAATTCCGCACGCTCCGAAGAGCTATGCCCTTACCGTGAAGGCTATCCACGGATTTGATCTCGGTCCATATGCCGCCGCCTTTCCGGACCGCGAGGACGGCGCAGCCGTAGTATTGTTGCTGATCGCCGCCCGGCTCATCCACCTGGGCGAAAGAAAGAGCCGCCGTGCCGTCGGCGATCTTGTAGATGAGGAGGGTCACCAGGACGTTGCCGGTCTGAGTGATTTTGTCGGTCGAGTAGTAACCGGAAATCGTCATGGCCCTCGCCGTTTCCAAGGCGAGCGCATCGTAAGCTCCGCCGAGTTCGGAGTGGATGACGCGCAAGCCTGAGAGATGCGTAGTGTTATTTACCTGGCCGCGGACAACGACATACCCTTCGATCGGCGAGATCAGGAGCGACTTGTAGAACTTTGGACTGATCGATCTCTGCAGGACCTGGTGCGGAATCGAGGAAATGTTCGAGATCGTGCGGACCTTCCCGGTCGGTTGGTTGGGGGCGGCAAAGGCGCGACCAGAAAAAGCGAGGATAAAGCAGAGAATAACAATCGGGGTAAACGGCTTCATGCCTTGATTGTGACGAGGCGCGAGCGAAAAAGGCGAGACAATTCGCGAACTAACATTCCCAGCTGTGCAAACAAAACCCCCGCCGGATTCTCCGACGGGGGCTCGTTTACGTCCAACCCGCGCCGCCCACAGGGCGGCGGCTACAGGTTAGCTGGCGCAGCAGCTGACCTTGATCGGGCAGCAAGCGCCGCCGCCGCAGCAATCGTCAGCCGACTCCGAGGTCGCCGACGCTGTGCTGATCAGGGCGGTAGCCGCCAAGAGCATCAATAGGTATTTCACGGAATCCTCCTGTTGAGTTTCCCTAACCCTCGCCCCGCCGTGGCAGGACGAGCCGAGCTGAGTGCCGACTCAGGCAGCTCGCGGCGGCGGAACAGGAGGCCGGTGCGAGCGATCGTGCTCGCGACTAATGAAAGCGGCAAAGGTTTCCTCGCCCGTGGGCGGATAAACGAACGGCGTCGCCATCGACGCCAGGGTGGCCAGGCAAAAGACGCAGAGCGAGCAGCACTGCTTATCTTCGTTCGACTTGTGCGAATGCTGGCCGCAGTCCTTCGGCTCCGCCTCTTTTTTCATCTTGGCGCAACAGCCAGTCTTGATCTGCTCGGCCGCTACCCGAGTGGGAATGGCCGCGAGCCCGAGCGAAGCAAAGATCGCCAGGCACATCAGTAGCCTTAATGCCGTTCGCACCGCGGAATCATATGGCTTCGGCTGTCTCGGGTCAAAGCTACATTCCGACCGGAGGCATCGTTGTTTGCGATTTCTTTCTGGAAACCACTGGCCCTGCGCTGATCAACGCCAAGGATACGATGAGGAGGCCCAATCCGGCTGGTTCCCTCACAAACCATCCGAGACCGGCATCCCAGGTCCTCACGGACGTAACATTACACTCGTATTTCGAGCCCCTGGCGTTGGGGTTGGTCGAAGAAACTGGAAACCGATCCAAGACATCGTTCTCCACCTTGTCGTTCATCGATAATAATGATCTCTTGCAACCGCCGCGCGTAGATCCGGTCGGCCTTGGACGTGGCATCGTGAGAAGTAGACGAAAGTTCTTCACCTAAATGCCAACCACAGTGTTGCTCGCGATTCCCTGCATCGCTTGATTCTACCTCGGGGAGAACTATGCGCGAGTGTAGGGTGACCAGAATGGCCGCCGCAACGAAAAATGGCGGGAAGATAAGTTCAGCGTTCCCAAGTAGCGCTTGAGTGGCGGGGCCGGGATGAACAAGATGCGCTGGCGATGCCTGACCCGCGCTCTTCTCATCCACCGGCGCCGAAAACGTTCGTTGCGGGGCGGCGAGTGGGCGATTACGAAATCATAGGCGAGCTGGGGCGGGGCGGGATGGGTGTGGTCTACCGCGCGCGGCAAATCACGCTGAATCGCGTCGTCGGGCTGAAGATGCTGACGGGCCATTATGGGCCGGACGAGCTGACCCGTTTCCTGGCGGAAGCGGAAACCGCGGCCGGCCTGCATCACACGAACATCATCCAGATTTATGAGGTGGGAGATTTCGACGGCGCGCCGTTTTACGCGATGGAATATGTCGAGAGCGGTTCGCTGGCGGACCGGCTGCGCAATGGCCCGATGGACGATCGGCAGGCGGCGCAGTTGTTGATCAGCGTCGCGCGCGCGCTGCATTTTGCGCATCGCAACCACGTCGTGCATCGCGACATGAAGCCGGCCAATGTCCTGCTCGATCCCGAGGGGGTGCCGAAGGTCGCGGACTTCGGCATTGCCAAGCGGCTCACGGCGAATGCAGCGCTCACGCTTTCCGGCGCGATCATCGGCACGCCCACCTACATGGCGCCGGAGCAGGCGAAGGGCACCAGCCGCGACGTCGGCGCGCCGGCGGATGTCTATTCGCTCGGCGCGATCCTTTACGAAGCGCTCGCGGGCCGTCCACCGTTTCTGCCGGATGAAAGCGATACTGCTCTGACCTTTCGCGTTATCACTGAGGATCCGGTGTCGCCGGCCTTCTACCGGCCGGGAATTCCGCGCGATCTCGAGACGATTTGCATGAAGTGCCTGGAGAAGGAGCCGCGCGATCGTTACGAAAGCGCGGCGGCCTTCGCGGAAGATTTGCGCCGTTATCTCGACGACGAATCGATCGTGGCGCGGCCGCCGACCACGGTTGTGCGCACGGTCAAATGGATCCGGCGAAATCCGTGGCGATTCGTCGCCTCGGCCACGCTGGTCCTGGCGGTGGCGTGGGGCGCGCAACGACTTTGGCAGTGGGAATTTTATGAGCGTCCTCGTATCGAATACGCCGCCTCCGCGGACTTCGTGAATGGAGTCCTCGAACCCTCGGTGCGGCTCGATCAAAAAAATCTCTCGCGGATTCCGGTCCATTTACGGCTCACCCGGAGCGGGAGGAGCGGCCCGATCACCCTGGTCGAGGTCTTGAATTCGCGCGGTCATCCCGCGGTGCTGCGCCCCGTCCAGAGCTTCGAGGCAATCCCCGTTTACATGGAAGGACTGATGGGAGCGCAGCCGAATGCGGAAAAAACGGCTGAGAGTACGAAAGTGGAGTTTCTCTACACGGAGCGAAAGCTGGCGGAGGTGAGGGGCCGGGACCGAAACGGCAGCGTGGTCTGGCGGATTCTCTACGACCGCGAAGTGGCCGAAGCGGGGCAGGGCGCAGTGGGCGCTCGCTACGTGAATATCAAAGGGTTCAATGCGGCCAGCCGATCCGCCGCCACGCACATCAGGGTTCAGCGCGATGCGCAGGGCCGCGATCTGAGGGTAACCTTTTTCAACGCGGGCGGAGATCCGACGCCAAACGGCGAAGGAGTTTACGGATACAAAGCCGAACGCGATGCCGCCGGCCGCACCACCTTGCTGACGAACCTGGACCGGGAAGGAAAACCGGTGGCGAACCGCGCCGGGCTAACGGCGCTCGCGTTTAACTGGGATGGCAAGGGCCGGGTGACCAAAGTGGAAGTGCGTGATGGCGAAGGGCGCCCGGCCCTTTCCAATGGAATGGCGGCGACGACCATCGAATACGATTCGGCCGGCAACGCAATTCGCCAGACCCGGTTCGGGGCGGACGGAAAGCTCGCGCGGAGCACGGGCGGTGATTGGGCGCTGCATGAAGTCGCCCGCAACGAGCGCGGCGAAGTGGTGGGTCGGAAATATTTCAAAGGCGAAGCGGACGGCGCCACAACTCTGTTTTCCGAATGGACGATAGCGTACGACGAATTCGGCCACCCGGCAGATATTCGGATCGCCGGCGCAGTCAACTGGCGGTCCGCCTACCGCCGTGATGCGAGCGGGAACGTAGTTGAGGAAAGATATCTCGACACCGAAGGTCGCCCGATCGTGGGGGAAGGCGGATATGCCATCAGGAAGCGCACCTACGAATTCGGTCCGCAGGGTTCGCGGTGGATCGAGACATTTTTCGACCCCAGCGGTGCGAAAATGTACGGGTCCAACGACTCTCACCGCGTGATCACGGAGTTCGGACCTACGGGCGTTTTGCAGCGGATGAGCTTCGAAGATTTTGTGCCCGGCAAATATCGCTATTCCCGGGACGTGATTTTGGCTGAGTACGATGCCCAGGGAAACCTGCGGCGGAATATCACCCGGCGTGAGGACGAGAAAGGCGAGCTCGCCGTGAACGCGGGCTTAAACTACACCGTCCTCGAGGAGAACTTCGATGAAAACGGCCGCGTCTTTCTCGAATGGTATCTCGGCTGCCCGGAAAGCGCCGGCGCGCCCACTCTTAGTTTCGACATCGAATACCACCGCACCGGGGCGAAGAAACGCATGGTCCGCCAGGCGTGTGACTCCGATCGCAAACCGCTTCCGCACCTTTCCACCGGAATGGGCGCCCGGACGGAAGAGGAATATGACACGCTGGGCAAGCTGGAGCGGATGTATGAGACCGGCTTTAATGAAAAGGAGGTTGGCTTCAACATGCGGGAATCGAAATTTTCCCAGGGAGCGTTGCAGAGCGTCACTCACAAACGAAGTGACGGCAGTGCGGTTGAAGCGGTGCGGGTAATCATCACCGCGGTCACGATCATCCAACCGAAATGCGCGGATCTAAAACCAGGCGATCAACTCCTGACCCTGAATGGGGAGCCGGTGGCGAGCGCCTTTCATTTTGCTTTCCAACCCTTTCCGGGCGGCTGGCTGGAAGTGCTGCGCGATGGCCAGCGCTTGCGGATCGACGGGTTTGAAGCCGGCTCCCACGGCCTTGATCTCGAAGAACGGGCGGCCGCGAATCCATAGATTCAGCGGGCTGCGCGCTTGACGCTGTTCCGGCAATTTGCCACTCATGCGCGGAGGGCAACCATGGCTGAATCATCAACTTCCGCTTCGAGCAGTACGCCGCCAGCAAAAGACGAAGTCGAGCTGCTCGAAATCCTCGAGTTGCTCGTCTCCACCAGGAAAGCACGGACGACCGCCGATCTCTTGAAGTACGCGACCCAGTACGGCGCGCCGCAGGTGGAAGAACGACTCCGCAAGCTCGAGGCGGAAAACATTCCGATGGATCTCGCGTTCGACGCAATCAGCGTGGAAGTGCGCATCAACGCCTTCAAGAAGAACAGCGCGCTGCTCGCCAGTTGCCGCGGGCAAAAGGCCGGCCTCATCCTCCCGCTCCCGCCCGATCTCCCGAAACTCTTCCTCCCTGTGGCGCAGGTCGAATTTCTTTTGCCTGAGGAAGGGGCGCTCCATGGGCCGTTCCACGAATTTGCCGACAACGCGATCAGGGGCGCGCGCGCCTGCCGGGCGAAAGCGCAGGAAATGCAGGTGCTGGTTTTCGAGGCGTTCCGGGAAGGTGGCCAACTGTTTGTCGATCTGGCAGTGGCTGAGGTGCTCGAGCCAAAAATGTTGCCGGCCGGGATTCGGCTCATTGCGCATCTGCGTCCGCACCGCAATCCGCGCGACATCGCAATCGAACCCGCCAGCCCGGTTTCATTCATATGAAGTTGGCGCGTTTCCCAATCTTGCTCTTGCTGTTGCTCCTGCTCTTCGGAAGCAGCAACGCTTTTGCCGCGAGTGCGGCCGCCACGAGCGAGCTCCCACTCGATCCCAATTCCTGGCAGGCGAGCTGGAGCGCAGGCGCGCTGATGCTGCTGCTCCTCTTCGCCGCGTTCTTCGCGATGACGCGTTACGAAGTGCCGCTCCCGCTCGCCATGAGCCTGGTGAGCTGCGCTTTTCTCGTCATCCAATGGGAAAGCGCGACCGCGATTCTCCGCAGCGGCTTCGGGCATTACGCCGACATCACCATTCTCTTCACGGCCGTGGCCATTCCCGCGCACATGATCGAGCGCTCGCAGGGATTCAAATGGGTGGCGGCGTGGCTGGGTCATCAGCTCGGCAAAGTCCGGCTCCGCTATCCGCGCCTGACCACGCCCCTGCTCGTGGCGATCCTGCTCGTGACCACCTACGTGACCGCCGGCTTGATGCACAACGTCACGTCGATTCTCATCATGACGCCGGTGATCATTCGGCTTTGCGCGTCGTATCAGATTCCGTCGCGCTGGATCCTGTGCGCGGCACTCGTGGCCAGCAATCTCGGGGGATTTTCCACGCGCTGGGGCGACACGCCGAACATTATCGAGTCGGCTACGTGGGGATTGCAGGCGGGCGATTTCATGCGCGAGGTGCTCCCGGCGAACCTCATCGTGCTCGCGGCGCTCATCCTCACCGCGACGTTTCTGACCCAACGCGGGATCGCCAGCCGCACCCGCGCGGCGGGCGCGACGCAGGTGCCGTTCTACACTCTCCAAGTCGCGCAAACGGCGGCTGATTGGAAGAAAGCAAAATCGGATCTGGCCATCGATACCCGGCTCCTCACCATCGGCCTTTCGCTGCTCGCCTTTTTCATTTTGCTGCACGTCATCTATCCCCTGCTCGCTATTACCATCGGCGCGGCGACAATCGTGATGGCGGTGCTGCTGGAGCGCAAAAGCGAACGCTACCATTCGCTCACCTCGCTCGGGTTCGACGTCTATCTCGCCTTTGCCGCGATCTTTGTTTTGGCCGGCTGCGTCTCGCATTCCTGGATCGGCGCGACCTTGCATCAGCAACTCATTTCGGCGAACGCCGCGACCTGGGTCATCGCCGTCACCGGTTATTTCGGCACGATGTTCACGGAAGCCGCGTCGTGGGCGACGGCGGTTTCTCAACCGATTCATGCTCTCGATCCCTCGCATGCCGCGGCCTGGGCGCTCGGTGGCGGAATTTGCGCCGGCAGCAGCTCGCTGGTGACAGCGGCCTCGGCCGGGATCATTCTCGCGGAGGAGAGCCAGCGCTTTAACGACCCCGAGCACGCGATCACGTTCCGGCGCTACCTCGCCTTCGGCGTGCCGTTCTCGCTCTTCATGTTGATCTTCTACGCCGTCTATTTCACGGTCGTCCGCTAGAGTCGTCCGATGCCGCCCGCTCCGCCTGCTCCGCCACCACGCTCCGTCGGGAGCGACATCGGCGGCGTCTGGTCGCGGCGCCGTCAAATCTGGCGGCTGGTTTCGCGCCGGGACAAGCTCGCCTTTGGCGCCAGCGTGTTGACGATGGCGGTGGTCGCGCAGCTTGAGGCGACCCTTCCGATCCTGCTCGGGAAATTTACGACTCAGATCGTCGAGCTGGCCGGCCGCTCCACGGGCGAGCTGATGCGCGTGACCGGAATTTTTCTCGGACTCCTGGCCGGCATCTACGTGCTCAAGGAATCGCTCCAACTATTGCGCCGTTGGTTTGTGCAACGCACCACCGCCCGGATCGAAGGCGACATGACGGTGCGCCTCGTCAGCCACCTGCTCAAAATCGATTTGGGCGCCTTCGCGGCCGATCGCGTCGGGGCGCTGCATGGCCGCATTACGCGGAGCGTGCAAGGGTTTGTAAAGTTCCTCAAGGTCGCCTTCACCGATTTCCTTCCGGCCGTGCTCTCGGCTGGTTTCGCGCTGGCCGCCGGCATCTTGACGGAATGGCGGACCGGCCTCGTCATGCTGGGTGTCGTGCCCGTGTCGGTCCTTCTCACGGTCTGGCAGGTGCGATCGCAAAAGGGCATCCGCCTCGCGCTCATGCACGCCCGGGAAGGTCTCGACGGCACGGTGGTGGAGCAGTTGAGCGGACTCGAATACATTCGCGCGGCCAACACCATGCCCGTCGAGGTCGCCCGCATTCAAACCGCCACTCAGGCGCGCCGCGAGGGAGAGATCAAACATGGCCTGGCCATGGCGAGATTCGATTGGGCGAAGGGCCTCAATCAAGGCCTCTTCCACGTCATTGTCATTGCTTACGCGATCTACCTGGTGGGCCGCGGCGAAATCGCGATCGGTGTGGTGGTCACGCAGGCCCTCCTGTTTATCGGGATCATGCGGCCGCTCCATGAATTGCACCGGATCCTCGATGAAACCTACGAGACGAGTCTCCAGGTCAGCGTGCTCATGGAAATGTTGAATCAGCCGCTCGACAAATCGTTCGGCGTCGTCACGCTGCGCCCGCCGCGGCTCGACGGCAGCATTCCCCTTCTCGAATGCCAGGATCTCGTGGTGGAATACCCGACGCCAACCGGACCGCGGCGGATTCTGGATGGCGTGACGCTCGCCATTCGCCAGGGGCAAACCATCGGGATCGCCGGGCCGTCCGGCTCGGGCAAATCGACCTGGTTGCGCGCCGTCCTTCGCCTGCTCCATCCCACCTCCGGCGAAGTGCTCGTGGGCGGCGTGCCGATCGGCGTGCTCTCGCGCGAAGACATCGGGAAGAGCATCGGATACGTCAGCCAGGTGCCGTTCGTTTTCTCGGGCACGGTGCGCGAGAACATTGCCTACGGTTGCGGCGAGGTGAGTTTCGACCAGATCGTCCAGGCCGCGCAGCAGGCGCACATTCACGAAGAGATCGAAGCGATGCCGCGAGGTTACGACAGCATGCTGAACGAGCGCGGCTCGAATCTTTCCGGCGGTCAACGGCAACGCA
>DASQLH010000111.1:0-8696 GCA_035630155.1 Chthoniobacterales bacterium
GCGAGCAAAGCCCAGAACCAGGATGGCGCCCCGAAATTCATTTCTTTGGAGACGGCCTGCCCTCAGGCCGTTGTCGGTGGCGTTGTTGCAAGAGTTTCACGGCAGCTTTTTCCAAATCGTCTGCGACAAGAGCAACTGCGCGAACAGCAGCCCCAGCCCCGCCATGATGCAGGCCGGAAAAAGGTCGCGGTATTGCTGATATTTTTTCACCGCCACCGTCGTCTTCTCCAGCTTGTCGATATCGGCAAAAATTTGCTCGAGCGACTTGGTGTCGGTTGCGCGGTAAAATTGGCCATCGGCGATCTTGGCCACTTCCTTCAGACCCGCCTCGTTGAAGTGAACGCGCTGGTTCTGATAAACGACGTTCCCCATCATGTCGGTCAGCGGCTTGCCGTTTTGCGGATTGAAGACCGGCGTCGGCGCAATGCCATTAATTCCGGCGCCGACCGCATATAAGCGGATCTTCAGTGCCTTCACCGCTTCCGCAGCGGTATTCGGCGGAATCTTTCCCGTATTATTTTCGCCGTCCGTCAGGAGAACGATGACGCGGCTCTTCGACCGCTTGTCGTTCAACCGATTCGCCGCGGCCGCCATGCCGGAGCCGATTGCTGTCCCATCTTCCACCAGGCCGATCTTGATCCGGTCGAGGTTTTTCAGGAGCCAATCGTGATCCAGCGTCATCGGACTGACCACATAGGGGCGTCCGGCAAAAGCGATGATGCCGATGCGATCGTTAGGCCGGCCCTCGATAAACTTCTCGGTCACCTGCCGGATCGCATCAATCCGCGTCGCGGACTGGCCGCCGATCATGAAGTCCTTCGTCAGCATGGAACCCGAGACATCGAGCACCACCATGATGTCGATCCCGCTCGCTTCGACCTGGGTGAGGCTCTTCCCCAACTGCGGCCGCGCCATGGCGATGATAAGGAGCGCCAGGCTCAGGAGCAGCATCGCCCGCAGAAATTTGCCCGCCCGCGCCGCACTGCTTTTGCCGAGCGCGCGCAAGATCGCAATAGACGAGAAAGTGAGCGCCGCCGCCGGGCCGCTTTTGCCCCGCCAATAAGCCAGCAGCGGAATAGCGAGCAGAAGCAGGAGCATCCACGGCTGCGCAAAAGTCAGGGCTGAGTTCACAGGCAGCCAATCACGCAGGTTCAAGTTTCCCTCCTTCAACAAAACGCGTCGCCTCTTCGAAAAGGAGACGGCTGTCTTCAATCGTCGCGTCGTAACGGGCGAACTTGATCAGGTCGCAACGATTCAAAAAATCTTCGAGCAACGATTTCTCGTCGTCAGAAAACGACGGCGTTTTCGCCAGGGTGTTCAGAAACTCGACCGAGGTCTGACGCGTCACCGGCAGTTGATATTGGTCCGTGACGTATCGCCGCAGAATGTCGGAAACCCGGATGCTGAATTGATATGGCGTTAACGTCTCCATCTCAGCGCGGACGCGGTCCAGTTCCTGAAGCGCGCGGTCGCGCGGGGATTGCTGCGGCTTGGGCCGGCGGGAACGGTTGCGAATCCACCACCCGATCAGGCCCAGGAGGACGAGTCCGAGAACGATGCCGCCATAGATGACCCACGGCGGCACCAGCGAATAATCGACCGCCCCCGCGATTTCGTGGATGTCCGCGACGGCAAGGAGAGCGTTCATCGCACAGCGAGACGCCGCTCGCGCTGCTTGAAAAACGAGCGGAGCGCGGGCAGGTAATTTTCTCCCGTGCGGAGCGAAATGGCGTCAATGTGGTTGCGGCGGAGCGTCCGGTTCAACTCAGCCCGTTGTGTTTCCGCCATCGCGGTGAAGCGCGCGCGCGCATTACGGTCGGCGGTATTGATCTCGATCTGTTCGCCGGTTTCCGCATCTTCCAGGGTGATGATTCCCACGTTGGGAAGGTTTTCCTCGCGCTGATCCTGAATGTGCACGGCGATGAAGTCATGGCGGCGACCGCTCACCGCCAGCTCGCGCGAGAAATCTCCGGTCTGAAAATCCGAGACGAAAAAAACCACGGCGCGTCGCGTTACCACCTTGTTCAAGTAATCGAGGGCCAGGGCTGGCGCCGTGCCGCGTCCCGCCGGCTCGAAGAAAAGAATTTCCCGGATGATGCGCAGCGTATGCGACCGTCCTTTCTTTGGCGGAATGAAAAGCTCCACACGGTCGCTGAACAGCAGCAGGCCCACCTTGTCGTTGTTGCGAATCGCGCTGAACGCGAGCAGGCAGGCGACCTCTGCCGCGAGTTCCCGTTTGGATTGTGAAACGCTGCCGAAGTTTCCCGAAGCGCTGACATCCACAACCAGGACAACGGTCAATTCGCGCTCTTCCGTGAACTTCTTCACGAAAGCTGTGCCGAGTCGCGCGGTCACGTTCCAGTCAATGGCGCGAATTTCATCCCCCGGCTGATACTCGCGCACGTCTTCGAAGTTCATCCCGCGCCCCTTGAATACGCTGTGGTAATCGCCCGCGAACATCGTTTGCACGAGACCCTTCGTTTTGATCTCGAGCGCGCGGATTTTTTTCAGGATCTCCGCCGGCGTTTGCCTTGTCTCGGTGCGTGCGGGGATCACGGAACGGGGAGTCCTGCGAAAATTCGATCGACGATGGTCTCGCTCGTGATGGTCTCCGCCTCGGCTTCGTAGCTGACGATGACGCGGTGACGGAGAACATCGGTGCCGATGCTCTTCACATCCTGCGGGGTGACGTAGCCGCGGCCGTTCAGGAAAGCGTGGGCGCGAGCCGCGAGCGCGAGATAGATCGTGGCGCGCGGCGAGGCGCCGTAGCGGATGAGGCCATCGAGCTGCAAATTGTAAGAGGCCGGATCGCGTGTGGCCCAGACGACATCGACGATGTAATCCTTAACGCGATCGTCGATGTAGATTTCGTTCACCACCGAACGCGCGGCGATGATGCTCTGCGGATCGACCACGGGCATGACGGCCAGATTCGGCGCGGAAGTCGCCATCAAATCGAGGATCTGCCGCTCCTCGGATTTTTGCGGATAGCCGATGTGCAATTTCAGCATGAAACGGTCGAGCTGCGCTTCCGGGAGCTGATAGGTGCCTTCCTGTTCCAGCGGATTCTGCGTGGCCAAAACGAGGAACGGATCGGAAAGGGGATAGGTGGTTTCGCCAATCGTGACCTGGCGTTCCTGCATCGCTTCGAGAAGCGCGCTCTGCACTTTGGCCGGCGCGCGATTGATTTCGTCGGCCAGGATCAGGTTCGAAAAGAGCGGCCCGAGCTTGGTCGTGAACTCGCCGGTGCGCGGATTATAAATGAGCGTACCGATGAGATCGGCCGGCAAAAGATCGGGGGTGAACTGGAGCCGCTGAAAGCCGGTCTGGATGCAGGCGGCCATCGTTTTGACCGTCAAAGTCTTGGCCAGGCCGGGGACGCCTTCGAGCAGGATGTGGCCATTCGCGAGCAAGCCGAGCAGCAGCCGGTCGACCAGATATCTCTGCCCGATGACAACGTGACCGATCTGTTCGCGCAGCGGCGGGATCCATTGCCCCATCTCCTGCACTTGCTGCGTGATTTCCTGCGTCGATTTCATAAGAAAGAGTGAGACAGGTACGGCGGGAAGGTCGTTCGATCAAACTGAGTCGAAAGGGCGTTATTACGCCCGGTCTTCCGCCTCGCTGCGCGCGCGGCAGCTCAGGATGAGCGGCAACCCAGGATAGGCCTCAGCCGCGCGGATCCGGCGCTCGAGGTATCTTGTGTATGTGTCGCTCAGAAGTTTCGGCTGATTGACGAAGAGGACAAACTTGAGGGCTTCGAGCGCTCGTTTGTCTTCTCCGCGCGCTTGCGCGGCGTAAAACAGCTTGAGCCGGCGCGTGCCGATCATCGGCGGCGGGGTCTCTTCGAATGCCGCGCGCAAGAGGCGATTCAAAACTCCGGTCCCGATGCGAATCTGCGCCGCTCGGCGGACATCTCGGATCAGGCGGAAGAGCTGATCCACATTTTCACCGGTGAGCGCGGAAGCCACCAGCACCGGCGCATACTCGAGAAAGAAAAGGCGCTCCCGCACGTCGGTAATGGTCCGCTCCATCGCGGCCTTCGCGCCTCGCGACGGCTTCACCAGGTCCCACTTGTTCAAAACGATCACGCATGGCTTTTCCGCTTTTTGGATCAAGCCGGCGATCCGCTTGTCCTGGGAGGTGACCCCGCTGGTCAGGTCGATAACGAGGACGCAAAGGTCGGCGCGGCGGATCGTGCGCTCAGCGCGCATCACGCTAAATACTTCGACTGAGGTGGAATGTTTGCTCCGCGCCCGCATTCCGGCGGTATCGATGAGGAGAAACTTCTCCCCGTCGCGCTCATAGAGAATATCGACGGCGTCCCGCGTGGTGCCGGGCAACTCGCTGACGATCGTGCGCGCGTCCCGCAGAATGGAATTTACCAACGAGGACTTGCCGGCATTGGGCCGCCCCACGATGGCGAGGGTGAGGATATTTTCGATTTTCGAATCTCGATTTTCGATCGCGCCTTGCGTTTCCGCCGGCAGGAGCGTGTCGACTATTTCCAGCAGGCCAGAAATGCCGCGGCCGTGCGCCGCGCTGATTGGAATCGTGTTGTCAAAACCGAGCTGAAGAAAATCATTCTCCAGGTCCTCGTGCTTTTCGTGATCGATCTTGTTCACGATCAGCACGACGGGCGCTTTCGATTTGCGCAAAATTCTCGCCAGCTCCTGATCGATTGGCGTCAGTCCGTCCTGGGCATCGACAACGAAGAGAATCACGTCGCTCTCCTGCATCGCCGCATCGGCCGCCGCGCGAACCTGGGCGGTCAGTTCCGTCTCGCCCGCGCCGCCGATTCCTCCAGTGTCCCACACCGTGAAGGGTCTGCGCCCACGCGTGCAAGGCGCCGCCAGCCGGTCGCGGGTGATGCCGGGCTGATCGTGCACAATGGCGATATTCCGCCCGGCCAGGCGATTGAAGAGGGCCGATTTGCCGACATTCGGCCGGCCCACGATAGCGACCTTGCCCACGCTTTCTCCTGCGTTTTTCGAATCCATCATTACGAACGCGCCGGCGCGTTTAGTTCAGCTTCGCGTTCGCGTGGCCCTCAGCCGACAACTGCCGCACTCCGTCGCGCACATAGATCATGCCGGAGACCAAAGTGAATAAGCCGGCCGCGATCACAACCCAGAGCAGCGGCAGGAAATGAATTTGCAACATCACCCATGCGATCGCCGCCATTTGCAGGACCGTGGCCACCTTCCCGGTCCAGCTCGGCCGCACCCGCACGGTGCCGTTTAAAATATGGAGCACCGCGCTTCCGACGAGAATAACGACATCGCGCGTGATCACCAGCACCGGGAACCAGGTGGGAAATCTGCCGTAATTCGGATCGACCTGGCTCCAGTTGCTGATGCTGAGCGTAATGATGCCGCTGAGCAGCAGGCCTTTGTCGGCGATCGGATCGAGGATCATGCCGAGAGAGCTGCGCTGGTTGTAGCGCCGCGCGACGTAGCCATCGAGGCCGTCGCTCACGGCCGCCAACAAAAACACCGCGACCGCGGTGAAGCGCATCCAGTCCTGCGGTTTACCTTCCTGAATGCTCTCCCCGTAATAGATCGCGAGCGTGACGAACACCGGGATCATGAGAATCCGGATCACGGTGATTTTGTTGGCGGTGGTCATCGGCAGCGGTCGCGATCATGAAAAGTTGAAAGGCTGGCTGGAGAAGTTGCAAGGCAATTTGGCCCGCTCAGGTCTCGAGCTGAGTGACGGGCCGCTTTGCCTCCGGCCTGGCCTCCACGGCATGCCGTCCCTCCGCGAATTCCTCGATCATCTTTTCGTTGAACGCTGGAATGTCGTCCGGTTTCCGGCTCGTGACGAGGCCATTATCCACCACCACGTCCTGGTCCACCCAGGTCGCGCCCGCGTTCCGCACGTCGGTCCTAATGGCGGGCCAGGAAGTGATGGTGCGCCCGCTGACCACTTCCGCATCGATCAGCACCCACGGCGCATGGCAGATTGCCGCAACCGGTTTGCCTTGCCGAAAGAAATGCCGAACGAATTCGAGCGCTTCGTCGCTAGAGCGCAACGTATCCGGATTCATCAATCCGCCGGGGATCAGAAGCGCATCGAACTCCTGCGGCTTCGCGTCCGCCAGCGTGAGATCGACCTCGACCGTAGCTCCCTTGTCCGCGTGATTCATCCCCTGGATCTTGCCGGATTTGAGCGAGACCACGCTCGTTTTGGCACCCGCGTCGTCGAGGGCCTTTCGTGGTTTCGTCAGTTCGACTTCTTCGAATCCGTCCGCCGCCAGGATCGCCACTTTTTTGCCTGCTAGTTTATCTGCCATATGAATTCTCCGTTACGCGGCGAGTCATTAGCCGCGCAAGTACTACGAATGTCTGACGATCGTCGGATGTAGAGCGCTGAATTACGTTGCGTTCCCCTGCTTGTCATCCCGAGCCGCGCAGACGGCGAGGGACCTCGCGGGCGCTCTGGATTTATACGAGTTAACACTACCGCCTTCGTCACGCCGATCTTCGTGGATCGCGAAAGCGGATTCGTGTGACTTCCCTGCGACTGGGGGGTCCCTCGCCGTCTGGCGCGGCTCGGGATGACAAGCAATGCGACGCCTCCAAAAGCTCTTGGTCTGCGCATGCAGCCGAGTAAGATTGCCCCGCAGCCGCCGATGTGGCGAAATGGCAGACGCAACGGACTTAAAATCCGTTGGGCTTAGCGGCCCGTGCCGGTTCGAGTCCGGCCATCGGCAGTCCTTGCGCGAGACCAGTCAGCAACCAGGAAATCAATCCATGAGCACCACGCTTCCAGAACCTCCACTTTACCTTCCCGTGATCCTCGGGACCGCGCGGCAGGGGCGGCAAAGCGAACACGTGGCCGCCTTTGTCCTTAGCGAGATGAAGAAGCGGCCGGAGATCGAGACCGAGTTGATCGATGTCCGGCAACTGAAGATGCGCCTCGACGATGCGGGCGAGGAGATGAAAGACCCGAGTTACGCCGAGATGATGAAGCGCGCCGATGGGATCGTCATCGTGGCGCCGGAGTATAATCACGGTTATCCCGGGCTGCTGAAGCATGCGCTCGATATGTGCCTCGAGGAATACATTCACAAGGCGGCCGGCCTGGTTGGCGTATCGGCGGGACCTTTTGGCGGCTCGCGCGTGATTGAACAGATGGTTCAAGTTGTTCGCGAACTTGGCTTGGCGGTAACCTTCACGGACGTGAATTTCAGCAAAGTCCGGGACGCCTTCGATGAGCAGGGAAAATTAAAGGACGAAAAGTATGTCGGCCGAGTCGCGAAGTTCGTAAACGAGCTCGTCTGGATGTCGAGGGTTTTGCGCTACGGTCGTGAAAAGATTCCCCCGCTCTGAGTTCAACCGTCTAGTCCTGTGATCGAATTGCGGGAGTCCGATCTCGAGGAAACGTTTGCCCGCTCGGGCGGCCCGGGGGGACAAAACGTCAATAAGGTTTCAACGGCGGTGACTCTGCGGCATTTGCCGTCAGGATTGTGTGTGACGGTGCAGGATTCCAGGTCGCAGGCAACGAACCGGAAGCTGGCGCGCGAGCGGTTACGGGAACTGCTCGCCCGCAAGGCTCATGAGCGATCCCAGGCCGAAATTAGCCGGCGCGAAAAAAGCCGGCGCCAGCGTTCTCCCCGTCCGCGGGCGTTGAAGAAACGCATTCTCGAATCAAAACGCCAGAGATCGAAGTTAAAGAAATTACGGAGCAGCGTGGATGACTGAGGTGGATCGAGCGCTCCGCCGCCCGATGTTTAATGTCGCGGCTCCGCCGCCATTTCTCAGCATCGCGCGACGGGAGCGCGCGATCCACCGTCAATTAGTTTAGAAATCTTCGCCCGAAATACATCTGGCAGAACGACCTGCGACGATCTGTCCATGAAGGAAACAACTCCAACTATGAAAAAACTTATTATTGTTACACCACTTCTGGCGGTCGCCGCGCTGATGACTTCGTGCACCACGGTCGTGGAAAAACCAGTGCCGGCCACCACCACCACGACCACGCAGACCACCCGGGCTCCGATCAGCCAGACCACCCAGGAGAGCACAACCATCCGTTCGTCGGGCAGCTACTAATTCGCCTCGCGCGACAACAAAATCAGGAAGGGGCACGCTAACGTGGCGTGCCCTTTTTCTTTACGCCGTTGGGGCCGGCGCCGAGTCCACCTCGACTTCGGCATTTTCCTGGCTCACGACCGGGGCGATGGCCTGGAGCTTCTCCGCTCCGCGTAAATCCATCAGCTTGACCCCCATCGTGTTCCGGCCGACCGCGCGGATTTCTTTCACGCGGGTCCGCACCATCTGGCCTTTCGTGGTGATCAACATCAGCTCGTCGGCTTCGGTCACGGTAAGGGCGCCGACAACCTTGCCGGTTTTTTCGCCGGTCTTCATCGTGATGATCCCTTTGCCGCCGCGCGATTGCCGCCGGTAATCGTCGAACGGAGTCCGTTTGCCGATACCGTTTTCGCCCGCGACCAGCAGCATCGCATTTGGATTGACGATGGCGCTGCCGACGACCCAATCGCCCTTCTCGGGCCGAATTCCCCAAACGCCCACGGTATTGCGGCCCTGATCCCGCAACTGCTCCTCGTGAAAGCGCAGGCTCATCCCTTCCTTGGTGATGAGCACAATCTCGTTGTCGCCGTTGGTTAATTTCGCGTCGATCAGGCAATCGTCCTTCTCGATTTGAATGGCGATGATGCCGCCTTTCCG
>DASQLH010000112.1:0-11511 GCA_035630155.1 Chthoniobacterales bacterium
TCCTTGATTCGATTCAGGAACTTTGCCCGAATAATGCAGCCGCCTCGCCAGATGGTGGCGATGTCGCCAAAATTCAGGTTCCATTTGAAACTCTCGCTGGCGGCGCCGAGCAGCTCCATTCCCTGCGCGTAGGAGACGATCTTCGACGCGTAGAGCGCGTCGCGCACGGCGGTGATGAGCTCGTCGCGATCCCCGGTGAACTTCGGCACTTTCGGATGCGGCAGAATTTTCGAGGCGGCCACGCGTTCATCTTTCCTCGAGGAAATCACGCGCGCTTCGACGGCGGCGTTGATCGTGGAGATGACGACCGATTGGCTCAGCGCGGACTGCAAGGTCCACAAGCCGGTCCCTTTTTGGCCCGCCTTGTCGAGGATGACATCGACGAGCGGCTTGCCCGTGTCGGGATCGATTTTTTGAAAAATCTGCGAGGTGATCTCGATGAGGTAGCTGTCGAGATCGCCCTTGTTCCATTCGGCGAAAGTGCCGGCTAACTCGGGGGCGCCCATGCCCGCGACATCTTTCATGATGGCGTAGGCCTCGCAGATGAGCTGCATGTCGCCGTACTCAATGCCGTTGTGGACCATCTTGACGTAATGGCCCGCGCCGTCGGGGCCCATGTAACGGCAGCACGGTTCGCCATCTACGATCGCGGCGATTTTGCGGAAGATCGGCGCGATGATTTCGAAGGATTCCCGCGATCCACCCGGCATGAGCGAGGGACCTTTCAGGGCGCCTTCTTCTCCTCCGGAAACGCCGCAGCCGACGAAGTGAAAACCGCGAGCCTCAAGATCTTTGCAGCGGCGTTGCGTGTCGGTGAAAAGCGAATTTCCGCCGTCGATGATCACGTCGCCTTTTTCGAGGAGCGGCGCGAGCTGATTGATCACGGCGTCCACCGGCGCGCCGGCCTTCACCATGAGCATTGCCTTCCGCGGCCGTTTCAGCGCGCCGACGAATTCTTCCATCGTTCGCGCGGGCACGATGTTTTTTCCCTTGGCTTTGCCGTTGGCAAACTTCTCCGTCACCTCCCACGTGCGATTGAAGACGGAGACATTGAATCCCTTCGATTCCATGTTGAGCACGAGATTTTCGCCCATGACAGCGAGGCCGATCAGTCCGATATCACATTGATTCGCGCTCATTTTAGTATCTCCTTGGTCAGGCCGGGGATAGGGGTGGGCCCAGACTCTATCCGGTTCCAATAGCGCATGGCAATTTCCGTTTGCGAAGTTTCACTCACCGAGTCGCCGCTCGATCTGCCCGAGGCGCGGAATGATCCGGGCGCGGGCGCGATTGTCGTTTTCTGGGGAGCGGTGCGCGCAAGTGAAGATGGCCGCGAGATCACCGGCATCGAATACGAAGCGCATCGAGCGATGGCGGAACATCAGATGCGGCTCGTGGCGGACAGCGCCGCGGAAAAATTCGAAGTGAAAGAGCTCCTCCTCCATCACCGCATCGGCTTTGTGCCGGTCTCGCAGCCTTCCGTGGTGGTGCGAGTGACGAGCGCGCATCGTGGCGCCGCGTTCGCCGCGAGCCAATGGATCATGGATGAGCTCAAGCGCGTTGTGCCGATCTGGAAGCACCCGGTCTTCAAAGAGGCACCGGTAAATTTGGCCGGGCAACCGAAAAGCCCGGGTGCGCTCGTATGAACTGGGCCAATCGTTTAACAATCAGCCGTCTCGTCCTGACGATTCTCTTCGTCGCGGCTCTGAGCTGGGACTGGCCCTACGCGCGGACGGTCGCTCTGATTATTTTCATCCTCGCGGGCATCACGGATTATTTCGATGGCGAAATCGCGCGGCGCTACGGCGAGGTGACTAATTTCGGGAAGCTGATGGACCCGCTGGTGGACAAGATCATGATGGCGGCGGCGTTCATCTCGCTCGTGCCGCTGGGGGCCATCCCGGCCTGGGCGGCAACGACGGTGGTGGCGCGCGATTTTCTGATCACGGGATTGCGTTTGATGGCGAGCGCGCGCGGGCAGGTCCTGCCGGCCGAGCGCCTCGGGAAACACAAGACTTCGTGGCAGATCATCACCGTCGTCTTCTTCCTGGTCTTGCTTTCCGCGCGCGAGCTGGCCTACGGCGAATTGGCCGGCGGCTGGTGGTTTCGCGCCTGGAATAGGGCCGGACCGATCCTGGTCTGGATCACGGTTATCCTGACCGTTTATTCCGGTCTGCGCTACGCCTGGCGGCATCGCGACGTCATCGCTCCCGATCAATAACAGCCTGGCCGCGCCCTCACGGAGCGAAGCGCGCGGTCTGTTCCACTCGTTATGAAAACTGCATCTGCGGAGGAACAATTCGTGCTTTTTAAAAATGCCCGGATCAGCAGAGCCACCAGCCTGTTCGACGAGGGAAACCGATATGTCCGTCGCTCCCGAACATTACCGCGCCGCTCATCACGCCCTCCCACGGCTGCCCTTGCGCGCGATTATCGTTTTTGCGATCACGGGATTGGGAGGCGCACTTTTCCTGGCTTACTCCAGCTTCAGCACTCCGGAGACGGCCCATTCGCTCGTGTCGGCCAGCGCTGCCCCGGCCCATGAGGCGCGGGCCGTGCCGCGGGATGCAAACCCGGAGGAGGCTGCCGCGCGAGCAGCGGCTATCGCCAGGGCGATCATTGCGACGCGGAGTGAAACGCAGCGGTCCGAGCGAGGCGAGCCAGGCCGAGAAGAAGGCGAATCCTCGGGATCGACTCTATTGTCGGAGACCAACGGCGAATTGAAGGGCTTCAGCCGCTTCGCCCGTGTTGGCCCTGCGAATAATTACCTCACCTTGACCGGCGCCACCTTCGGCATGAGCGAACAGATGGCGCCGTCGGGGTTTTTCGCGCCGGATGCAGAGACAATTATCTCGGCGCCCGTTCCGGAGGCCTCCACCTGGTTGTGCGGCGCGGCGCTCCTGGCCCTCGTGGTTGCGCGAGGTCTGCACGCCAGCTGGCATCGCCATCAGCGCCGCACCGCGAGCAAGAGCGACTCGGTTCGTTCCTAACTCGGAGGGACGTGCTTCCGCATGTCCCAAAAATCAGCGAGTGGTCCGCGAGGAGCTGGAGAAGTGGGACTTGCGGAAGCACGTCCCTCCGAGAAAAGAATCAGCGGGTGAAGGGAATCGAACCCTCGTCAGTAGCTTGGAAGGCTACAGCTTTACCATTAAGCTACACCCGCGAGCGCGACTAAGCTGACGCGGCTCCTCATTCCTGCCAAGTCCTTTTCTGTTTGGCTCGGCTCGGTTGCGTTTCGTTCGCCCGAGACCTAATTACACCCATGAAGGCTTCCATCCTGTCTCTCACCTTCGCCTCCCTGATTCCCCTGAGCGCGCAGGCTGATTTCACCATTGTCCAAAAAGTGGAAAACAAAGGTCAGGCCAGCGAGATGACGCTGAAGGTAAAAGGTGATCGCGTGCGCATGGAAGCGACCCCGGAAATGACGATGATCGTAGAGGGCAAGACCGGCGACATGATTACGCTCATCAACGCGCAAAAGAAATTCATGCGCATTTCGGGCGACAAAGCGAAAGCCATCGCCGAAATGGCCGCCAAGTATGGCGCCACCACGACTGAGAAACCGAAACTCGTCGCCACGGGCAAAAAAACGACGATCAATGGATACGAAGCGGAGGAGTACGTGGCGGAAACAGCCAAGTTCAAGGCGAGTTACTGGATCGCGCCGAAGTTTCCGGGTTCCGCCGAGATCCTGAAACAACTTCAGGCCGTGATTCCGGCCGCATGGAACGATCTGGCAAAGGGGATGCTGGATTACCGCGATCTGCCTGGGTTTCCGCTAAAGACACAGGTCAAGCTGGCCGATGAGGAAGTGACCAGCACCGTGGTTTCGATCAAACAGGATCCGTTGAGCGAGGCGGAGTTCTCCGTGCCGAAAGATTTTCAAGAAATGAAGATACCGAACAAAATGGAGACGTCCTCCGACGAGGCCGCGCCTCCGAAGAAGCCGTAACCGCGGAGTGGGTCCGCGTTTTGTTCTCGCTTCGGCCTCGCCCCGCCGGCGCCAATTGTTGAAGAAAGCGGGCTACGAATTTGAGATTATTTCGCCGCCGGGGGAGGAAGTCGCGCACGATTGGTTCACGATTCGGGAATTGACGATCTGCAATGCGGCGCGAAAAGCCCAGCGCGTTTCCCAAACGCTACGCGACGCGGTCGTGCTCGCGGCCGATACCCTGGTAACGATCGATGGCTGCGTCCTCGGTAAACCGTTCGACCTTGAGGATGCGGTGAAAATGCTCCGGCGTCTGAGCGGACGGTCCCACGAAGTCTGGACAGCGGTTTGTATCCGCCACGCCGCACGCGGCAAATCGCACAGCTTTCACGAAACCTCGCGCGTGCATTTTCGCCAACTAAGCGAGCGCGCCATCCGGGATTACCTGGGAAAAGTAAACCCACTCGACAAAGCGGGCGCCTACGCCGCGCAAGGGCACGGCACGGAAATCATTGAAAAGATCGAAGGCTCCTACAGCAACGTGGTCGGCATGCCGATGGAAGCCACGACGCGCGCGCTCCGCGCTTTTGGCGTCACCGCTTCGGGCTGAATTATTTGCCCAGTGCGCGCCAGGGCTTCGGGAAAATTCGCCAGTTCCCGTTGACGTAAATCAGGCCGTCAAACGCCATGCCCAGATCCTTTCCCGGCTCGACAAATTTGAAGCGGTAGATCTTCAAGCCGGGCTTGAGCTTCGGCCCCACGTCCTTCCAGCCCCCCGCGAACTCTGCGGCATTCCCGGTCCACGCTTTCAACTCATCGCTCGTGGCGGAGAAGACTTTGACCTCGGTCTGTCCAGGTTTGGGCGCCACGACCATCTGACCGCCCTCCCAAGCCGGGTCATAGACCGCGGCGACCTTGGCGCTCGAGTCGGCCTCGAAAACGGCGGCGTAATCACCCGCGGTCGGCCGCAATTGTTTGCTCAGCGCCGCGTGGTCCGCGCCCGGCTTGAGGAATTCCTTGAGGAGACTCGTCGCGCCGGCTTCGGTTCCCGGGTGTGTCTCGGCGGCATTCGAAGTTGCGCTCAGTCCGAAGCCCAAGGCCAGACAGAGCAGTGGAAGAATTATCTTTGAATGGTTTCTGCGTGTTTGATTCATAACGTCCTTTCGGACGCGATTTAGCAAACTCCCCCGATCGCGTCGAGCCTAGTCTGCCTGCGTCGCGCTTTCGCGGTGACAGACTTCCAGTTTGTTCCCATCCGGGTCTTCGAAAAAGACGGCGTAGTAACCGGGGCTGTAATCCACACACAACTCCGGCCCCTCGATATTCGTCCCGCCCGCTTTGCGAACCACCTCCGCGACTTTATCCACCGCTGCGCGACTCGGCGCCCAAAACGCGATACGGCTCCCGTTCGCTTGATGATTGGAATCTTCGGTGAATCCAAAAAAATCGACGGCCTTGCCGCCTTCCGCTTCGAACAAACCCCATTCTTCTCCACTTTTGTCGACCCGAAAACCGATGGCCGGCAAGAGTTTCTCGTAAAAGCGCTGGGCCGTTTTGCGGTTCTTCACTCGTAGATCAATGTGATCGAAAAGACGCGTGCTCATTACCCGATTATTTCATGGCTTGATGTGGGTTGTCCACAGGCGAGCGAGCACCGGAGGTGTGGCGGAATAAAGCCCGGAGTGAAGCGAAGCGGAACTCCGGATGACCGGTTTGCCAAAATGCACGAGCCCGACAGGGCGACGGAACGGGAACAATGCTGCGCTTGGAATCCACCCGGTCGGGCGATCCGTCACCCCTTACGGGGTTTGGAATGTCGGGTCGTTGCGAGGTACCCGGAACTTGCTTCGCTGCGCTCCGGGCTTTACTCCGTCGTGCCTCCGGCACTCCGCGATCGCATCGCTCAAGGGCTGAATCGAAACGCGAACGGTGCAACGAGCCCTGCAATTTCTGCTTCCGCATTCGGGCGGCTCCCTTGATTATCGCGGGAATTGAAGGCCCGGATTCTGTTCTTCCTTTTGCTCTCGGTCATGCCCGCGCTCGGCGGCCTCGAGAAATATCCCCGGCTCGTGAAGGGCGACCCGCTGCCGGCGCGCACCGCTCCGCCGCGCCATGGAGTGAGAATCACCTATCTTGGGACGAACGGTTACCTGCTCGAATCGCGCGACACCGTTCTCCTCATCGATCCCTATTTCTCGCGGCAGAGTCTGTTCCGGACCGCTTTGAAACTGGAGCCGGTTCGCGAAACGAGCCTCATCGACCAATGGACGCGCGAGCATCCGAAGATCGATGCCGTCCTCGTGACGCACGGCCACATCGACCATCTCTACGACGTTCCTCCGATTTTGCGCGCGACTGGCGCGAAACTAATCGCCTCCGCCACAAGCGTGCAGCTCGCCCAATCGGCCGGTGTTCCCGCGAAACAAACGCGGAGCGTCAGAGCGGGCGCAACGATTCGCGTGAACGGCGCCGTCATCCGGGTTCTCCCGGCAGCGCATGACCGTGTCTTCGGTGTCACGCCGTTCAAAGGCCCCGCCAAACATTTGCCGCCGCGCAAAATCGACCATTGGGTGCTTGGCGATCCGCTCGCCTTCCTCATCGAAATCGGCGGGAAACGGATCTTCATCAACTCCGGCGGCCGCGGAGATCAACCGGTCGCGCTCAAGGCCGCGCCCGTCGATCTCGCCATCGTGGGCGTCGCCAGCCCTGACGCGATCGACGCCTTTTCGCCTACGATTGCGCAATTGAAACCTCGCTACATTCTGCCCAGCCATCAGGACGATTTTTTCCGGCCGCTTCGCAACGGCTTTGTCTTCCTGCCGCTGACTGATTTCGCCGCGGTTCGCCGCGCCGCAGCCACGACAGCCCCGCGCGCGCAACTAATCCTGCTCGATTATTTCAAGCCATGGACGCTGCGCTAAACGGTCCTCGACCCCGCGTGGCGTTGATCGTGACCGCGCTGGCGCCTGTCGTGCCCCAGCTCCTCGGGAGCGCGTTCAATATTTGGTACAACCTCTCGGTAATCGAGCCGCTCCTCGGAACCGAGACGCTCAAGGCTCGCTTTCTCCAAACCGTCATTATCTACAACGTCTGCGTTTATCCCGTGGCGATGTTCGCCTGGCTCCGCCGGGTGCTTTCCATCGGCCCGGTTTTGAGACAACTCCATTCCGGCGAGAAACCGAATCCGGACGGGCTCATGCGAGCGCGCCGCCGCGCCATCAATCTTCCCTGGTCGATCATGGTGATCTCCGGCGTCGCCTGGTTCCTTTGCGTTCCGGTTTTCCTGATCTCGTTGACGGCCGGGCCGGATGCCTTTGATCCGCGGCTGTTCTGGCATTTGCCGATCTCGTTTCTCGTTTCCGGCTTCATTGCCATTACGCACAGCTTCTTTCTGGTCGAGCTGGCTAGTCACTGGGGAATTTTTCCGACGTTGTTTCGCGCCGCGCGCGCGGACCTCACTCCGGGCGGCCGGGCGCTTTCGCTCAAGGGCCGCGGGTTGCTTTGGGCGATCTCCGCGGGCATTTGCCCGATCGGTTCGCTCCTTCTCTTGAGCTTTGCACCGCCGGCGCCGGGCACCGATCCCGCCTGGTTCGCGGTGTTTGTGGGGACCGTTGGGGTTGCCTTCGGTCTTTGCACCGCGTTGTTAATCGGCCGCCTGGTTTCCGAGCCGATCGATCAACTGCGCAGCGCGGCCCAGGGGGTTTCCGAAGGGCGGCTCGACCGGAACCTGCATTTGCCGCGGGCCGACGAGTTCGGCCTCCTCATCGCGGAGTTCAACCACATGCTGCATGAGTTGCGCGAAAAGGAGCGGCTCCGCCAAACTTTCGGGCTCCATGTCGGCCGGCGAACGGCCGAGCAAATTCTGGCGCGCGATCCCGGCCTCGGCGGAGTGGAGCAGGTCATCACGATCATGTTTGTCGATATCCGTTCGTTCACGCAACGGACGGCGACACTTCCGCCGGCGGAAGCCGTCCGGATGCTGAATAGTTTTCTTCGCGTCATGGTGCACGTCGTCGAAACGCGCCACACCGGCATCATCAATAAATTTCTCGGCGACGGGTTCATGGCCCTTTTTGGAATCGGCGTGAACGGGGAGAACCACGCGGACGAAGCGCTCGCCACCGGGCGCGACATGCTTGCGGCGCTCGAAGAACTCAACGCGACGCTCGTTCGCGAGGGGCGCGAGCAGATGGCGATTGGCATCGGCATCCACACCGGTCCGGCTATTGTCGGAAGTATTGGATCGCCCGAGCGCCTCGAGTTCACCGCCATTGGCAGCGCCGTGAACATCGCTTCGCGCATTGAAGCGCTCACGAAAACAGTCAAGCGGCCTCTGCTCCTGACGGAAGGGACTGCCCGACATCTGAAGGACCGGAGCAACTTGGAGGGGTTTCCGCCGCAGGCTGTACGCGGGGTAGAGGAACCGGTGCGCGTTTTTTCGATTGGCAGCTCAGGAAGCGGCACGACTTCCGCGGGCTAGGGCGGGCGCGAGATCTACTCGTGTGCCCTCACTGGCGCTTCGCGTCCGTCTCTCCCAAAGGGAGAGAGGAGCGAGGTAGCCCTGGCTTCCGTTTTAACCACCCCGTATATCGCGGGCGAATTCCTTCTCCCTTTGGGAGAAGGCTAGGATGAGGGTGCCTTTTGGCTTGGAAACGCCTATCGACTCTGCCGATTCTCCCGCCGGATCATGAGTTTCAACCCGGACCACGTTTCATCCACTGCGCAAACTTTTACGTCCACGAACCCAAGCGGCAGGCAGACTTCACGGATCACATCCTCCGTGATGTCGGTGGCGCCGCCCGAGGATTTTTTCGGCCACGAAACCCACAGGACCCCTGCATCCGCGAGGAGCCGGCGCAACCGTTTCAATTCCTTTTCGAGGATCTTGCGCTCCTTCACGAACAGGTGAACGAAGGGCGCCTCAGCCGCGATCTTCGTCGGGAACACAACTCCCTTTGGCAACGGCGCCAGCAGCTTCCGGTAGCCCGCCGGAGCGCCCATGGTCGCAACTTTTTGCCCCGCCTTGATCCCGAGCTTTTGCGCCAGGGGCGTTCCCGAATAACCAGGCATTTCCCTTCCTAGCGTTTCCTGCGCATAATGTCGCGTAAGTTTTGAATCGATTGATGCGTCTCCCGTTTTCGACTGCGTTTCCGAGAATTCTTTGCGCGACTGCCTGTGGAGCGCTGGTGCTGTTCGCGGGATGCCGCCGCCAAAGCGATACCGTTTCCGGCACGATTGAAGTGGATGAAGTCCATGTGGCGTCTCGTTCTGCCGGGCGGGTAGAGAAAATTTTCGCGTGGGAAGGCGACACGCTGAAAGCCGGCACACCCATCGTTCAGCTCGAAGCCTCCGAAATGAAAGCGCGACGCGATCTGGCCGCGGCCCAGATCAACACCGCGCAGCACGACGTCGAAGCTCAAAGCGCGCAGCTCGAGTTTCTGCGGGCCGAAGCGCGGCGGCAGCAGGATTTGCTCAAGCGGAATACGGTTTCGCCGAGCGAAGCCGAGCGCGCCATGAGCGCCGCGAAAGCGCAGGAGATGAACATCGCGGCCGCGCGCGCGCGCGTCGAGCAGGCGAAAGCCCAGCTCGCGGACATGGACGCGCAGATCCAGGAAATGAAAATTATCGCGCCGGCCGATTCGATCCTGGAAATCCTGAGCGTGAAAGTGGGCGACGTGCTCCCGGCCAATCGCGAAGTGGCGACTTTGATTCTGCCCGATCGCCTCTGGGTCCGCGTCTATGTGCCCGAACTTTGGCTCGGCTCGATCGGGCTCAACGAGACCGTGCGGGTGCGCGTCGATTCCCATCCCGGCCGCGATTTTTCCGGCGTGGTCGAGCAGGTAAATCGCAAGGCAGAGTTTACGCCGCGCAACGTCCAGACAGTCGAGGACCGCATCAAGCAGGTGTTCGGCGTGAAGGTCCGGCTCGACAACAAGGAGGACCAGCTGCGCGCCGGCATGTCCGCGGATATCTACTTTCCGAACGTCGGAAAATGACTGACGCGATGATCGAGTGCGAAGGGCTGACCAAGCGCTTCGGCAATTTTACCGCGGTTGATCACGTCAGCTTCTCCGTCGCCCGCGGCTCGATCTTTGGCTTTCTCGGCCCGAACGGCTCCGGCAAATCGACGGTGATCCGGATGCTCTGCGGCATCCTCGAACCGACGGAAGGCACGGCCAGGATCGCCGGCCACGATATCGGGCGCGAAGGGGAAGCGACCAAGGAATTGATCGGTTACATGTCGCAGAAATTTTCGCTCTACGACGAGCTGACCGTAAATGAGAACCTCCTTTTTTCCGGCAAGCTCTACAGCCTTCCCGATCGCGAGCTGAAGCAGCGGCGCGATGAGTTGATCGCCATCACGCATCTCGAGCCGTATCTCGACCGCCGCGCCGCGCTTCTCTCCGGCGGCTGGCGGCAACGCCTGGCCATGGCCTGCGCGCTTATGCATCATCCGACGGTTCTTTTTCTCGACGAGCCGACGGCCGGGATCGACCCGGTCGCGCGCCGGGAACTGTGGGATTTGCTCTTCGAATTCTCAGGGCAGGGGATGACGCTCTTCGTCACGACCCATTACATGGACGAAGCGGAACGCTGTTCGCACGTCGGTTATATCTACATGGGACGATTGATCGTCTGCGGAGAGCCGGACGACTTGAAAAAAATGCCGGAGGTCAGTCCATCCGGCACGCGGCGGCTCGACGTGACGTGCGATCACGTGACAGTTGCGTTGCGCGCGATGCGGGAAGTGAAGGGCGTGCTGAACGCGACCGTTTTCGGGCAATCGATGCATCTGCTCGTCGATGAGAGCGTGCGGCGGCAGGAGATCGACGAAAAGCTGCGCAGCGTCGGCATCGCGAGTCCCGAGATTCATGAGATCGGGCCGTCGCTCGAGGATGTTTTCGTTTCCCTCACCGCGAAGCACGCGGAAGAAAATAACCGGGTGAGAGCTGCGTGAACAGAAGCCTCTTCTGTAGCCGCCGCCCTGTGGGCGGCGCCGGGATTGCAACTACGATGGCTCTCGCGCTTCCCACAGGGAAGCGGCTACAGAAGATATGAAGCACGGCCCCTTCCGCGGTCTCGGCGCGATCCTGTTCAAGGAGTTCATCACTGTCCTGCGCGATCCGATGACGCTCTTCTTCATGCTCTTTCCGCCGCTCATCGAGATGATCGCGTTCGGTTACGCGATCGATACCGACGTGAAGCACATGCCGATGGTGATCCTGAACGAGGACCGCACGGTCGAGAGCCGCCGCTTCCTCGATCGCTTCGTCAACACCGAGACGTTCCGGATCGTCGGGGAAGTGAAGAACGTGGAGGAGATGGCGAGCGAGATCCGCAAAGGCCGCGCGAATGTCGGGATGCAGATCCCGCCGCATTTCACGCGCGATTTGCGCGGCGGGCATCCCGCCCAGGTGCAAATGCTGATCGACGGCTCCAACTCGACCACCGCGCTCCAGGCGCTCAACACCGCGCTCGGCGTGGGTCTCACCCAGTCTCTCGAAATGCTGATGCTGGAAGGCGGCCGGCGCACCGTGCCGATCGAGATCAGGCCGCAGATGCTTTACAACCCCACGATG
>DASQLH010000113.1:0-2722 GCA_035630155.1 Chthoniobacterales bacterium
GATCTTATAGCGCCCGGTCACGAAGTACATCGCCTTCTCCACGGCGGGAATGGCCGGGGTGTATTCGCGGAAGTTAAATCGGTCCGGATCGGTTCCCGGGATAACGTCAAACTGACGGTAATCGCCCGGAAGAATGGTGCCACCCATGCTCAGATTTTGGAGGGTGCGCTCGCCAAATGGGTTTGGGTTAATCACAACAACGCCCCCAATGGAACGGCTGGACGCCACCGAGACGCGGCCTGAATAAGTCGGGCTGTTGTTATTGATACCGCCCCAGCCCATGCCGGTCGGGTTGTTGCTCAGATCGCCCGTGGTAGCGATTTCGCGATCGCGCGAGAACAGGTTGGCGCGGGAATAATATTCACCGGAGGCCGCGATCGACACTTTGCCGTCCAAACCTGTCACACCGCCGCGCAGGTAAATCTGGCGGACGTGGGCATCTTTCTCCGTGGTGTTGCCATAGAGAGCGAAGAGCTCCGCTCCTTCATATGGTTTCTCACCAGGCCCATTGAGCAGGATGAAGTTAACGACACCCGCCACGGCATCGGAGCCGTAAATGGCGCCCGCGCCGTCCTTCAAAACCTCAGTGCGCGAAAGAGCACCGATTGGGATGGCGTTGATGTCGGAGTAGTTAAAGGCGCGACGACCGTTGATGAGGGTCAACGTGTTTTGGAAGCCGATGGCGCGCAAATTGATAAACGCCTGACCGTTACCGCCGTTCGAGTCGTTTTCCGTGATGGTGTTACCGACGAAGGAAGGCAGCTGACGCAGACCTTCAATCGGGGTATTGGCGCCCTGTTTCTTCAGGACTTCCGCGGTGTAAACGGTGACCGGCAGGGCCGATTCCGTTTCCGCAGTCGGGATGTATGATCCCGTGACGATGACTCGCTCGGTTGTCGCTTCCGAGACAGGGCCCGGGGTCGGTGCTGGGTCCTGCGCGTAGGCGCTGGCCGCGATGAGGAAAGGAATTCCGAGGCTCACGGCAAGGGCCGTGCGCAGGGATCCTAACGTGTGCAGTACGTTTCTTATCATTAGTTTCTCCATTGGTTTGGTTAGGTTTGGCGGTGAGGATTAACGACGTTTAAGAGGGCTGACAAGCCTTTTTTTCACTTTTTTTAAAATATTTTGAACGGACGCGCCCAGAGTGATGTCGGGGCGGGAGTCAGGTCAAGCCTGTTTTCCCGCGGTTTTGGAGATTTTTGAGGGCGGCGTCAACGAAAAAAACGAGAATTTCGGGCCGCGGGAATCGCGCGCGGAAATCGCCGGCGAAAGGGGGAACCAAAAAGCACCGCGCGGCGCGTTTGGCAGAGTTCGTTAGGCCGCATGGCCGAGAGTCCAGAATCCGGTTGAAACGCGCTTCGTTTTTCTGACCCTTCCCTCGACGTTTGCTTCGCGCGCGTTCGTCGCGATTCTTCCATCATGTTCACCGGTCTGATCGAAGAAGTCGGCAAGGTCATCGCGGTCCCGGCGGATGGCGAGCCGAAGCAATTGCGCATAGCGGCCGCCCGAATTGCCGCGGAGGCGGAGATCGGCGCGAGCATCGCGGTGAACGGCTGCTGTCTCACCGTCACTTCCCGCCACGAGAACGAACTGGCATTCGATCTTCTCGAGGAAACTCTCAACCGCACAAATCTGAAAGCATTGGTTCGAGAAAGTCTCGTAAACCTGGAGCAGGCCCTGCCGGCTAACGGGCGTCTCGGTGGTCACTTTGTGCAGGGGCACATCGATTGCACCGTCCCGATCCTGGCTCTGGAAGAACACGGGGCCGATCTCCGGATGGAGGTCGCGTTGCCGCCGGAATTCGCGCAGTACGTGGTAGAGAAAGGCTCGGTCGCGATTGACGGAATCAGCCTCACCGTAGCGGAAGCCGGCCTGAACAGTTTCGCGGTTTGGATCATCCCGCACACGCGGGCCCAAACCAATCTTGCCTCGGCGAAGGCCGGCGCCCTGGTAAATCTGGAGTTCGATCTTCTGGCGAAATATGTGGAGCGAATGCTCGTTAGGCCGGCATGACGAAGTCGGCGACACCTAAGATCGTCGGCGTAATTTTCTCCCGCGCTGATTTCGAACGCGCTCTCCGGATGCGCAATCCGCCCGATCTTTTCGAGCTGCGTCTCGACGCCTTCGGAGCGGGCGCCGGCGCCATCCGCAGTCGGGTCGAGAAACTTGGGGCCGGTATCATTCTCACGGCGCGCCATCCGCGAGAAGGCGGCGCCAGTCAGCTCTCCTCCCGGAAACGGCGCGAATTCTTGCTGACGTTTCTTCCCGCGGCTGCATGGGTGGATATCGAGCTCCGCTCCGCCGGCCCCTTGGCGGCGGTATTTCAGGCCGCCAGGAAAGGGAGCGTCCGGACCATTCTTTCGTTCCACGATTTCCGCGGGACCCCAAGCGCGACGCGTCTCGAAGAACTCGCACGCCAAGCGGAATCATTAGGCCCCGACATTATCAAGATCGCCACGCGAACTGACACGATGGCCCAATTGGACCGGCTCCTCGAATTCTTTGAGCGCCAAAGGCCTGCGGGGAGAGTCGTCGCGATGGGGATCGGAAAGCTGGGACGGAAGTCCCGGTTGGAATTGGCCCGGCGCGGTTGCGCGCTAAACTACGCCCACCTTGGCGCCCCCAGGATCGCGGGACAGCTTTCCATCCCTGAATTGCGCCGGGCCCTGCGCTAAATAGATTTCCGCATCCGCCATGGACCACGCCATCACGCTGCCGGACC
>DASQLH010000114.1:0-3126 GCA_035630155.1 Chthoniobacterales bacterium
CGCTTATGACGGCACCGCTTACATCAACGCCGCCATCAAAGACGTTTACGTCACCTTGAGCGAGACCCTCCTCATCGTCTGCTTCGTCATCTTTATGTTCCTCGGATCATGGCGTTCCACCATCATCCCCATCATCGCGATCCCAATCTCGCTGATCGGCGCTGTCTTTTTGATGCAGATTTTTGGGTTTACGCTCAATCTGCTCACGCTCCTCGCTGTCGTGCTTTCGGTTGGTCTAGTCGTCGATGACGCCATCGTCGTCGTCGAGAACGTCGAACGTCATTTGCGCGAGGGGTTAACGCCGATGAACGCGGCGCTCCTCGGCGCGCGCGAGTTGGTTGGCCCGATCATCGCCATGACAATTACGCTTGCCGCGGTCTACCTTCCGGTCGGCATCCAGGGAGGCCTCACGGGCACGCTCTTCCGCGAGTTTGCCTTCACCCTCGCCGGCGCGGTCGCCATTTCCGGCGTGGTGGCGCTGACGCTTTCGCCGGTCATGACCGCGAAGTTTCTGCGCGCGGGCGATAGCGAGCACGGTTTCGCGGCCCGCGTGAATCACGTCTTCGAGCGTTTGAAGGAATGGTACGGAAAGAAGCTCGACGCTAGTTTGCAGGTGCGTCCGGCCGTTTATGTCGCCTGGATCGGGCTCTCGATTCTGGCCGCCATTTTCCTCAAGATGTCGATGTCGGCCAAGGAGCTCGCCCCGACCGAGGACCAGGGTGTGATCTTCGGCATCGTTCAGGCGCCCGCCAATGCCACCATCGAACAGACTTCCGCGTTCGCCGATGCGGCCGGGAAAATCTTCCTGGAGTTCCCGCAAACACGTTTCACTTTCCAACTTACCTTCCCGGACAATGGCTTTGGCGGGATGGTTTTGAAACCGTGGGACCAGCGGAAGGAAACCGCCTTCGAGCTCCTCCCACAGGTCCAGGCAAAACTCGGAACCATCCCGGGGATCGAGATGTTTCCCATTATGCCCCCTGCCCTGCCCGGCGGCGGAAATTTTCCGGTCGAGATCGTGCTCCTCTCGACGGAAGAGCCTGAGCGAATGCTCGAGTTCGCCAAACAGCTCCAGGCCAAAGCGATGGCGAGTAACGCATTTTTCTTCCCGCCCATCATCGACACAAAAATCGACCAGCCTCAGGCCGAGATCGTGATCGACCACGACAAGGCCGCGGCCATGGGCCTCAATCTCCAGGAGATCGGCGCCGACATTTCCGCGGCAGTCGGCGGCAACTTCGTCAACCGCTTCAACATCTCCGGGCGCAGCTACAAAGTGATCCCACAGCTCAAGCGGACCGAGCGTTTGAATCCGGAGCAACTCAAGGACATCTACGTCACCGGGCCCGACGAAAAGTTGATCCCGCTCAGCACGATCGCGACGATCCAGAACAAGACCGTGCCGCGCTCGTTGAACCGTTTCCAGCAGCTCAATGCGGTCACCATTAGCGGAATGTCTGGGTTGCCCATCGACCAGGCATTGCGGCTCCTCGAAGACGAGGCGGCCAAGATTCTGCCGAAGGGTTACACGATCGATTACACGGGCGAATCGCGTCAGTTGCGCGTGGAAGGCGACAAATTCCTTCCCGCGTTCGGCCTCGCCGTTGTCCTGATTTTCCTCGTGCTCGCGGCGCAGTTTAATAGCTTCCGCGATCCGCTCATCATTCTCCTCGGTTCCGTGCCGCTCGCCATGTTCGGCGCGCTCATTTTCACTTTTCTGAAAATGCCCGGGCAGGGCACGCCGTTCTTCACGGAAAGTTTCACGACGACGATGAACATCTATTCGCAGGTCGGGCTGGTCACGCTCGTCGGGTTAATCGCGAAAAATGCGATCCTGATTGTCGAGTTCGCGAACAAACTTCAGCAACAGGGTTACGATAAAATCACGGCCATCTCGGAAGCTTCCCGCATCCGCCTGCGGCCCGTCTTGATGACCACGATCGCAACGGTCGCGGGACATTTGCCACTGGTTTTCGTGACTGGCGCCGGCGCGAAAGCGCGAAATTCGATTGGGCTTGTCCTGGTGGGCGGAATGACCATCGGCACCATCTTCACCTTGTTCATCGTGCCGTCGCTTTACGTGTTAATCGCCAAGACCCACAACGAAGGCCGCGAAGACGAGGCCGCTCCCGACGTCGAAACCGAGCTCGCGCCGGAATCATCGCCCAGGCACGAACTTCCGGAACCGGCCCTGGCTCGCGATGGAGACGTCCGCTGGAACCCAGCGTGATGGTTGTAGCCGTCTTTGTTCTGGGGAGCGCACGCGCCTCGCGTGCTGGTTTCGGCGCCACCGCCGAAACAATCTTAATTCCGAGAAAGTTCGCAATGGCGAGGCGCCATTGCCAGCACGCGAGGCGCGTGCGCTCCCCAGCAGGGAACAATCAGCTTTTCGGCTTGGGCTTCTCGACCACTCTGGTCTCGATTGGGATGGCATGTTCGCTCGGCTTCACGTGGCGGCCGGCCTGGTTCGCATAAACCTGGGTGAACTCGGCGCCGAAAAGCAGGATCTGCGACGAATAGTAAATCCAGAGCAACAAGGTAATCAGCGAGCTGGCCGCGCCGTAGGCGGATGCAGCCGCGCCACTCCCCAGATAAAGCCCGAGCGCCCATTTGCCGATGCCGAAGAAGATCGCGGTCATCACCGCCCCGATCCAGACATCGCGCCATTGAATTTCAGCGTCAGGAAGAAATTTGAAAATCATCGCGAAAAGCAGCACGACGACCGCGAAATCGAAGATGAGGTAAACCGTGATCGCAATCGCCAATCCCCCCGGCAACGCGGCCTGCACATAATGGGAAAAACCCTTCAGCACTGCTTCGATCGCGAGCGACACGAGCAGGAGAAAGAAAACGCCACCGAGCATGGAGAAAGAAATAAAACGCGCCCGCAGAAATGAGGCGATCCCCCCACCCGGCTTCGCCTTCACGCCCCAGATGGTGTTCAGGGCATCCTGCAATTGGCCAAACACGCCACTCGCGCCGAAAAGCGCCAGCGCAATACCGACAATGGTGGCCACCGTTCCTTTGCCTGGCTTCGATGCTTCCGCGGCGATGTCCGTGACCACCTGCACCGCGCTCTTATCGAGAAAATAGCTCATTTGCTCGGTGACCTTGCTCCAGGCTCCA
>DASQLH010000115.1:0-4413 GCA_035630155.1 Chthoniobacterales bacterium
ACAACGCCTTGAAAACTCTGCGGCAACGTTACGGGCAGGCGTCCCGGGATTTCCTGCCGTTCACACCCCGAATCGTCTCATGAAAATTAATCTCGATGATCCCAACCTGACGGCGTTCGCGCTCGGCGAGCTGCCCCCGACCGAACACGCCAAGATGGCGGAAGCGGTCGCGTCTTCGCCGGAAGCGCAAAGCTTCGTCACGGAAACGCAGCAGCTTTCCCGAATGTTGCGAGCGGAATATGAGGCGGACCGGGTGTCGCAACCGGCGGATCCCGCGATGGCGGGACGGCGTCCCTCCCAGCGGTCGGCAAACATTGCCCGGATGGAAGAGGAGCGGCGTTCCTCGTCGCGCTACCAATGGGGTTCGCTCGCGGCGGCCCTGGCGATATTTGCGGTGCTCGGAGCGCTGGCGATTTCGACGATTCAGCGAGAGACCGCCAGAATGGAGAAACAGGTCGCGGATAATCCAAAGCCGCCGCGCTCGACCAACCTGCCAGTGGAGGCGGAGCCGGGGCCGAGCGTGGATATGTATATCGCGCAACAACCGGTCGAACCTCAGGCCACTGTCGCGCCCGCCACAGCTCCGGAATTCGTGGAAGAGAAAAAAGAAAGCGCGGGTCGAAACGCGGCCGGGAAATATGCGGGGCTTGGAACCACGCAAAATGCGCCGTCGGCGCCGCCTCCGACGACCCGCGCGTTTGCCAAACCCGCGCAAGGTGAGTTGACCGAAACCGAATTGCCCTCGCGATATCGCCAGGATTTCAACACGGCGGCTTACGACAAGGTGGAGGAAAATCCGTTTCTCCCCGCGGCGACGAACCCGCTCTCGACATTCTCAATCGATGTCGATACGGCGTCGTATTCCAACGTGCGGCGCTTCGTCAACAATGGATCGCTCCCGCCGAAGGATGCCGTGCGGGTGGAGGAGATGATCAATTACTTTAGCTACGATTACCGCGAGCCGGAAGGCGACAAGCCGTTCTCGATCGATCTGGATTCGACGGAATGCCCATGGGACCGGAGTCATCGGCTCTTGCGCATCGGGTTGAAGGGGCGCGAGGTGGCGAATGAGAAGCGGCCGGCCAGCAATCTGGTTTTCCTTCTCGATGTCTCGGGATCGATGTTGCCGGCGGAGCGGTTGCCGCTGGTGAAGCAGGCGATGCGACTGCTGGTGGACAAGCTCGGGGAGAAGGACCGGGTGGCGATCGTGGTTTACGCGGGCGGCTCCGGGTTGGCCCTCAGCTCGACGAGCGGAATCGAGAAGGAAAAAATCCTGCGCGCGCTGGAGGAGTTGAAGGCAGGCGGCTCGACCAACGGCGCGGATGGAATCGAGCTCGCTTACAAAGTCGCGGCCGACAATTTCATCAAGGGCGGCGTAAACCGCGTAATCCTGGCGACGGACGGCGATTTCAATATCGGCGTGACCAACCAGGGCGACCTGATTCGGTTGATCGAAGAGAAGGCGAAAGGCGGAGTGTTCCTGAGCGTGCTCGGCGTCGGCACGGACAATCTGAAGGATTCGACGATGCAGAAGTTGGCCGACAAGGGGAACGGGAACTATGCGTATCTCGATTCGGTGGAGGAAGCGCGAAAGGTGCTCGTGCAGCAAATCAACGGGACGCTGATGACGATTGCGAAGGATGTGAAGATCCAGGTGGAGTTCAATCCGGCGCGGGTGGCGTCGTATCGGTTGATCGGGTACGAGAAGCGGATGTTGCGGAAGGAAGATTTCAACAACGACAAGATCGACGCGGGAGAGATCGGGGCGGGGCACACGGTGACGGCGTTGTATGAAGTGGTGCCGGCAGGGTCGGGCGCGATGGACCCGGCGGCGAGCGTGCCACCGGTGGATCCGCTGAAGTATGGGACCAATAGGACGGATACGACCAATGCTTCGCCGGAGATGGTGACGGTGAAATTGCGCCACAAGAAGCCGGAGGGCGACACGAGCGAGCTGACGGAACGTTCGTTTACCGACAACGGATCGAAGTTCGAGAATGCGGCCCCGGACCTGAAGTTCGCGGCGGCGGTGGCGGAGTTTGGGATGATTCTGCGGGACTCGCAGTACAAAGGAAAGGGGACTCTGGGGGCGGTGATCGAGTGGGCGCAGGAAGGCAGGGGACCGGACACGGCGGGATATCGGGCGGGGTTCATCGAGCTGGCGCGGAAGGCGCAGACGCTGAAGCCGCGGGAAGGGTAGGGGGGTAGGGACGCCGCGCTGCGGCGTCCGTCGTCTCCGACGATCAGCGCTAAACTAAGCGGACAGCGCAGCGCGCCGTCCCTACCAAAGGAATCTGGTTGCGTTACCGTGTTATGATGGTAACATGGTAACATGAAAACAGTGAAGCCAGCAGATGCGAAGCAGGTGAAACGCGTCCAGGTCGGGGCGCGGATGGAGAAAAGTCTGGTGAAGGTGTTGCGCGGGCTGGCGGATTATCTGGATCTGTCACTGGGCGATTTGCTCGAGGGAATTACCCTCCATGCGTTGGAGGGCAAGGCGCCATTCAGCGAGGAGACGCTCGCGCAGGTGAAAAGACTGAAGGCGGTGCACGGATTGAAGATTGCCGCGAAGGACAGTCATCAGCTGGTGGAGACGCCGCAGTGAAGAACGGTGAATCAACCACCGCGGACGAGCTGCGGGCGCTGGAGACGGGCGCGCTGGATCCGAGCAAGTTTCCGCATCGGGAGCACGTGCGACTCGCTTACGGAATGCTCGAGCGATATCCGTTCGGTGAGGCGGTGGCCCGGTTTTCGCGCGGCGTGAAGTTGCTCGCGGCCAAGGCTGGAAGACCGGAGGTTTATCACGAGACCATTACCGTCGCGTTTCTGGCGGTGGTCGGGGAGCGGCGAGCGCGGGCGGCATCGAAGAGCTGGACGGAATTCAAAGCGAACAACGCGGATCTCTTCGACAAGCGGTGTCTGGGAAGATGGTACGACGCGGAACAGCTTGGCTCGGAGCTGGCGCGGCGAACGTTTTGTTTGCCTCAGGCGCGTCCATAAGATTTCAAGGAGCGGCGGTTTACAAACCGCCGTGTAAAGGGTCGGCGGGCTGGAGACCGCCGCTCCTTGAGGGCGCTACGGGTCTTCGTGAGTGTCAGGGAGGAACTACACTTCTTCCAGGGCGGCGGGGTCGGCGGTGGTTTTCACTTTCATGGCGAGGAAGGCGCCGAAAAGGAGAAGGGCCGCGCTCCAAATTTGCGCCTGGGTGAGGCGCTCGCCGAAAAAGAGGGCGGAGAGACCGAGCGCGCCGGCCGGGCAGAGGAGTTGGAGAGTCTGGGAAAGAGCGACGCCGACTTTCCGGATTGCGATGTAATACAAGACGTGCGCGAGGCTGATGCAGGTGACGGCGGAAATGACGAGGATGATGTTCACCCGCGCATCGACTTGCAGCGGCGTCCCGATGTTCCCAAACGCCAGCGTGAGCGGCAGGAGCAGCGCTGAGGTGATGAAGCTGATGACGCCGAAGCTGCGGGTCGGGCCAAGCCGGGCGGAGGGCCGTTTCACGAGAACGCTATAAAGCGCCCAGGAGAAACTCGCGGCGAAGGCGAAGGCAAAGCCCTGAAGCGGGATTACTCCCACTTCCCACCCTTCCTGGAACCAAACGACGCCCACCGCGCCGAGCAACCCGAGGATGGTTCCGACCTGAAATTGCCACTGGCGAATGATCCACCGTTCTTCGGGGAAAAAGATAAGCGCGAGCAGCGCGGTGAAGATGACCGAGGAACGGCCGAAGATCGCGTAGACGCCCGGGCCCATGTGAAAAAGAGCGACGGTCTGGGTGATTTGGTGGACCACATTCGGCAACGACGGGATAAGGCAAACGAGGAAAAGTTTGACGTCGAGGCGCGGGCCGCTTTGGCGAAAGCGATAGATGACGAAGGGGAGCACGGCCAGGAAGGCGACAGAGTAACGGAAAAAATTTTGCGCCCAGGGGTCGTAATAACGGTTCAGGTAAAATTGAAAGAGCGAGGGCGTGGACCAGATGACGACAGTCGCGAAGATGGCGGCGTAGCCTCCTGTGAATGTTTCCTTGCTCGGTCTCGTCATTATTTCTGGTTACACGCAACGTGCGGTTCGATTCGAAAGAAACTAGCGTTGGCTTGCAATCGTTTAACGCCTCCATCTAATAGGCGGGACACAATCATGAAAACTCACAAAATCGGAACCGTCATCGGCCTCGCCATCGCGCTTGTCGCATTTCCGAGCGAATTTTTGTATGCCCAGAAAAAAAAGCGCGCGGCGAAAACACCCGCGGCTAACCAGGCGAATCCAAAGGATCCGGGTGGCCATTCGGCGAAGGGCGTGGAATTCGCCAAGAACAAGGAATACGACAAGGCGGTCGAGGAATTCACCAAGGCGATCGAGGCCGAGCCGACGGATTCGAAGAATTATTTCAATCGGGGCACGGCGTAT
>DASQLH010000116.1:0-4460 GCA_035630155.1 Chthoniobacterales bacterium
AACGTCGCGGAAACTTCCCTCACCATCGACGGCGTCCGCGTCGTCATCGATAGCGGCCTGGCCCGCATCGCGCGATTCGACGCTCGCCGCGGCATCAACACTTTGCTGGTCGAAAAGATCAGCCGCGCCTCGGCCGATCAACGCGCCGGCCGGGCCGGACGCACCGCCCCCGGCCATTGCCTTCGGCTCTGGACCGAGCGCGAACATCTCGATCGAGCAGCCCAGGAATTGCCCGAGGTAAAACGGCTCGATCTCGCGGAAGTCGTTCTCACCCTGAAAGCGAGCGGCGTCGAAGAAATCGGCAGCTTCAGTTGGCTGGAACCGCCCGAGGCGCAAGCGCTCGCACGAGCGGAACAATTGTTGGTGGATTTAGGAGCGACCTCTCCGGGGAGCGCACGCGCCTCGCGTGCCGTTGTCGGCGCCCCCGCCGACAAATCTTCCGAGCCATTGCCCGGAGTTCCGGCGAGGGCGCCGGAACCAGCACGCGAGGCGCTTATGCTCCCCAGCATTACCCCCCTCGGGCGGCGTATGCTCGCCTTCCCCGTGCACCCGCGGTACGCGCGCATGCTCCTGGCCGCGCAACAATATGGGTGCGTGCCCGCGGTCGCGCTGATCGCGGCCCTCACGCAAGGCCGCAATCTCCTGCACCGCCTCGAAGGCAGGCAAGCGCGGGAAGATCGCGATGACGTTCTCGGCAGCGACGCGGAGTCGGACCTTTTCATTTTGATGCGCGCCTTTCGTTACGCGGAAAAAAGCGGCTTCGATTTTCAGCGTTGCTCGCGACTCGGGATCAACGCGGGCGCGGCGCGCGAAGCGGCGCAGTTGACCGAGCAATTTCTCGCTATCGCTCGTGACGAGCGCCTCGCTTTGAAAAGCGGCGAGGTCAAAGCTGGATCGATCGAGCGGTGCGTGCTGGCCGGCTTTCCCGACCAGGTCGCCGTCCGGCTGGATGCCGGAACGCTCCGCTACGCGCTCGTCCACGGCCGGCGCGGTGTGCTGGCCCGCGAAAGCACCGTGCACGGTGCGCGCCTTCTTGTCGCGTCGGAGGTTCGCGAGATCGAGAGTAGCGACAAAGAGCGGCAGGTCCTGCTCACGCTCGCCACCAGGATCGAAGAAGATTGGCTTCGCGAATTGTTCCCGGAATCCTTCCGCGAGGAAACGCGCGTCGAATTCGATCCTGTGCTTCGCCGGGTGGCGGGCCATCTAACGACGCTTTTTCACGATCTCGTCTTACGCAGCGAAGAATTCTCGCCGAAGAGCTATCCCGCCTCGGCGCAGATCCTGGCCCGCGAAGTCGTGGCCGGAACCTGCCCATTGAAACATTGGGATAATACCGTCGAGCAATGGATCGCCCGCGTGAACTTCGTCGCGGCCGAGTTTCCGGAACTGGAGTTCCCTCAAATCGACGAAGCGGCGAAACTCCTGCTCCTCGAGCAAATTTGCCAGGGCGCGACGAGTTACAAGGAGATCAAGGAACGGTCCGTTTGGCCGGCGGTGAAATCCTGGCTAAGCGCCGCGCAACAACAGACCCTCGACGATCTGGCGCCGGAGCGGATCAAACTCGCGAGCGGCCGCGCGGCCAAAATCACTTACGGCGATGCCGCTCCGCCGACTATCGCGGCGCGCATCCAGGATTTGTATGACACGCCGCGCGGCCTCGCTGTCGGCCGGGGGCGCACCGCGCTGCGGATTCAGGTTCTCGCCCCAAACCATTGCCCGATTCAAATCACGAACGATTTGGAGACGTTCTGGCGCGAGGGCTACCCCAAGATCAAGAAGGAGCTCCAGCGCAAGTATCCGAAGCACGTCTGGCGGTGAATTTCCTTCCTGCTCATGATCATGATCATGCTCCTGATCCTGCTGCCACGCGCTCGAACAAGATCAGGAGCATGATCACGAGCAGGAGCAGGAAAGAAGAATGAACGAAGAGACGCAAACGGGCGTCCATTTACGAACTAACTATATGATCAATCCAAACGGCGACGAATTTATGGAAGATGATCCGATGGCTGCCTCGCGGGCGAACGAGGAACGACTTTCGGAGAACAGCCCCAGCCGCTTGCGGCAGGCGGCGGACAGGGTTTCGACGGTGGCGGGCGACGCCTGGGAGCAAACCAAGGAACGCGCCGGCACCGCCCGCGAGCGGACGGAGTTTTTCCTTCGCGAAAATCCGGTGCCGACAGTGATCGGCGCCCTCGCCATTGGGGTCGCGATTGGGCTGGCCATCCGCTATTCCTCCAGCTCCTCCGAGAAGGAGATCGAGGCCAAATCGCCGCTGGGCAACGTGGATCTGAGCATCCTTTCGCTTCCGTTTCTGTGGCCCTTATTCAAATCGATCCGGAACAAATACGAAGATTCCGCCGACGTAGTGAAAGACGGCGTGCACCGGCTGAAAAAGGTGGATGTCCATAGCTATGTGAAGCCGCTTCGAAAGAAGTGGAAAGCCTGGGCGAACTGAGCCAGCTCCGCTGACGTTCATTTCTAAATCCGCGCTCCCGAACCCTCACTGGCGCTTCGCGTCCGTCTCTCCCAAAGGGAGAGAGAGGCGGGAGCGCATGGCGATTCCCTGTTCGAGTAAGACACGGATGAGATCACGGTTCCTTCTCCCTGAGGGAGAAGGTTAGGATGAGGGTCATTGATGCGACGCCCGTACGGGTGATGGATTACCTTTGCTGTCGCATTTTGCGAAGAGCGGATGCTAATCTCTCGGCGTGTTGCTGAGAGCCGTCTCGATCTGCATTCTCATTCTGGCGGCAGCCGTTGGAACTCTTTCGGCCAAAGAGCCGCGCCAAATCCGGGAAACCGGCGGGGCCTTTGTCGGCTCAGTCGGATGCAAATCTTCCAGTTGCCACGGCGGGGCCGGCCCGAAGCGGAACCAGTACATCACCTGGAGCCAGAAGGATTTTCACACCAAGGCGTTTGCGGTGTTGCTCAATTCGCGGTCGGAGCGGATCGCGGAAAGCCTGGGCATCCCCGCGGCGCAGACCAGCGCGCGCTGCACGGTTTGTCACTCGCCCTCTCAATCGGTCGCGCCGAGCCGGCTGACGGCGACGGCCCATCCCGACGAAGGGGTTTCCTGCGAGAATTGCCACGGCGCGGCCAGCGGCTGGTTGCGCGGGCATACCCGCCCTGATTGGACCTACGCCATGCGCGTCTCGGCGGGCATGCGCGACCTCCGAGGAGCGTATCTGCGCGCAACCGCCTGCGTCGCATGCCACCAAAATCTCGCGCCCGAGCTCCTGAAGGCCGGCCACCCGGATTTGTTCTTCGAGCTCGACAGCCAGTCCGTGGCCGAACCGAAACATTGGAAGGATGACGATTCCTGGAGCGGTCTGCGCGAATGGCTGACAGGACAGGCCGTGGCCTTGCGTGAAATGAGCTGGGCGTTGGCTAGCGATCCGCAAAGCGACGACGCCTCCAACGCGCGTTGGAACGGCCTGGCCTGGCTCTGTGCTATCACGTCGGCCGGCGGCGGCTCGTGGCCGCAAGTGAGCCAGCCGCCGGCCGCGCCTGACATGTCCGATTTCAATCGAGCGCGCGGCGAAGCGGATGCACTGGCGCGGCGCGCGTCGGTTTCGAACTGGAGCGAGACTTCCGCGCGGACGTTGATGCTGGTATTGGCGTCGGCGGAGGGAGACTTCCTTCGCAATGATGTGGCGAAACCGATCCTGGCCCAGCGCGCGAAACGTCTCGTGCTCGCCTTGGACCGCCTTGCCTACGCCCTGAACAAAAACCGCGGCTGGCGGCTCAAAGTCGACCCGGAGCTCAACCTCCTTTTCGAGGACGTAAGGGTGCCCGATACCTTCGAGGCCAACGCGTTCTCGGCCCATCTCCGAAGCTTCCGCGAAGCCCTGGATAAAAGCGGTTAGCCCGGCTCTTCCATCCTAACTTCGCGTTGAACGTAGGGAACTTCTCGCGGAAAATACCCGCCCACGTCATGGCCGCGCCATCTCCATCCTCACGCCCCGCCTGGCAACGCAACCCGGTCTTCCGGTTCTTCGCGTCGCTCAAGCTGGCGGTCGTGCTCCTGTCGGTGCTCATCATCGGCTCCGTGGCGGGCACGCTTTACGAATCGAGCTTCGACGCGAAGGTGGCGCGCGGGTACGTTTACGGGGCGCCCTGGTTCAACCTCTGGCTCCTGCTCCTCGCCGCCAACCTCGCCGGCGCCGCTTTCTCGCGCTGGCCTTGGAAAAAACATCACGTCGGGTTTCTCATCACCCATCTCGGCATCATCACTTTGCTCGCCGGCTCGCTCATCGGCCGGATTTGGGGGATCGAAGGAACCATTACCCTCTTCAAAGGCGAGCCGCCCTCGAATCGTTTGCTCGTCGACGAACATCAGCTCCGGGTGCGCGACACGGACGGCATCGTGAAGGGTTACCCCGCCGAATTCATCAACCGGCCGCCCACGCCGCAAAAACCGTGGGACCTCGGCCTGCTCGCGGGCGGCGGGCGCCTGA
>DASQLH010000117.1:0-40719 GCA_035630155.1 Chthoniobacterales bacterium
CTCGCCCTTGCCGACCTCAAAACTCAGGTCCTGGATGGCCGCGTGGCCGGCGTAGCGTTTCGTGAGATTTTCGACTTTGATCATGAGGCGGTAATCCTGTCAGACAACTGAACTTCAATCGCGTTGAGATTTTTCAACCCCGGGAATTTCGAACCGCGAATCTTAACGCGCGATCAAAGGCACCGTTTCCACCTGCTGGCCGGCACCGTTCGCCCGAATAATCCCCACGGTGAAATCGACGCTGCTTCCCGAGTCCGCCCGCGCCAGCAAGCTTTCCACCTGCTTCACCGAAGTCACGTTGTATTTGCCCACGCGATAAATCACGAGACCGCGCTGGATTCCGGCCCGATCCGCCGGTCCATCAGGCTCCACCGCGCTGACCAGCACCCCTTTGCCCGCAGTGTAGCCCAACGCGTCGGTCAGATCGGGCGTGAGGTTTTGCAGCTGCATCCCGAAAAGCCGCTCGGCATTCGAGCCCCGCTCTTCGTCGTCCGATGATTTTGGCTTCGGCGGCGGCTGCTTTTGCGCGATCTCCTTAAACTGCGCGACAATGGTCCGCACGGTATCGGCGGGAATGGCAAAGCCGAGCCCTTGCGTCGGTACGCCCTGCGGAGTGAACGCCATCTTGGCGGAGCTAACGCCCACCAGCCTTCCCGACAAATCGACCAGCGGTCCGCCGCTGTTGCCCGGATTAATCGCGGCGTCCGTCTGGAGCAAGTTTTTGAATTCCATGTCGTCGATCGCGATGTCGCGTTTGGTTCCGCTCAAAATTCCGCGGCTGATCGAGCTGCCGTAGCCAAGCGCATTCCCGACCACGAGAACCGTCTGGCCGAGCAGGTTCGGCGAAATGTTATTGAGATCGAGGAAAGGAAAATCGGCTTTCGCTTCGATCTTGATGAAGGCGAGATCGTTCTTGGCATCGCCCGTGATGTAACGGGCGTTGTAGGTTTTTCCGTCGTTCAGCGTCACCTCGATTTTCAGATCGGCCGCCCGTTGCACCACATGCTCGTTCGTCACGATGTAGCCCGCCGGATCGACAATGAATCCCGAGCCGAGGCTTTGCAGCGTCTGCCTGATCTCGCGCGGCCGGCTCCGGTAATTCCCGAAATACTGGGCGGCGAAATCCTCAAACGGATCGCGCACCCGCCGCCGCACCACGCGCTCCGTGTTGATATTGACCACGGCCGGCAACACCTTCGCCACCGCCAGCACGGCCGGCTCCGAGGCGGGCTCGTTTTGGGCAAAAAGGCTGGGAGCGAGGAGCAAAGTTAGAATGGTAGGGATGGCGCGCTGCGCCGTCCGCCGACGCGTCAGATTCGAAAGTGAAAATCTGCGGACGCCGCAGCGCGGCGTCCCTACCAGTGCACCCATTAGGCTGCCAAGTAACGGAACGCCCTTGCCACTGTCAACTTGCCCGCTCCGTGGATGCCTTGCAGATTGAACCCGCCATGCGCCCATCTTTCGCCACTCACTTAAACCTCGACCTGCTCGAGGAGAATTACCGGCGCTGGCAGGAGAACCCGGAGTCGCTCGATTCCGGCTGGTCGGCTTTTTTCGAAGGGTTCGAGCTGGGCGACTTGAATTATCGCAATGGCGCCGCGGCAGACGCGGCCCAGCCCGCGACGGAAGCCGGCGCAGGGCCGCTCCAGACGCGGGTGGACGGCCTCGTCTATGCCTACCGCACGCTCGGCCACACGATTGCGCGGGTTGATCCGCTGGCCGGCAAACGTCCCCAAAATCCGCTCCTCAGTTTGCGCGAGCTCGGCTTTAGCGAGAAGGACCTCGGCCTTCAGGTCTCGTCAAAATTCTTTCTCGACGGCCGCAAGATGACGCTGCGCGAAATGATTGCGCTGCTCGAAAGCATTTATGCCGACACGATCGGCTCCGAGTTTCAGCACATCCAGAACCCGCGCATTCGCAACTGGGTGCGGCATCGTCTCGAGTCGCGCCCGGCGAAGCGGAACACGTCCCGGGAGACACAGATCGCCATCATGCGCTCGCTCCTGGAAGCGGAGACGTTCGAAACATTCCTGCACACCCGTTACGTGGGGCAAAAGCGCTTTTCCCTCCAGGGCGCGGAGTCGCTCATGGTGATCCTGGATTCGATTCTGCGGCGTTGCCCGCGTCACGGCATCGAGGAGATCTGCATGGGGATGGCCCATCGCGGCCGGCTCAATGTTCTCGCGAATTTCCTGAAGAAATCGTTGCAGATTATCTTCACCGAATTTTCCACGAACTACATCCCGGACCTCGTGGCCGGCGATGGCGATGTGAAATACCATCTCGGGTATCGCACCATCCGGAAACTGGACGACGGCGCGGAAGTGGAAATTCGCCTCGCCGCCAATCCGAGTCATCTCGAGGCAGTTGATCCCGTCGTGGAGGGAACGGCGCGCGCGCGGCAGCGGATTCGCGGGGACACGGAACACCGCCGGAAGGTTTTGCCGTTGCTCATCCATGGCGACGCCGCGTTCGCCGGTCAGGGCATCGTGGCGGAGACGCTCAACATGTCGCAGCTCCACGGCTACGGCACGGGCGGCACGGTGCACGTGGTCGTGAACAACCAGATCGGATTCACGACGCTGCCGGAAGACGCGCGTTCCTCCATGTATGCGACCGACATCGCCAAGATGATCGAGGTCCCGATTTTCCACGTGAACGGCGACGACCCGCTCGCGGTGGAATTCGTCACGGAGCTGTCGCTCGATTTTCGCCAGGAATTCGGCCGGGATGCCGTGATCGACATGTATTGCTATCGCCGCTACGGGCACAATGAGGGGGACGAGCCTTCCTTCACCCAGCCCGATCTCTACGCGAAAATTCAACAGCGACCGCCGGTCGCGCAGCTTTTCAAGAAGGAGATGATCGAGGCGGGGACGCTCAGCGCGGACGAGGCGGCGAGCCTGGAAGCGGAATTCGAGATGCGTCTCGAGCTGGTTTTGCAGGAAGTGAAATCGGTCGAGGAAGAACAGGAAAACGAGAAGGCGCGCTTCCAGGAATCGACCGCCGTTTTCCAGCCGCAATATACGAGCGAGTGCCAGGCGACCGCGATCAGTCCGGAGATGCTGAAGCAAGTCGTGGACGGCCTTACCCGCGTCCCTGACAATTTCGAGGTCATTCCGAAGGTAAAACGCACAGTGCTCGATCGGCGCCGGGAAGTTTTTGAGGCGGGCGGTCCCTACGAATGGCATTACGCGGAGGCGCTCGCCTTCGGATCGCTTTTGCTCGAGGGCATTCCGGTTCGGCTTTCCGGGCAGGACAGCCGCCGCGGCACCTTCAGCACGCGGCATTCATTTATTTACGATGCGAAATCGGGGCAGCCTTACATGCCGCTGCTCCATCTCGCGCCGGATCAGGCGCGGATTTGCATTTACAACAGCCTGCTCTCCGAGGCGGCAGTTCTCGGATTCGATTACGGTTACTCGCTCGATTATCCCAACATGCTCTGCCTCTGGGAAGCGCAGTTCGGCGATTTCGCCAACGGCGCGCAGGTCATCATCGATCAGTTCATCGTTCCGGCCGAATCGAAATGGCAACGGCCCAGCGGCATCGTGCTCCTGCTCCCGCACGGCTACGAAGGGCAGGGCCCGGAACATTCCAGCGCCCGGCTCGAGCGTTTCCTCCAGGCCTGCGCCGAGGACAATATCCAGGTCTGCAACGTCACGACCTCCGCGCAGTATTTTCATGTGCTGCGGAGGCAGATGAAACGCGACTTCGTCAAGCCGCTCATCATCATGACGCCGAAAAGCCTGTTGCGCTCCGAGCAGGCGTCGTCGCGGACCGAAGATTTCACCAGCGGCGGGTTTTCGGAAGTCCTCGGTTCACCGGAAGTTGGGCCGCCCGAGAAAATGAAGCGCGTCATTCTTTGCTCGGGCAAAGTTTATTACGACCTGTTGAATCATCGCGAGACGGAGAAGATCACAAACGCCGCGATCATCCGGGTCGAGCAACTCTATCCGCTCGCCGAGGCGAAACTGCGCGAGATGGTGAAACGGTTTCCGAAAAGCGCGAAACTGATCTGGTGCCAGGAGGAATCGCAAAACATGGGCGCGTGGGCTTTCATGGAGCCGCGGTTGTGGGCGCTCTTCGGCCGGAAAATTATCTACGCGGGCCGGAACGCGAGCGCCAGCCCGGCCGTGGGCTCGCTCGCCGTGCATAAGCGCGAACAGGCGCAGTTGATTGCCGATGCGTTTAGCCTGTAACGGCGGGTGATAAGTGAATGGTGATCCGCGAATCCTTTTCCATTCACAATTCACTGATCACTATTCACACTCCCGTTTTCGCGCATAATGTAACGCCTTCATGAGCACCGAAGTGAAAGTCCCCGCCGTGGGCGAATCGATCTCCACTGGGGTCGTTTCCGTCTGGCACAAAAAATCGGGCGAACAGGTCAAGGCCGGCGACACGCTCTTCACGCTCGAGACCGACAAGGTTTCCACCGAGATCAACGCCGAGAAAGACGGCGTCTTGCAAACGCTGGTGGCGGAAGGGGCGGAGGTGAAAATCGGGGATGTCGTGGCGACGATTGAGGAGGGGAGTGGGGAGGCGGCCAAAACCGAGAAGAAACCCGAGCCGGCGGCCGGCAAACAGGACGCGCCGAAGGAGGACGCGCCGAAGCAGGCCCCTTCGGAAGAAAAATCGTCCGATGCACTTTCACCCGCTGCCCGCCGGGTTGTGACCGAGGAAAAATTGGATCCGCAGGAGATCCGCGGGAGCGGCAAAGGTGGGCGGGTAACGAAAGGCGACGCGATGGAGGCGGCGCAAAATCGCGCGGCGCCCCGGGCAAACGAACCCCCGGCGGCGAAAGCGGAGGATGATCACGCGGAAGAAAAACCGGCGGCGCCCGCACCGGCGTCGGCGCCAGCCAGAGAGGAGCCTGCGCCAGAGAAACCCGCTGTCCAGGCGGAGAGCGAGCGGTTCACCCGCAAGAAGATGTCGCCCCTGCGGCGCAAGATCGCGGCGCAGCTGGTCATGGCTCAGCACACGGCCGCCATCCTCACAACGTTCAACGAATGCGACATGACCGCGGTGCAGGAGCTCCGCGCGAAATCACAGGACGCCTTCACCAAGAAGAACGGGCTAAAGCTGGGCTTCATGTCGTTTTTCATCAAGGCGGTGGTCGAGGGATTGAAGGCGGTGCCTTCCATCAATGGCCGGATCGAAGGCGACGATTTCATTCAAAATCATTTCTTCGATATCGGCGTCGCGGTCGGGACGGAGCGAGGACTCGTCGTTCCGGTGGTGCGCGATGCGGATAAAAAGGGCTTCGCGGATTTGGAGCGCGACATCGCGGATTTCGCGACGAAAGCGCGCGAGGGAAAGATGAAGATCGAGGACCTGCAGGGCGGAACGTTCACGATTTCGAACGGCGGCGTTTACGGCTCGTTGCTGAGCACCCCGATTTTGAATCCGCCGCAGAGCGGAATTCTCGGCATGCACACGATTCAAAAGCGGCCCGTGGCGACCAAGGATGAGGTGGCTATTCGCCCGATGATGTATCTCGCGCTTAGCTACGATCACCGCGCGGTGGACGGAAAGGAAGCGGTCACGTTCCTTATTACCGTGAAGCAGTGCATCGAGGTTCCGACGAAGCTGCCGCTCGATTTTTAGCAGGGCTGCGATCTGTGCGAGAGGCGAGCGCGGGTCATGCGCTCGCGCAGGCCGCCCTCCTTTAAGAAGGCTTTCTCCAATTGGCGGAGCTGCTGGTCGAGGAGGTAGTTCGTTTGGTGGATGAGGCAGATAAGGATGTTAGCGACGACGGGGGCGGGCCGTGTTTCGATATAGGTCCTATAGGCCTCATACGACCTATTTTTCGCTGCGCCGAGCCGGCGCACAAATCGCGCTTCCCGGCTGTTTTTGTCCCAGAGCGGGGCTTTCCGCACTCGCAGGAAATCTCGGTAGTCTTCCAATAGCTCCTCGAGGCTCGCGCGGGCCACATTGATGAGCTTTATCTCAGCTTCCTTAGAGGTCCCCGAGGCCTGGCTGCCCTCCAGAATATTCTGTTTCCCAGACCGCGCCGCCTGCACCATCTGGTCGTAGGTCCGGTCGCGCTTCTGCAAAAACCGTTCGCAAAACTTCACGGTCCCGTCATAAACAATTCTCGCCTTCTGAAAAGAAAGGAGGTCCTCATAGCCGCCATGCGGCGGAATAAAGTTCTGGGGCATGGTAGACAGGCTATAGGTCCTATGTGACTTATACGACCTATTAAACGCGATGGATAAATTTGACGTCGTCATCATCGGCTCCGGCCCCGGCGGTTATGTCGCCGCCATCCGCGCGGCGCAGCTAGGCCTTAAAACGGCCATCGTCGAGAAGGACAAGGAGCTCGGCGGCACCTGCCTGAACATCGGTTGCATCCCGAGCAAGGCGCTCCTCACTTCCAGCGACCACTACGTTTTCGCGCAAAAGGAAGCGGCCAAGCACGGCATCGTTCTCGAGAACGTCGGACTCGATCTCCCGAAGATGCTCGCGCGCAAAGACAAGGTCGTGAAGACCATGAACAGCGGCGTGAAGATGCTGATGAAGGGGAACAAGGTCACGACGTTCCAGGGTCTCGGGACAGTGACGACCCCTGGCCGCGTGACCATCAAACCGGACCAGGGCGACACGCAGGAGATCGAGGCGACGAATATCGTCATCGCTACGGGCAGCGTGCCAGTGGAACTCGCCAACATGAAGTTCGATGGCGACGTGATCGTGAGCAGCACCGAAGCGCTCACCTTCGAGAAAGCGCCGGAAAAGCTCCTCGTCATCGGCGGTGGCGCGATCGGTCTCGAGCTCGGCTCGGTCTGGAGCCGGCTCGGCTCGCAAGTCATCGTCCTCGAATTCCTGCCGCGCATCGCGCTCGGATTCGATCTCGAGCTGGCCAACATGCTCCAAAAATCGCTTACCGCCCAGGGCATGGCGTTCCATCTCGAAACCAAAGTCGGCTCGGTCAAGGTCGAGAAAGGCCGGGCCGTCGCGACCGCCACGAAGGGCGAAGAGAAACTCACCTTCGAAGCCGACAAAGTCCTCGTCTCAGTCGGGCGCCGCGCTTTCGCCAGGGGAGTGTTCGGAGAAAAGCTCGGTATTGCGCTTGATGACCGGGGCCGCATCAAAGTGGACGAGCATTTTCGAACGAATGTCGAAGGCATATACGCCATTGGCGACGTCATTGCGGGCCCAATGCTGGCACACAAGGCGGAGGAAGAAGGGATCGCCTGCGTGGAAATGATCGCGGGCAAAGCGGGCCACGTGAATTACGAAGTGATCCCCGGGATCATTTACACGAACCCGGAGCTGGCCGGCGCCGGCCTCACCGAAGACATGGCGAAAGAAAAGGGAATGGATGTGCGCGTCGGCAAATTTCCATTCCGCGCCAATGGCCGCGCCGTGGCCAACGAAGATTACGAAGGCATCGTGAAGTTTGTCGCCGACGCGAAAACCGATCGCATTCTCGGCGCGCATATTCTTTCCCATGCCGCGTCGGAGTTGATCGCGGAAACCGTTGCGGTGATGGAATTCGGCGGAAGCTCCGAAGATCTCGGCCGCACCGTGCACGCCCACCCGACCTTGAGCGAAGCGGTGAAAGAAGCCGCGCTGAGCGTGGAGAAGCGCGCCATCCACATCGGCAATCGCTGAGGTTCCACCAGTCGACCCCTTTCCGAGGCTCGGACTTAACGTCGCTTCCGGCTGGCTTTCGTTCGTCGTTGGGGGTTAGGCAGAAAAACCTTCCGCACCGATTCGGCGATGCTCTGGGAGCCGCCATACATGCCGCTCCCGTAATAGCCGCGCGCACGAATGTAGAGATTCTGTCCGGTTGACAGGTTCAAGCCTGTGAGAGTCCAGTCGCCGCCGGCCAGCATGCCGCTCCCTAAAGGAGTGTAATTCAGATTGTCGGTTGAATATTCAAAGGCTGCGCGGTTGAATTGCGGACTGGAGCCGCCTCGCGTCCAGGTGATGGTGCTTTGCGTCACTGCCAGGTTTTGGAGCGCAGCGGTGTCGTTGGTTAAACGAGCGAAGAACATTCGGGGCTCTCCGCCAATGTTGATAAAAAAGCCTCCGGCTAAAATCTTGCCGTCCGTCTGCAACGCGGTGCAAATGACAAGGCCGTTCGCGCTCGGGTCGAACGAATCCGCCAAGCCAGTCGCGCCATCGAGGCGGGCGAAAAAATTCCTGGGTTGTCCGCCAATGGTTTCGAACCAGCCGGCCGCGATGATCCTTCCGTCTGCCTGCACGGCAATTGAAAAGGGGGCATTGTCCGGTGCCGGGTTGAATGAATCGGCCAATCCGGTGCTGGCATCGAGCCGGGCCATGGAGTTGCGCGTCTGTCCACCTATGCTGCTGAATTCGCCGGCCACGACAATCTTGCCCTCCCCTTGAATCGCGATGGCCGCAACGGTGTTGTCGGCATTCGGCGCGTATGCATCGGCCAATCCGGTATTGGGATCGAGTCGGGCGATATAGTTGCGCGTTTGTCCGCCGATAGCGGTGAAAGGGCCACCCACAAGGATTTTGCCGTCCGCCTGCACCGCGATTGCGTCCGAGGAGTTACTGCTGGGGTTCGGATCGAACGAATCGGCCAATCCCGTTGTGGGATCGAGCCGGGCGAACCCATTGCGGGTTTGTCCGCCGATGTTGGTGAACCCGCCGCTGACGAGAATCTTCCCGTCCGCCTGCGTTGCCATAACCCAGACAGTCTGGTTCGCGTTCGGATTGAAGGAATCAGGCGAGCCTGTGATCGGGTCGAGCCGAGCGATGCCGTTGCGGGTTTGTCCGCCGATGCTGGTAAACTGTCCTCCCACCAGAATTTTGCCGTCCGCCTGCACCGCGATCGAAAAGACCTGGTCGTTCGCGTTAGAATTAAAAGCCAAATCGAGCGTCCCGTCCGGATTCAATCGAGCGATGTTGTTGCGTCCCACGCCGAGGACGCTGGCGAAATTCCCACCAATCAAAATCTTGCCGTCCGGCTGAACGGCCGCGGCGAACACTCCGAGAAGAAACGCGTCACCGTCGATGGCCAGATTCTGCAACGTCTGATCAAGGCTGCCGTCATTCTCCAAGCGAGCGATGCGGTTGCGCGTTTTTCCGCCGATCCCCTGGAAAAAACCACCGGTTAAGATTCTTCCGTCGGCCTGCACTACGATCGAATAAACATACGAATCCGCGTTTGGATCGAACGAATCGGCCAATCCGGTAGCGGGATCGAGCCGGGCGATGTAGTAGCGCGTTTGCCCGCCGATGCCTTGCCGGCCTCTAAAATGGCCACCGGTCAAAATCTTGCCGTCCGGCTGCACGGCGATCGTATCGACATACAAACTGGCGTTCGGATTGAATGAATCGGCGAGTCCGGTCTGGGGGCTTAGCCGGGCGATGTAGTTGCGCGCTTGTCCGCCGATGCTCGTGAACTCGCCCCCCACGAGAATGTTGCCATCCGCCTGCAGGGCGATTGCCCTGACCGCATTTTCCGGGTTCGGATCGAACGCATCTGCCAGACCTGTCGTCGCATCGATCCGGGCCAGGTGCTTGCGTCCCTGTCCACCCATGCTGGTAAAATAGCCGCCGGCCAGGATTTTGCCGTCCGCCTGGACCGCGACTGAAAGAACAGGATTGTTCGAGTCTGGCTTGAAGGCAATGTCTAATGTCCCGTCCGGATTCAGCCGGGCGAAGTGCGGACGCAGCTCTCCCCCGACGGAGTAGAAATAGCCGCCCACCAAAATCTTGCCGTCCCCCTGGACGACGATTGAAGCGACATAATGGGTCGCGGTTGGGTTCCAAATGATATTCGCGTTGAAGCTCGTGTCCACGCTGCCGTCCGGATTCAGCCGGGCGATATACCGGCGCGCGAGTCCACCGACTCCGATGAAATACCCGCCTATCAAAATTTTTCCATCTGGTTGAAGCGCGATGGACCTCACAATGTCGTTCGGATTTGACTCGAATCCGCCGTCGAGGCTGCCGTCCGGATTCAACCGGGCCACATATTTTCGCGTGATGGGTGCGCCGTCATTAGGAGAAAGCGATGTAAAACTGCCTCCGAGTAGAATTTTGCCGTCGGGTTGACGCGCGACTGCCCAGACAGCTTCATTCGCGTTTGGATTGAAACCGTCCAGAGCGGTTGTTATGGATTCGCTGAGAGCGGCTCTCACGCGGGGGCGCGCTGGCTTTGCTCGCGCAGCGCGTTTCTTCACCGTCACCTTCTTTGCCGGTGATGATGTCCGCCCTGGCATTGCTCGGCGAGCGCTCGAGCTCCGGAGGGAAACTTTTTTCACGGAACACTTGTATATTTTTAGTATTTGCAGAGCAAGCCCCAACGCCGTTTGAGGGCTCTCGGAGTGCCCGGAGGCGCGTGTCATTGACAACCGACGCCAGTTCCGGCAAACCGGCTCAAATAGTTCGGCATCCCGTGACGGCAATCCGCAAGAGCGGCGACTGAAGTGGGGCCGCGTTTCCGGCGCACAGCATTTCCATGGAAAGGGCGATTCACCTCACACGGGCCAGCCCGCCAGTTCCGCACGGGCTCCTCTCCGGCCCCGCCATCGTGCTCTTGCTGGCGGCCGCGAAACTCGTTTTCCATCTTATCACCGCCGGCCGCTACGGAATTTTTCGCGACGAATTGTATTACCTCGCGTGCGCCGAGCATCTCGACTTCGGTTACGTCGATCAACCTCCGCTGATCGCCCTCATCGCCTGGATCGCGCGGCATCTTTTCGGCGAATCGCTTCTCGGTTTGCGCCTGCTGCCTGCGCTCGCCGGCGCCGCCACGGTTTGGCTTACCGGAAAGCTGACTCGCGAAATGGGCGGCGGTGTTTTCGCCCAGGCGCTCGCGGCCCTGGCGGTCATCGCCGCGCCCATTTACCTGCTGCTCCATCATTGGCTGACGATGAACGCCTTCGAGCCGCTCATCTGGGTCGCGTGCGCCTGGTGCATCGTGCGCGCGATCAACCAGGGCGAGCCGCGCTACTGGATTTGGTTTGGAGTGCTGGTCGGGCTCGGGATGGAAAACAAATACACGACGGGCTTTTTCGCCGTCGCCGTGTTCGTCGCCTTGCTCCTGGCGCCGCAGCGCCGTTTTCTCTCGAACTCCCGGATCTGGATTGGCGCTTTTTGCGCGCTCCTGATTTTTCTGCCGAACCTGATCTGGCTTATGCGCCACGATTTTCCGTTCCTGGAATTGATGCACAACATCCGTGGCACCGGCCGCGACGTGGTCCGCGGGCCCATCGCGTTCATCACCGACCAGGCGATGCTCATGAATCCGATGCTCTTTCCGCTTTGGGTTGGCGGTTTAGGTTGGCTTTTTCTGAATCGGGACGGAAACCGCTATCGCATTCTCGGTTGGGTTTTCGCGCTGCTCCTGGCGGCGTTCATCGTCTTGAAGGGGAAAAATTACTACCTCTCGGCCGCCTATCCGATGCTCTTTGCCGCGGGCGCGATTGGGTTCGAGAGGATCACTCGTGAACGGGCGGAGTGGAGCCGCGGTCTTTACGTCGGCTTGATCGTCGCGGCGACTTGTTTTCTCGCGCCAACGGTCGCGCCGGTCCTGCCTCCCGAGACTTACATTGGTTATCAAAAGGCCATCGGGCTCGAGCCGCCCAAGGCCGAGAACCAGCCGACTGGTCCGTTGCCGCAGCATTTCGCCGATGAGTTTGGTTGGGAGGAAATGGTGCGGGAGGTCGCGCGCGTTTACCACGAGCTCCCGCCCGAGCAACGCGCCGCCACCGCGATCTTCGCCAACAGTTACGGCCAGGCAGGCGCGATCGATTTCTTCGGGGAGAAATACGGATTGCCGAAAGCGATCAGCAATCATCAAAGCTACTGGCTTTGGGGGCCGCGCGATTACACGGGCGAAAGTGTGATCGTGCTCGGCAGCGATGGCTCCGGCGATCGCGAACATTTCGCGCGGCTGGATGCCGTTGGCCGCAGTTTCCATTCCTATTCACGGCGTGACGAGCATTTCGAGATTTTACTCTGCCGCGATTTGAACACGACCTTGCAGGCGCTTTGGCCAAAAACCAAGAACTGGAATTGAGGCGCGATCCACCAATTCGTGTGCGCGCGGCGAACTAGATTTTATAATCCCAGGTCGCAGCCTTTCCGTCGGCGTTGACGATCGTCACTTTGTGTTTGCCGGGTGTTTTCCAGTTTGGAAGGGGATTCATTATTTCGAAGGTCAGCGTCTTATAAAATTCTCCCTGTTCGTCCTTGATCATGGGCTGTATGAGCGTCGCAATGGGAGCTGCGGCAGCAGTAGCAGCAGCGGGCGCAGGCGCAGGCGCAGGAGCAGGAGCGGGAACGGCAGGAGCGGGAGCGGGAGGAGGAACGGCAGGATCATTTGGTTTCTTAACCGGAATATCCTGGTCCTCGATCCGCAAACCAGCGTCAGCCGAAAATTTTTGCCCTGAGATAGTCAAGGTGAGGGACGTCGCCGCTATCCCGGCAACCGGCGCCACCACCTGAATCTCATCGATAACGGCGCCCGGTTTTCGAGCGAGCTTTCCGCTGAGATAACCCAGAGAGCTGATCCCCATTATTTGCAGAAAGCTCTCCGGAATCCGGGGCAAATCGTGGAGCGTGGCCGGATCGCTGGAGATGGTGAAAAACAAGAAGGTCACTGCCCCTAGGATAGTCCAGACAAAGAACTGGAAGCGCTCCGCGACGACCGCTCCACCCGCTGTAATGAAATCACCAAGACTGGGATGAATTTCCCCGGAGCCTTTGGGGCCCCGGACAGTGGTGATGCCACTGGCGAGCACTCCCGTCGCGGCGCTGATCAAAATGATCCCGGGCAGGTTTTCCGGGATTTCCGGAAAGACCGCCTTGCCCTGCACGAGACTCTCTACCAGGGCCAGATACACGTAGCCAAAGATTGCGACCGCGGTCCAGATGTAGAACTGGAACTTCGCCAGGCTGTAAGTGTCCGTCTCCTTGTCGATAAAGAATGCTGCCAGGACGCTGTAGGGTTTTTCGTCGACCGTGTAGGTCTTGGCGGTGGCGCGCGAAACGAGGATAAGCGGGAAAGCCAGCAGGACGAGGGTTATAAGCGCCGTGATCCAGGCAGCCTTCCATTTCGATTCGATTTTCGAGACAATGACGTCGGAAGAGGCCTCTGAGATCCTGTCCTCGACGCTAACCTTGAGTTTGAATACGCCGCTGTGCTTTGGCCACGGCAGCCAGAAATCCAGTTGCCTATCGTCGCGTTGAACCCACCCGTATGCCTTTTTAAGGTCCTTCGTGGCGTTCGGGTCTTTGAGCCACTCGAAAGGCTGAACAATGTTGTCATCCAGGAACAACAATATATTGTCCTTGTTTTCTTTCTTACCGAGGCTGCTTCCGATCACGGAGAGCTTGTAGTGTTTCTCGCTTTTGTCCGGATAGGTGACCTTCGGTGAAACCAGCCGAATCTCTGGCGGTGGGGGAGTGGGAGTTGTTGCTGTGGTCGAGGCTGGCGACACGGTCGCGGTCGCGGTCGCAGTTGGCGTGGCGGTCGCCCTCGGCGTTGCCGTCGGCGACTGGGTAGGTGGCGGGGTGGCGGGAGGTGTGGGCGTTTGGGCGCTCACGATCCCCAGGGAAGCGGCTAGCAGGATGGCCGCGCAAACGAAGGTTCGTTGGATCTGAAGGGTTGATTGATTCATGGTCATGACCTCCTACGATTTTGTTTCAACGTCTTAAGACTCGCTCGAGTTCATGGGCGGCACGATCTCAGCGGCGCCCTTTGATTTATCCGGAGTTTGATTCTTCTCTTGCCGGGTCATGGCGATAAAGATGAGCAGGCCGAGAGAAGCTATGAACAGCGCATGGGTCGCACCGTAGAAAACGTGACCCACGTAATAACCGCATGTGGAAGCAAGCGCCCCGGACAAGAACCCGACCACAACAAGACCCGCCCGTAACCAAAGTCGCTTGCCTCGGCCGGAGTGCCACCAAACGCGAGCCGCAAGCGGCCAGCCAGAAAACTGCGACGGCGACCCCGAGGATTTTCCAATCTTTTCCGCGCTCAGACGGTTCAATCAGATCGATCCCCGATAGCCACCACGCCAGGGCAATCGCAGCCGGCGGTATAAAACGCGTCGCGAAAGAATCGAGAGAATAGATTCTGTTCCTGGATGAATCGGTCTTCTCCGGGGCTTCGTTAGGCATGGGGAAAATGCGGTTCGGGGAGCGTAAGACACAGCGTCGCTCGGATTCAAGACAAAACCTTAAGGCTGCGCGCGGGAGGTAGCTGGTCAAACGATCCAGCGTTATCTTGCCGCATGGAAAGCACAACCGCCCTTCTGCTGCGCAAGCGGAAGCTCAGCGACACGAGCCTTATCATCTCGTGGTGCACGGAATCGTTAGGCTGTATCCAGACGGCGGCGCGCGGCGCCCGGCGTGCCAAAAGCCCTTTCGCGGGCAAGCTCGATTTGTTCTTCGAAGCCGAAATCCAAATTGCGCGAAGCCGGAAATCGAACCTGCATACGCTTACCGAAGTGGTCCTGAAAAATCCCTTCGGCGGCATTCGCGAGAATTTCCGCCGGACCCAGGCTGCTTCGTATTTCGTTGAGCTGATCGAGCTCTGCACCGAGTCCGACCATCATGAGCCTGAGCTGTTCTCGCTCCTGCGGCGCGCGTTCGCCTACTTGAGCGCAAACGATCCCGACCTGCGCGCGGTGCTCCATTTCGAGACGGAGCTGGCGCGTATCGCCGGCGTGCACGACACCAAAATGCTCAAGAGCAATCCCGCTTTGGCGCTGGCCAATCTTTTCGGCCGCCTCCCTTCGTCGCGCACCGATCTATGGAAAACGCTCGCGCGATCTCAAGCATTGGAGCCGGCACGCCCTCGTGCCGGAGGCGAACCGCGCGGCCACTCCCAACGGCCTGAGGGCAGGCCGCCTCCAACTAAAGAGAAGTAACGCGCCCGTTACCAACTCCGTCTTGGTCCGTCGCGGGTAACTAGATAGGCTTCGACTGATGAAACCGTTTCGTCTCATCCTCTCCGTCGCGGTGCTCTGCATCTGCGCGACCGCGCAGGCGAACGACACCTTCAAGATCGATTCCGCGCATTCGACGATCGCTTTCAAAGTCCGGCACATGCTCGGAACGGCAAAAGGGCACTTCTCGAAATTCAAAGGGACGATCGAGGTAGACCGGGAACATCCCGAACAATCGACGGTCACGGTGACAATCGATGCGGCGAGCATCGACACCGGGATCGCGAAACGGGACGATCATCTGCGCGGGGAACTTTTCGACGTAGCCAGATATCCCGAGATTACGTTCAGGAGCCGGCGGGTGAAACAAACCGGCGCGAAGACCGGCGAAATCGCCGGCGAACTCACGATGCACGGCGTGACCCGCGCAATCACGTTGCAGGTTCAGCTTCTTTCAGACCCGGAAGGGTTGGGGCAAAATCCGACGAGCCGCTGGCGTGCGACCACGGCGCCGCTCAAACGAAGCCAGTTTGGATTGGTTTTCAGCAAGAGCGCCGAGACGGTCTCCATGATCGCCGAAGATGTTGCCATCGATATGGAAATCGAAGCGCGCCGCGCGAAATAACGCGGAGAACGCCCGCGGTTTCCGTCGCCCCCTGCCAGGGGCTCGTTCGTTTTTCGATTGATTACCCGGAGTTCCGCTACGCTCCACTCCGGGCTTCAATCCTCCGCGCCTCCGGCGCTATCTCATCCGAAAACACGGGTAGATGCACCGCATCTAAAGCGGAGCTCGATACTCCCCACTCCGGGCTGCACTCCTTCGCGCCTCCGGCGCTATCTCATGCGAAAGCACGGGTCGCGGTTGAGGAGGATAAAGCAAAGGTTATGGCGCGTCAGACGGTGCTTCCGCTGAAGCGCCGGAGGCGCGACGGATTAAAGCCCCGAGTGAAGCGAAGCGAAACTCGGGGTAACGGAATTCACCCCACGGCCCCTAACCCCTGGCAAGGGGTGGCGGAGGTTCCGCCGTCTCCTTGGACGACATTTGCGAAGACGGCGGCCGGCCTCTGACGAAAAACAAGACCGCGATCAACAGCAACGCGCCGATGAACGAACCGGCCGCCATCATAACGATGCGTCCCTGGAAACTGAAAAATCGTTGGAAAAGGACGATGGATCTATCGGCCTCCGGAAGATTAATGAAGGCCCAGAACGGGAGCAATGTCGCCATCACCGTGAAGAGCGCGAGCAATCCCAAATCGCGCCCGACAAATGGTAAGACGACGCGGCGCAACGTGCCGAATGAGCCGAGACCATCCAGCCGCGCGGAATCGTCCAGCCGCCGCGGAATCCCTTTCGCGGTCCGCCCCAAAAGCACAATAGCGAAGCCGCAAACCAGCCAGTTCCCGAACCACAAAGCATAGGAGCTGGCGTTGTCAGGGTCGCGCGCACCAACAATCAGGAACGCCGGAGCGATCCAGAAAAGCTGCGCCGCGACGATGATCAGGACGACGCTGAGAGTCCCGCGGCCGCGCCACGCGATCCGCGTGAGCTGATGGGCCATGATCGAGTAAATCACGAGCATCGCGGCCAGGTTGATCGCTACCGCGATCAGGCAGACGGTCAGTTGTTCAGACATGGGAAATAGGGTTGCCGATAATGCCAGGCTTCAGCCAAACTCCGGCGATAATCACCTGCCTATTATCGCGATGAGACGATATTTCAAATCAACCTTCATGGAATGAACATGGCTTTCGATGTGCAAAGGGTCGCGATGCTCCTCGCCTGGGTCGGGACCGCCTGCTGGGTGGTCTGCTTTTGGTGGATGCACCGGCTTTCTACGCGGCAGGAAACCATGCTGAAGGAGCTTAGTGAGGTGGCAAAACGGATCGAGAAGCTCTCAAAGGTTGAGCACGATTTGATCCGGGATGTGCATCCAAAGGTGGAAGAGATCAAGGAGTCCGTGAAGGATGTCTCGGACGCGGTCTCGCCGCAGCAGCGGTAGCTGCGAGCGTTAAAGGCGCGCATGCGAATCGAACCTCTCGGAGATTCAGCCCTGCTTGTCCGGGTCGTCGAAAATTATGGGCTGGAATCCGACCGCTCGGTAGACGCGGTTCTGGGAACATTTGGCCGACTGGAAGCGGCCGCCATCCCGGGCGTGATCGAACTGGCGCCGGCTTACACCACGATCGGTGTTTTTTTTGATCCGGGGCTGACCCGCTTCGACGTAGTCAAAGCGGAAATCGAACGCGTCCTGCAAAACACGGAGCCAGCCGAACCGCGCGCCGTCACCCGCTCGACGATCGAAGTGCCTGTCTGTTACGAGGACGAATTCGCCCCCGATCTCCGCGAGGTCGCGTGGCATGCGGGCTTGTCCGCACAGGAGGTCGTGCGGCGGCACTCAGCCGTGATCTATCGCGTGAACTGCGTCGGTTTCACGCCCGGCTTTCCGTATCTCAGCGGATTGCCCACGGAGCTCGCGACGCCGCGGCGCGCTTCGCCACGCAAAGAAATTCCGGCCGGCGCGGTCGCGATCGGTGGAACGCAGACCGGCATCTATCCGCGAAAATCTCCCGGCGGTTGGAATATTATCGGGCGCACTTCGTTGTCATTGTTTGAAGTGAAACGCGAACCGCCTTCGCTTTTTCAGGCCGGCGATCGCGTCCGTTTCCGCCGGATTTCGAGGGAAGAATTCGAACGGTCGTCCGCATGAAAGCGCTGGTTCGTTCGGCCGGTTTTCTGACCTCGGTGCAGGACCTGGGTCGCCCTGGTTTCCGGCAATCGGGCGTTTCTGTCGGTGGCGCGCTCGATACCCAAGCGATGCGGGTGGCGAACGCTTTGGTCGGCAACCGGAATGAGGTCGCCGGTCTCGAGGTGACTTTGGGTAAACTGCAATTGCGCTTCGAGGATGCGCGCCTGGTCGCGTGGTGCGGGGGCGCCTTCACGGTCCGGCTTGGGGACAAGAATCTCCCTGCCGGCCACGCCGGTCTTGTCGCGAAGGATGACGAGCTAACCATGACCGCGCCCCAAACCGGGGCGCGTGCCTGGCTGGCGATTTCGGGCGGCATCGATGTCCCACCGGTTCTTGGCAGCCGGTCCACTGATCTGCGCGGAAACTTCGGAGGTTATCAGGGACGCGCCCTTCGGGCCGGCGATGCGCTTCCCTTGGGCCGCGCGAAAAAGCTTCCTGCAAGAAAACGCACCGTTTCCGAATGGAAAGCGCCTGCCCCCTGGGCCACACCAGGACGCGCGCCCGCCGCGCTCCGCTTCGTGCGCGGAACGGACTGGAACCGTTTCCTGTCGCGCGCTCACACCTCACTCGTCATGAGATCATTCGCCGTGACTCCCGCCTCTGACCGGATGGGGGCACGCCTCGACGGGCCGCCGCTCGATCGCATGCGCACAACTGATCTTCTTTCCGAAGCGGTCGCGCCGGGCACGCTTCAGGTTCCCCCCAATGGCGAGCCCATTCTCCTCCTCGGTGATTGCCAAACCATCGGCGGCTATCCGAAAATCGCGCACGTGATCACCGCCGATCTTCCGATTGCCGCGCAACTCTGGCCGGGCCACCAGGTGCGTTTTCACGAGGTTTCTCTTATGGAAGCCCAGAGACTTCTGCGGGAACGCGAAGAAGATTTTGCGCGGTTCCGCGTCGGCCTGAGCCTGCATCTCTCGTGAATCCCGTCATCGATCTCAATTCCGATCTCGGCGAAGGCGCCGGGCACGACAACGAAATCCTCGATCTCGTCAGCTCGGCCAACATCGCCTGCGGATTCCACGCGGGCGATCCAGCCTCGATTTTCGCCACCATCCAGGCGGCGCTGGAACGAGGCGTGGCGCTTGGCGCGCATCCCAGTTTTCCGGATCGGGAGAACTTCGGCCGCACGGAAATGACGCTGCCACTGGCGGAAGTTTACGCGTCCGTCGCCTACCAGGTCGGCGGTTTCCAGGCTCTCGCGCGCGCGGCGGGCGGACGGATGAATCACGTCAAAGCGCACGGCGCCCTCTATAATATGGCGGCGCGCGACCGTTCGCTCGCCGAGGTGGTCGCGAACGCCGTTTTCGCAATCGATCCGAAGCTGATTCTCTTCGCGCCGTCCGAGAGCGAGCTGGATTACGCGGCCACGGAGCTCGGTTTGCAGACCGCCTCGGAAGTTTTCGCCGACCGCAATTATCTGGCGGACGGCTCGCTCGTGCCGAGATCGCGGCCCGACGCGTTTGTCCACGATCCGCGCGAAGCAGCGGAGCGGATTATTCGCATGCTGGATGAAGGCATGGTGCGCGCGGTGGACGGCACCGACGTCGCGATAACGGCGACCACCGTTTGCGTGCATGGCGACAACCCGCAGGCCGTGATGTTTGTGCGGAAGCTGCGCGAACGACTCGAGCAGGAGGAGGTAATGATCGCCGCGGCCGAGCCCGCGCCATGATGAAGCATTTGGAAACCGCGGATTACGCGGATTACGCGGATGGAGAGAGGCCGATGAATCAATCTTTAGGCTTGTCTGCATTCGTCTTCATCCGTGTTATCCGCGGTTAAGAATTCTAAAACCGGTGACACCGCCCTCGAACGGAAACGACGCGCAGAAGACTGGCGGCACTCTCGAGCGCCGCCTCGGTCCGCTCGATGCGACCATGATCGTGGTCGGCTCGATGATTGGGTCGGGCATCTTCATCACGTCCGCGGAATCCGCGCGGCTGACTGGCGCACCTGGATGGTTGATTCTCGCCTGGGCCGTGGCGGGCCTGATGACAATCACCGGCGCGCTCTGTTGCTCGGAGCTGGCGGCAATGATGCCGCGGGCCGGCGGCGTTTATGTTTTCCTCCGCGAAGCCTACGGGCCTTCGCTCGGTTTCCTTTTTGGCTGGACGCTTTTTCTGGTGATCCAAACGGGCACGATCGCCGCCGTCGCGATTGCCTTTGCCAAGTTCACCGGCGTCTTCGCGCCCGCCGTCGCCGCCGACCATTATCTGGTCAGCCCAATCCAGCTCTTCGGTGGCTACGCGATCAGCCTTTCCACGGAGCAACTCGTCGCCGTCGCGCTGATTCTACTTCTCACCTGGACCAACACGCGCGGACTCGAGACCGGCAGGTTCGTCCAGAACACATTCACCTTCGCGAAGACTGCCGCGCTTCTCGCGCTCATCGTCATCGGTCTGTCGTTAGGCTGGAAGCCGGAGAGCGCCGGGCTCGCTTCGGATTGGTGGGACTCGTGGAAGAACGGCTGGAGCCCGCAGACGGCGCAGCCTGGGTTGACGGCCGTCGGCGGGTTCGCGCTCCTCCTGCTTTTTGGCAAGGCCATGGTCGGCCCGATCTTCGCGCAAACAGCCTGGACGAATGTCACCTTCATCGGCAGCGAAGTGCGCAACCCCGGCCGCAACCTCGCGCGCGCGTTGCTGGCGGGCTGCGCGCTGGTCGTCGTCCTCTACGTCCTGGCCAATCTCGCTTACGTCGCCGTCCTGCCGTTTTCCGAAATCCAGCGTGCTCCGCAAAACCGCGTCGCCGTTGCCGTGATGAATTCCATCTTCGGCAAACCGGGCGCGCTCGCCATGGCGGCCGCGATCATGATTTCCACCTTTGGCTGCAACAACGGCCTCATTCTCGCCGGCGCGCGCGTTTACTACGCCATGGCGCGGGACGGCCTGTTCTTTCGCCGCATCGCCATTATTAACCGCAAGAACGTCCCCGCCGCCGCGCTCGCCGCGCAGGGCATCTGGGCGGCTTTTCTGACCTTGCCGCGCACGGTCATCACCGACCCCGCGACGGGCGCCGTCACTTACGGCAACGTCTACACGCAACTGCTCGAATACATCGTCTCCGCCGACATGGTTTTCTACATCCTGCTCGTCGTCGCGGTCATCGTCCTCCGCCGAAAGAGACCAGATGCGGAACGCCCTTACCGGACCTGGGGGTATCCCGTTGTCCCGATCGTCTCCGCCTTCCTCGCCGCGTTTATGATCGTCGATCTGGCGTATCTCGCTCCGACGACTTCGGGAATCGGATACCTGCTGGTGTTGACCGGCATTCCGGTTTATTTCGCCTGGCGGAGCAAATTCTCCGCTGATCGCAGCGCATGAAAATGAAACGGACCGAAAGCTCAGGAGGTTGGATGACCAGGTTGGCGATCTGCGCGCTAGTGTTCGCTAGCGCGAATGTTTTCGCGGAACCGACCACCTACCGGAATGGCGGGCTGAAGAACGAGACCATCGTTACGCTGGAGGTGAAGGGAAAGACCGCCACCGGGACGTTTGTGACCTACGAGTACGGAGACGAGGTCCCGCCCGCTACGCCGTTCACCGGCAAGGTGGTGCTAACCCCGAAAGGGAAACGCGGCATTTTCCTGGAAATCAGCTTCGCGGCCGCGCCCCCCTACAGCACGCCTCCTGATGCCAAGTCGCTCCTCTGGCATCTCAAAACCGTGAGCGGCCAGGCGCACCTTTTTATTCCGATGCACCAACAGAGTTACGACACAACGCCACCGAAATGGATCGTCGCCGACGTTGAATTCGAGCCTGACGAAGACTAGCTGCGGCGACTGACGGAGCCGGCTTCCCGCTTAGCGCGCGTACATCGAGCTTTGCTCTCGCGTGCGGGTCGTGGTGGTGGTTTCGGTGGTGGAAGCGCATCCGGCGATCAGGACGGCGGCAAGTGCGAGGAAAGTGAAAGCGCTAAGTTTTTGTGTCATTTCATGCAATACGGAATAAGTCGGGATGCCGGATGTTTTTTCTTCGCTTGCCGTCCACCTCTTCTCCGTGCTCTCCGCGTAATCCGCGGGGAAGAAAAACCAATCGAGACCGCGGATTACGCGGATGACGCGGATGGAGAACTGGAAAAGCCGACCGAAACGTTTCGCGGACACGTATTACTCAATGATGAAAACGCGCTATTTCGGTTCCTGCCTCCTCGCTCTCGTCGCGCTCGTGGTTTTGGGTTGTGCGACCGATACGACGACCACGCCGACAACGACTGCTGAGACCGATCAAACCAGAAAAAGAGTTCACACCAGCGAACAGTTGCGGAAGACGGGCGAATCGGAGACCGGACCAGCCTTGGAGAAAGTCGATCCCGCTGTGCGCACCTCCGGCCCTCGCTGACCGAAGAATTTGAAAGCCCTTCGCTACTTCTTTTGCGTCGTCCTTCCGCCGGTGGCGGTCCTTATGACCGGCCGCATCCTCAGCTTCTTCCTGAGCATCCTGCTCACCTTGCTGGGCTGGATTCCCGGCGTCATTCACGCCTGCCTCGTGGTCAACGATTACCAGGCCGAGCAGCGCGCCAAACCAGCCGCGTAGCTTCTTCTGTAGCCGTCGCCCTGCCTGCCACGCCGAAGCTAGACGAAGGCGGGTGGGCCACGTGAGACCGGTATCTCGATGTCTTACGGCACCGAGCCCCGAACGCTTTCGGGGCTGCTCCAGAAGCACTATTCGCCGCGATCTCCGCTCTCGAATTTTTTGCGCAGCTCGTCCGCTGTGCGGGCGACCATCTCCTGGGCTTGCTCGCGTTTGGCGCCGGTTTCGGCGTGGAGCTGATTGATCGCTTTGTCCATCGCGGCTTTCACGCTCGCCGCCGTGCCGCCTTTCTCCACCTCGCGCTTCAGCACGCCCTCCAGTCGCGCAATCACTCCATCGACCGTGTAATCCGCGCGGACCTTGAAATCGCCCGGCGCGTGATGCTCGATCGCGCTGTAAACATTGATCACCTCTTCGCTATGCGCGCCCCATCTGAGCACATTGTAAAATCGCGCGCCTTCCCGCTCCCCGCGAAAGACGAGATCGATCAGCGCCGCTACCAGTGAAACCGGCATCAGCACCAGGTCGCGCACATTATCCAGGAGCAACTTCAGCTGGAAGACCATGACGTCCCGCACAAACGTCCACCGATCGTCCGGGTCAGCCTTTCGCGGGATCAACTCGTCACCGGTCACGCGTCCCTTTCCTTACTTCAGGCTTCCCTTTAGCACGAACCATTTCAAAAACTCCGGCGCGAGCCGCCCTGCCTTGACCAGCGGATCGGTGGCCACCCATTCGCGCGCCTGGTCGACCGAGTCGGTCTTGAGGATGAACATGCCGCGCACGTTCCGGCCCGAGAAATCTTCAAACGGCCCCGCCTTCAGCAATTTCCCTTCGTCGGCCAACCGCCGGATCGTGGCCATGTGACCTTCTCCCAGTTGATCCAGCTCAGCTTTGGGACGTTCCGGTGCATTCGGCGGACGCACGAGCAGGACAACAATAAACGAATCGAACTCCATGGGCGTGCCGCTGGCCTGAGGAGAAGGCGGAGCTGCCGGCGTCGCGTCCGCTGCCGCCACATTGCTGACGAATCCCAGGAGCGCGAGGCAGCAAAACAATCGAAGCAACATGCTGGAGGATCGATGGAAACGCCGGCCCGACTCAAGGAAATTCCGGAAGCCACGCTGGCGATTCGCGGATTGATCAAGGCAGGGTATCCTTGGAGCCAGCCACCAGCTCTTATGAAACAATTTGCCAACAAAATCTGGCGCGACTGGATGCGGCCATTCGTTCTGGTCCTCGCGATCGTTGCCCCGTTAAAATCGGCGGTCGCGGATTGGAATTGGGTGCCCACCGGATCGATGAAGCCATCAATCCTCGAGGGTGAATTGGTTTTGGTGAACAAGCTGGCCTACGACTTGAAGGTCCCGTTCACTACTCTGCATCTTTCCACTTGGGGGGATCCCCTCCGCGGTGATGTGGTTGTATTCTATTCTCCGAAAGATGGAACTCGCCTGGTCAAGCGGGTGATCGGCCTGCCCGGCGACAGAGTCGAAATGCGGGATGACGTGCTCTACCTGAACGGCATTCGACAGCAATATTCCGTGAGAGATTCAGCGCCGTTCCTGCGCGACGTCTTTGAAGACCCAAACCCGATCATTGCCATCGAGCACCTGGAAGAGGGCGATCATTACGTGATGTCCCTGCCAGGCCGTCTGGCGTGGCGGAGCTTCGGTCCTGTGGTCGTGCCGCCTGGTCATTACTTCATGATGGGTGATTCGCGGGACAACAGCGCTGACTCCCGGTTTATCGGCCCCATCCCGCGGCAGGAGATCGTCGGAAGGGTCGGACCCGTGGCTCTGTCGTTCGACCCGTTGCGCTATTACACGCCCAGGCTTCAACGCATCTTGCAACCGATGAAGCTTGGCGACGCCTGACCGCTTAAATTAAATTATTGCTTCTAGGATGACACAGGGACGCTGGTTCGATCGCAAGTTTGAGCTCGGGCTCGGCGGGGATGCCGCTGCCGAACTTCTGGAACGGCTCCGGCTCACGCCGGAGCAGTTGGCCGATGCTGTTCGCGGGTTGCCGCCAGAGGTCCTGACCCGGAAGCGCGAAGGCAAGTGGTCCATCCAGGAAAACGCCGGTCACCTTTTCGATCTCGAATCGTTGTGGGACCTGCGGCTTGATGACTACGACGCCGGCGCCACGGAGCTGCACGCGGCCGATCTCGAGAATCGCAAAACGCACGAGGCCGCTCATAACGATCGCCCGATCTCGGACATTCTCGCGGACTTTAGCGCTGTCCGTGGCCGAATCGTCGCCCGGCTCGCGCGGATGACTCCCGCGGATCTCGCGCGCACCGCGCTGCATCCTCGCCTGCGGCAGCCCATGTCTGTCGTCGACCTCTGTTTCTTTGTGGCCGAGCACGACGACCATCATCTCCGCACCATTGACGAACTGAGATCCGTCTTCGCGGCTCGCTGAGCCCTCGTCGCGCCCTCAGCCGATCACTTTTTTTTCGGACGGGATGGCGGGGCGTTTTCTTTAACCAGATTTAGCTTCACGATCACCGTGTCGGGCTGAATAAAACCGACCAACCACTGGATCGGCTGCTTGGTGCCGGGCTTAAAACGGTAAGTCTTGAGCACACGCATGAGGTGTTGGTCGATCACGGCGTGTCCCGACGACATCTTCATCGTCACCGATTCCACCGCGCCATCCGGACGCAGCCGCATCAGAAAAAACCCAGTGCCCGAGAGGTTCTGGCGCGCCGCTTCCGGAGGAATAGTAAACTCGGCGCCGGAAATCAAATTGTACAACAGAAACCCTCTGGTGCCCTTATCCGTCTGATACGCCGCTGCTCCTGCGGGAAGAGCGGTCAGGACCGGCAACGAAAGCACCACGACCAGCACGCCGAGTTTTTTCATCACTCTCCAGTGTACCACGCTTACGTTAGGCCGGGCAATGTCGGCTCATGGTGCTCGCACAACACGGCAGTCGTCGCCCTCTTCCATTCGAAGTTGGACGTTGGATGTTGGACGTTGGACGTTTTCCCCCGAGACACGGCGATCCGGCAGCCGCCGGACCGTGGCTACAGCCGCTCCTACGCCGTCTCGATATGCACGAAGGGCGTGCCCGTATCCTTCTTCCCGCGCTTTAGCGCTTCGCGCGATTTCTTCGCGATCTCCTCGTAGCATTCCTTGATCGTCGCCAGATGCTTGTCGTCGAGCTCTTCGAGATCGAGCAGAACGGTGTGGGCGCCTTTGGTCGCCCGGATAAGTTCATCGAGCTTGATCTGGATCGCTTCGCTATCGCGGTTCTGCGTGTTCTGGATCAGGAACACCATCAGGAAAGTAATGATGGTCGTGCTGGTGTTAATGATCAGCTGCCAGGTATCGCTGAACCCGAAGATTGGTCCGGTCGCCGCCCAAACCACAATGACCAGGAGCGCGAGGATGAAGGTCATCGGACGCCCACTGAAACGCGCCGCCGCCTTCGCGAAAACGTTGAACCAGGAATTTTTGCCCATGCCCAACAACTAAAGGGCCGGGCGCCGCTTAGCGATCCTGTTCTTGGCTCTCCCGAAGAAACGCTTCGATGTGGCGAATGATCTCCGCCTTCTGCCCATTGGCGCCGTGATCAGTGATGCGAGATACCGGATATGGGATATGGGATATGGAACACGCATCTCGCATTCAACCCGCATCCCGCATCGCGCATTTTTGTGTTAAAAATGAAGCTCAATGAAAATCGACAATGCAATTGCCAGTATCGCCGTGAAGGACCTGAAGGCGGCTTCGGCCTGGTACGGAAAGCTTTTCGGCCGGCCAGCCGATTCCAGCCCGATGCCGACCGTGGCCGAGTGGAAATTCGAGCGGGGCGGCTGGCTCCAGGTTTATGAATTGGCCGAGCGGGCCGGCGCCGGCTCGTGCACCCTCGCCGTGAGCGACATCGCGGGCGTTATCACCCACCTGCAAGGTATGGGCATCGACACGAGCGAAGCAAGCTCCGGCGCACAGGTCAAAACCGTGATGATCACCGACCCCGACGGCAACCATCTCGCTTTTGCCGAAGCGCTCGATCCGAGCATAACCCGATAAACGCAATGCGAGATGCTGATCACTCGCCCTAGCGAAGATCTTTTCAAAACGGTCGCAGCGGTGGACCACGTCTCTGCATTCGACGTTGGACGTTGGGCGTTGGGCGTTGGACGTTGGACGTTGGACGTTGGACGTTGGGCGTTGGGCGTTGGGCGTTGGACGTTTTCTTCAGTCGCCCTTCCGCGGTCTTTTGTGTGAGGTAATAGTCCCGAATGCGCGTCCGCTCCGTCCTCATCGCTCTCGGCCTCAACGCCATTCCTGCCGCCGGCTGGTTCTTTGCGGAATGGTCCGCCGGCACCACCCTGGTCGTCTATTGGCTCGAGACGCTGATCGGCAGCTTGCTCGTCGGCATCCGGATTCTGCTGCATCGCCGCGTTCGGCCGAGCCAGGGCCATTGGCATTATCAAGCGCCGAAAAGCCACGAGCACAAACCACAGGGCAGCCACGGCAGCTCCAGTTATCTCAGCGCCTTCCTTGTTCCCGCGCTGGTCTTCACTTTCGCCCATGGAATTTTCCTGGCCGCGTTCGGCTTCATCGTCTTCTCAAAAAGCCTTAGCCCGGAAACCAAGATCGATGGCACGAGTGTTCTCGCCGGCCTGATCGGCATCCTGGTGTTTCAGCTCGCCGATTTCCTGATGGACCTGATCTGGCTCCGAACACGCCCGTTTCGCTGGATCGAGCGGCTGGGCGAGATAAATCTTGGCCGCGTCATCGTCATTCAACTCACCATTATTGGCGGCATGGCCGCGGTCATCTTCACCGGCGCCGATCGCCATTTCTTCGGCGTCTTCATCTTCCTCAAGACCATGCTCAACATGAGCCTCATCCTCCCCCAGTACAATCCCAAGACTCCGCCCGCCTGGCTCTCGTATCTGATGGACCGCATCAAACCGTCTAAAGAGGACGGCACGTTCACCGAGTTCTGGCAGAAGACCGACGAACAGGAGGAAGCTCGCGTCTTGAGGAATGAAAGCCTGATGCGTGATGCGTGATGCGCGATTCGAGATGCGAGGCGAGATCCGTCCCCGCCATCTTCTATTCTCAATCCTCCATCCTCGCCACATCCCGAAAGTTCATCCAGCGCGGCGAGAACGAGAACGACGGATTTATTGGTTTATATCATGTGAACTTCTTCATGGTTGTAGCACAGCCGACCATTGTCTCCTTGTTCGGCGCCCACTCGCCGTTGGAACCTTTGTCATAAAATTTGAGCCGGGTTCTGCAATGTAGGGAAAAACCTTGACAACCGGCTGATAAATCCGCTTTCTCTCGTTGTTCCCCAACGTTCCCCAACGGAGAAAAGTCATGCCGGACACAGGCAGCCGTCTACCCCCCGCCAAGCAACCCAACTCTGTAGCCATACGCCTTTTTTTTGTAGATAAAGAGACCGGAAAGCCCGTTTTCGGTGTTCTTGTTAGCGTCTTCGCGGGTTCTTCGCGAGCCACAGATTTTCAGGGAGAAACGACATCGCAGGCAACCCAACGCCAAACCCTCGCCAGCTTGCAGACGGATCAGTTTGGCTATGTCTCGTTTAAATTTGATCGTTCAATCGTAATCGCCAACTCGCAGCTGGTAGTCAGGTACGGAACCACCCAAGGTGACGCACTAGTCTTGGACGTCACCGAATTGCTGGCAGGCAGTGACATACAAACCATTCAATTAAGTGCATCTACCTACGCGACGGTCGCTCCACACTTGGCTCTACCCTCGATCATCTCGCCCGATATTCGAGATCTGAGCGTGTCTCCCGGCTCAATTGGGCTCGTTCCACAGCTCTTGCTCGGTCGCGGTCTGTGCAGACAACTGATGCCCACGAGCATGGGCGTGCGCCGATTTGAAGCCTTCGTCATCCGAGCTGACATCTGTAATCTCGAGACAACGGATTGTGGGGATAAGGTTCAAATCGCAAGGGGCCAGATGCTCGAATACGAGATTGCCTGGCACCCCGCGGGTACTGCTCTCGGCGATCTACTTAATACAATCCCACTCGCTCCATGCGAGCAGGTCAATGTCGTCATCGCCGATTGGACGCGCCGTGAGACGGCCTCGCAGACGCAGGCAACAGAGGTTCAACAGCAATCCTTACAGGAAATGACCCACGACAGGCTGATTGTTGAGACCATGCAAAGCTCCATCTCGGCCAAAAGCTCCTCTTGGGGCGTTGTCGGTTCAGCGAAGGCCACGATCCCTTTGAAGAAACTCGACCTCACGACCTCCCTCGGCGGCGGCTACGCCCGATCGACTTTAACGCAGAATGTCGCCCTGAACGCAACAAATCAGCTATCGGAGCACATTACACAGGCTGCCAGCTTCGTTGCCAGCAAACGAAGCACAGTTGTGTTCCAAGCGACCGCAACCGAGCACCAAACTTACCAGACACGAACCGTTCGCAACCATAACCATTGCCACACACTCACCCTGACGTATTACCAGGTCAACAGGAGCTATCGGGTCGTAACCGACTACAAGGGGGAGCGTGACGTCATCCTCGTAAAGTGCGACAACGTGGACTTCGATGCCAGCCGAGCATACTGCCATGCCGAACTCTTGAGAGACGCTCTGCTCGATAAGAGTCTGCTCAGTTGCTTCGACGAGTTAGCCGATGCGCTGTTCTGCTGCGATAAGAAGCCGGTGGGTAAAAGCGTGTTAATGGATTCCATTACACTAAGCATCAAGCTAGCGCCGGGTTCTCGCCGTATAACCCGAATCCAGCTCATCCTGAACACGGCTAACGGGCCAATCACTGTGCCGTGGACACCCGTCTCCTGGCAAGCCGGGAACAACTACACGCAAACGTTCACTCTGCCAGCGCAAGTCGATCCCAAAGAGGTGACTTCCATCGTTGCGCTTGTTCAGACTACTGGCAACATATTTAGCGGCTTAATTCTCGCGACGGACATAGTGATGACCTACCACGCCATCGGCTATAGTAATCCGTTAGCGCTTGCTTCAGTGCATACTACGACCAATGTTACGAACGGATGGAGTATGGAGGCAAAGGCCGAACTTCCGCCTATTACGGAAGGTTTGAATCCGTGTATTGACTCCTCCTGTTGCAGCCAAAAACTGCTCGGTCACTTCAACTGCCATAAGCGCTACTACAACAGCATTCTGTGGCTCAATGAGGATCCTAATGAACGCGTTATGCGATGGAGTTGTTGCGTCCAAGACGGTCAACCGTTTAGCTTGATCAGCCAGATCGAGAACGACCCGATCGCGGTCTACGGAGATTTCCTCGTCTTTGCCGCAGCAGGAAGTCAGTTGGTCGATGATCCAGCGGTGCTTCCTGTGTCCAAACTCGTGACGATGCCAACGCAGGGCGTGTATACCGAGGGAATATTGGGGCAGTGTGATACCTGTGAGAAAATCGACCCCGACAGATTTTGGAACTGGAAGGACTCGCCTTGTCCAGACAATGCACCCACGGCAAGCGTTCCCGCAACGCATCAAACGGGTGTCAAACCAGACGATTTGAAGGCCGAGGCCATCAGCAACCTCATCACATTCTCAAACGTCCCGGGCGCTCCCGACAGCATCATCAAGGACTTGATTGCAGGACTTATCGCGAAGGCCGACACTGGAAGCTCGGCAGCGAAAGATTTGCTCGGCAAGCTATTGGATGCAATCAAGGAAAGCCTTCCTAAGTCCTCCGATAAGCCACCCGCGAAGCTATAGAACGAACCCCCCTCCACTGCTTTGCTTCGTCGTCACCCGCTCCGATGACATGCCGGCAGCCGTGGGTGGGCATAAGGGCTCGGTCCGTGAGTCCCGGCAGGGCACGTGGAACTGATTAGCCAGTTACCCGCGCAACGGTGCGTGTGCACGGCGGGTGGCCGCGAGTGGTGGTTTGCTCAAGAATGGAACTGCAGCGTCGAGCAAAGGAGTTAAATGCTGGATCTTCGTCTGCAAGGCTTTGGGCGGCGGCGCGGAAAAGGGTGAGGCTGGAGACGAGCTTGAGTGCGTCGGTGGGGCCACCCATCACCTCTTCGGGCGAGACACCGCCGGTGAGCTGGTCGCTGACGGCGCCGGCGATTTCTTCGTAGCGAGCGCGCAGCACCGGGTCGCACAGGTACTCGCAGGCTTCGGCCAGATCGCGGATTGCGTAGGTGCGGGCAATTGACGAACGGCCGAGGCCTTCGATCTGCGGGAAGATGTACCAGATCCAATGGCTGGTTTTGCGTCCCCGGCGAATCTCGGCGAGCGCGGTGTCAAGCCGGCGGTGGGGCTGGCCCGGGCGGTGTGGAAGCGGATGAGAGTGTTCAGGATTCAGGGTTCAGAGGTCAGAGTCCGAGGTCAGAAGTCGGAAGGCGATATTGGCAGCACCTTTCAGCGCAGCCGTTGAACAAGGTTGTTGTACTCTTCGTGCGTGCCGATCCAAAACCAGACGATCAGATCGCCGGCCCGTCTGGCCAAGGCGCGGTAAGAAGGGCCGATCCGCACGGACCAGACGTTGGCGAGCAACGGCTTGAACTGGAGCGGTGGGATGAAACGGATCTTTTGATATTGTCTTGGCAACTGCGTTGTCCGCGGGGTGCGAAACGGAGTTTCGAAGACAAGTGCGTTACCAAACAGAGTTTGGGAACGAGGAGCAAACGATCGAAATGGGTCCAGAAATGACGGTGCGTCCGAGACGTCACGGCATCTCACGAAGGCGCCCGGCGCTAATGTCCTCGTCCACTTCGCGCAGAATGCGGTCGAACTTGCCCGCAGCGACGTCCCGTTTGATCTGCTCATCCCACTCATCGTCCTCCCAGCCATGGAGCCACGCAGCAAGTTCGGCCCGCTCTTCAAATGAGAGTTGTTCGATCGCAGTCTTAAGTTCAGCAAGACTCACGGCGGGAGTGTATCGAGAGCACGGCAAAAGCGCAATGCTGCGCTGGCTCGCGAAACGGAGTTTCGAAGACAAGTGCGTTCCCAAACAGAGTTTGGGAACGAGGAAATCTCAGCTGAGTCGCGGTAGTGGTACTTCAAACTGTACCACTACCCGAGTCGCGAGCGCCTGGCTACGGCGTGGCAGGCGAGTGACGAGTGACGAGCGGGAGCGCCAAATCCAAGGGGAAATTGCTAAATTGGTTGTGTTAGTATGATCAACGAAAGCCGTTCGAAACTTGACCGCTTAAAGCGGTCAAGTTCGTGCCGCGGCGGATTAACCCGCATCCGTCGGATGCTTGCCCTCTCGGGCTTCGGTCTGTGTCGCTCGGCACCTGCGGCTCCATTCGTCCTTTCGCGAACATGTGATGTTCGAGAGCCGAGTTTACAGAGCGCGCTCTATAAACTCTCCTCGCGTGTGGGTGTTTTCGTCAGAGCCCAGCCGAGGCCGATCAAGCCGCCGCCGAAGACAAGGTTGGCGACGATGGCTCCAACCAATCCCAGGGTGCCTTGAAGGATGGGAATCAGAAATAATCCGGCCAGGGTCGCCTGGGCGGCGCGGCGGGGGAGGATTTTTGTTTTCCAGACTGTGATGGATAACAAGATCCAGCCCAACGCGAAGAGGGAGGCGGCGGAGGCGAAGCCGACGTTCATGAGCGGCGATTTGTCGAGCGGTCCGACGGTTTCGGGTGCGATCTGGGCGACGGCCCGGAGGACGAAAACGTCGACAAATTCGACGGCGAACAAGGCGCAGCCACCGACGAAGGAGAAAAGGAAAGCGATTGTGCCGAGCCAGCCTGAAGCGGGCCGCTGAGCGAGATGCAATCCGATGCTGCCGGCAAGCAATAGCAGCGCTGCCACACCCGAGGCTGACTGCCGCAGCAGGTAAACGTCCGTTAACATTACGACGGCGCCGTCCTGATTCGCGGGCATAAACGGCGAGATGACGACGTTAATCAGGATGGTGAGCGCCCCGCCAAAGCAGAGAGCGAAGCCGCAACTGCGAATGAATTTTGTCATGGTGGCGTGCTGTAGCCACGGCGCTAAGTCGCCGTGTCCGAATTGTAGGCCGACCGCTGCGGTTGCCAATCAGGAACGCGGCAGGGTCGCGGCGGCGACCGCCTGCCCTCCAAATTTGGGGAAACGGAAGAGACGCGCCGACCCGCCTTCACTATGCTTCGGCGCGGCAAGCATAGCGGCGCGGCTACCCGCCTTCGCTACGCTTCGGCGCGGCAAGCAGCGCAACTGAGTTGCATCGCTCGCGGGACGGGACGAATCTGGCGGCATGAAATTGATTCGATCAACGCTCTTAATTATTCCAGCTCTCGTTTTGTCGGCATCGCCGCTTCTCGGCCAGGATAAGCCGCGGGTGAGTCCGCAGGATACGGTGAACGCCAGCGTCGGTGAAGCGAAAGTCACGATCGTCTACGGGCGGCCGTATACGAAGGACCCGAAGAGCGGTGAGAAGCGGAAGATCTGGGGCGGGCTCGTTCCGTTCGGCAAGGTCTGGCGGATGGGGGCGAACGAAGCCACCACTTTGACGACCGACAAAGAGATCACCATTGGCGGGACGGCGGTGCCGGCCGGCAGTTATTCTTTGTATCTCTGGCCAGAGGAAGGCGCCGCGAAATTGATCGTCAACAAGCAGACGGGGCAATGGGGAACGAAGCACGATGAGAAACAGGATTTGGCCCGGATCGACCTGATGAAGCAGCCGCTCGATACGCCGGTGGAACAATTCACGATCGCCGTGGACAAGACCGGCGATGGCGGTCTGCTGAAGTTGATGTGGGAGAACACCGCGTATTCGGCGCCGATCGTGGTGAAGAAGTAGCTGTAGCCACGGCGCGAAGTCGCCGTGTGTTCCGCGGCGCCGAACGCCCCGACCCACCTTTGCTACGCTTCGTCGCGGCAAGCATAGCGGGGCGGCTACAGCGCGAACTTATTCGTGGATATCCGAGTAGATGATCTGAGCGGGGCGGAGATTTGCGAGTTGCTCGACGAGCATCTGGCGAACATGAGATCGATCTCGCCGCCGGAGAGTACTCATGCGCTGCCGATCGAGGGATTGCGCAAACCGGAGGTGACGTTTTGGACGGTGTGGGAGAATGGCGAGCTGCTCGGCTGTGGCGCGCTCAAGGAGCTGGACGCGGAGCATGGTGAGATCAAATCGATGCGGACCGTGTCGCGTCACTTGAGAAAAGGGGTGGCGAAGGCGCTGCTCGATTTCATCTTAAGCGAGGCCGGACGCCGCGGTTACCGCCGGTTGAGTCTGGAAACCGGATCGATGAAGGCGTTCGAGCCGGCTCGTCAGCTTTATGCGCGGGCCGGCTTCACTTATTGCGCGCCATTTGCCGAGTACATCGAGGATCCGAACAGCGTCTTCATGACAACAGAGCTGTAGCCACGGCGCTATATCGCCGTGTTTCGCGGCAAAAACGCCCCGACTCGCCTTTGCCAGGCTTCGGCGTAGCAAGCATAGCGGGGCGGCTACAGCGCTCAGAGAGCATGCTCGCGCTTGCGCCGAGACGGCTCGCGCGCACTGTGAGGCCATGCAAAGGATTACTCCATTTTTGTGGTTCGATGGTCAGGCGGAGGAAGCGGCGAAATTCTACGTCTCGGTATTCAAGAACTCGCGAATTACCCAGATCACGCATTACACGGGGGAGGAGCCGTCGGGGATGAAGGGGCAGGTGATGACGGTGGATATCGAGCTGGATGGCGAGCAGTTCGTTGCTTTGAATGGCGGGCCGCAGTTCAAGTTCACCGAAGCGGTTTCATTCGTCATCAACTGTGGGAGCCAGGAGGAGATCGATTATTATTGGGAGAAGCTGACGGCCGATGGCGGGAAAGAGGTCCAATGCGGCTGGCTTACGGACAAATATGGGCTCTCCTGGCAGGTGGTGCCCTCGATGTTTTTTGCTGAATGGGCGAAAGACGCGGCCGGATTGCAGCGGGTGATGCACGAGTTGATGCAGATGACGAAGCTGGATTTGGCGACGCTGCAGAAGGCGTACGATAAGGAGTAATTGAGGATTTCAGATTTCAGATTTCAGATTGGATGAAACGGAAATTGATACTGCTGCTGGGGGCGACGCTGTTTATCTCGGGGGCGTTTGCCCAGGAGCAGTTGAGTTACGCGCAATTGATCGAGAAATGGCGCAGCGATGTTGAAGCAAACCTGAAAAAGGAAACGGGATGGCTGACGGTGGCGGGGCTTTTTTGGCTGAAGGAGGGGACCAATACCGTCGGGGCGGGTGAGAATTTTGATGTTCGGCTGACCGACAATTTCAAGCAGGGCAAATTCGGCCAGATCGATTTCAAGAATGGCGTGGCGACCCTGAAGGTGGAGAAGGGGATCGAGGCGCAGGTGGATGGAAAGAGCGTTTCGACGGTCGATCTGGTGTCGGATGAGAAGGGGAAGCCGACGGAGATTCGCACTGGGACGCAGACGTTCTTTCTCATCAAGCGCGAGGATCGGTTCGGCATCCGGCTGCGGGACAGCAATAGCGAGGCGCGACGGAATTTCACAGGGCGCCACTGGTTTCCCATCGAGGAAAGCAGCAAGGTCGCGGCCCGGCTGGAGGCGTCGCCCGAGCCGAAAGAGATCATGATCCCAAACGTCATGGGCGGGCAGTTCAAGATGAAGAGTCGGGGCGTGCTGAAATTCACTCTGAAAGGAAAGGAATATTCGCTCGAGCCGGTGACGGAAGATGACGACCAGCTCTTTATTATCTTCGGGGACGGGTCAAACCGGAACGAAACCTACAAGGCGGGACGTTTTCTCTATGCGGACAAGCCGGTGAACGGCGAGACGGTTCTCGATTTCAATAAAGCGTACAACCCGCCTTGCGCGTTCACGCCCTTTGCCACGTGTCCGCTGCCGCCACCGCAAAACAAGCTGGAGGTAGAGATCAAGGCGGGCGAGAAGCGTTACGATCATTAGGCTTCTTGGTAGGGACGGCGCGCTGCGCCGTCCGAAGCGCGTCGCAGCTTGAATCGGCGGACGCCGCAGCGCGGTGTCCCTACCGTTTGCAAAGGCGGCGGGGCGCTGTAAGGAATCCGCACCCATGCAGCAATCACAACGGACGATCGGCAGTTTTATTTTTCTGAGTCGCTGGCTCCAGGCGCCGCTCTATTTCGGCCTCATCCTGGCCCAGGGCGTTTACGTTTATCATTTCGTCATCGAGCTGATTCATCTGATCCAGCGGACACCGAACCTGAAGGAGGCGGAGATCATGCTCACCGTTCTGGGATTGATCGACGTGGTCATGATCGCGAACCTGCTCATCATGGTCATCGTGGGCGGGTATGAGACGTTCGTTTCCCGGCTGAATCTGGAAGGCCATCCCGACCAGCCGGAATGGCTCTCGCATGTGAATGCCGGCGTCCTGAAAGTGAAGCTGGCCACGGCGCTCATCGGCATTTCATCGATTCACCTGCTCAAGACATTTATCGAAGCGGAGCGGATCGGCTCGACGGTGATCATGTGGCAGGTGATCATTCACCTCACTTTTGTGGTGTCGGCCTTCATGCTGGCATGGACGGATCGTGTCACCGTCAGTAAAACGGCGATGGACTTGGGCGTGCCGGAAACGCATGGAAGTCCGCAGCGTTAACGGAGTTTGCCTGCAACGGTTATGAAGAAGCGTAAACCAGCATCGAGCGCGGCACGGCCCGCGAAAAAGATGGCTTCAGGCAAACCAGTGGCGAAAAAGGAAACGCAGCTCGGCGGCGACGAAGTCACCGAGAGCGCGGCGTTTCGCCGGGCCACTTCCGAAGCGGAAGCGTATGCCGGCGATCCGAAGCGGTTGCGAAAGCTGCTCGAGGATGCCGTGGGCAAGCTCAACGTGATTCCGCGCGGGCCCTTCGGCGAAGCGTGGCCGTATCTTCTCGCGATGCTTCGCGTGGCCCGGGATTTCCAGACGGGCGATTACCGCGACATGCCGCGGCCGAAGCTGCTCATTGTGATCGCGGCGATCATTTATTTTGTCTCACCGTTCGATGTCATTCCGGATTACCTGCCGGTGCTCGGACATATCGACGATGCGTTTGTGATAGGTCTCGCGTTGAAGTCAGTCCGCGCCGAGCTCGACACGTTCATGGCGTGGGAGACATCGCGGCTCTGAACTGGTAGGGACGGCGCGCTGCGCTGTCCGCGGTAATCGCAGCGCGATGGCCCTACCCGGCGCGTCTCGATTTCGCGGCCAGGATAACGTCGCGGCCGACGAGGTAAAGAAGGACGCAAAGGACCGAAAACGGAAGCAGCGCGAGCAGATCCGCGTTCGGACCGTGGAAGAAGGGGTTGTTCGCGGTCGACCAGTCCTGGACCTTGGTGCTGTAGAAAGCGAGTGCGGGCACGCCCTGCATGATCGCGATGACGATCCCGGCCAGCGCCCCGCCGGCAATGTAGCCCGAGGCGAGGAGAACTCCGGAGCTCTTATCGCCTTCGGCTGTCAGCTCTTCGGGCGTCAGGTCCTTGTGCTGGAATTTCTCGCGGCGTAGCCAGCGATCGACCAGCCAGCGAATCAAGCCTCCGATGAAGATCGGACTCGATGACGAAAGCGGGAGGTAAACTCCGACAGCAAACGCGAGCGAGGGGATTCCGCTCATCTCCAGGACGATGGCGATCATCACGCCCAACAGGACAAGGCCCCAGGGAAGCTCGCGGCTAAGGATGCCTTTGATGATGTAAGACATCAGGGTCGCCTTGGGTGCGTCGAACTTCTGCACGGCGCTGCCGTCGGGGCGCAGCTTATGAGTGCCGTTGATGCCGGGATCGACCAGATACATGACCAGGCCCTGGTCGTTGACAAGAAAGCGTTGCGGCGCGCCGCCGGACGGATCGGGGCGATGCCAGACGCGATAGCTATTTTGGTCGCCCATCGCTTGCGGGCCCTTGAGTTTTTCGGTCCCTTCGAGCTGGGCGCTGTCGGCCCGCAGGTCTGTCGTGAAGTTGCGCGAAACTTTGTAAACGATCTGGCCAGCGCTGTTCACCAGATATTCGCCCGGCGCGAGACTTTCGACTATGGGCAGCGGACCACTTAGCTGGTTGACCAGGATCCGAAAATCTTCCGCAGCCGGTTTGACCGGTTCCGTGAACGGCGAGAGCGGCGCGCTGGCCGGAGCGGCGCCTCCATCTTTCACTTCCTGGAAGGTCGTGGCCGGGACATAAACGGTCGAGGCGTCGTTCAGGGTTAGAAGGATTGGCCCGAGGATCAGGGCGGAAGCGAACGCGCCGATAAGAATCGCGATCTGCTGATAGCGCGGCGTGGCGCCGACCAGGAATCCCGTCTTCAAATCTTGCGAGGTGGTGCCGCCGTTCGAAGAGGCGATGCAAACGATGCCGCCGATTGAGAGTGCGGTGACGAAATAGTTCGGCCCGGTCCAGCCGGCGAAAAGAAAGACCAGACAGGTGAGGAGCAGCGTGGCCACGGTCATGCCGGAGATCGGGTTCGAGGTGGAGCCGATCTCTCCCGTGAGACGCGAGGAGACGGTGACGAAAAGGAAACCGAAGGCGACAATGAGGAGCGCGCCGAGCAGGTTCCATTGCAGGTGCAACTGCGGCACCGCCATGATGACCGCGATGATGGCCAGGACGCCGCAGATTACCCATTTCATCGAGAGATCCTGATCGGTCCGCGGTGCCGCCTCGCCAGTTCCATGGCTTCCGCGTAAGTCACGCAGCCCGCCTTTCAACCCGTGCCAGATCGTGGGCAGCGAGCGGAATAAACTAATAATGCCGCCCGCCGCGACCGCGCCCGCGCCAATGTACAAGACGTAGGCGCCGCGGATGTCGTTGGGCCCCATTTCGCTGATCGGCATGCTGCCAGGCGGGACAATTCCGACTACTTTTTCGCCGAAGAATTTGATCGCCGGAATCAGGACCAGGTAGGCGAGCACGCCGCCCGCGCACATGATGGAAGCGATCCGCGGCCCGATGATGTAGCCGACACCGAGCAACGCCGGCTCGACCGTCGCCGAAATCGACCCCGCCTTGAAAGGCTCGCCGAAGACCTTTTCCGGATCGCTCTTCCAGGTTTTGAACGCGCCCATCGCGGCCTGATAAAGGAAACCGATGCCGAAGCCGGTGAAAATCGTTCGGCCGCCGCTGGCGGTGCGTTCCTCCGGGACGTCGGTGGTCAGCGTGGGATCGCCGGGAGCTGCCGCCGCCTTCAGCACTTCCGCGCAAGCCGTGCCCTCGGGATATTTCAGCAGCCCGTGTTGATCGACAATCAGCGCGCGCCGGAGCGGGATCATCATAAGAATGCCAAGCAAACCGCCGAGCGTGGCGACGAGCATGACGCGCGTGATCTCGAGATCGAAACCGAGGATCATGATCGCGGGCATGGTCACGCCTAGGCCGAACGCGATTGATTCGCCGGCCGAACCGGCGGTCTGAACGATGTTGTTTTGGAGGATGTTGGCATCGCGCATTCCGAATTTGGAAAGGAGCCGGAAGATGGTGATGGAGAGGACCGCGACCGGGATCGAAGCGCTGACGGTCAAGCCGACTTTGAGGACGAGATAAAGCGACGACGCGCCGAAGAGCATGCCGAGCAGCGTCCCGACGATGAGGGGCATCGGCGTGAGCTCCGGCATTCGCACATGAGCGGGCACGTAGGGCTTGAAGGAAGCCAGGAAGGGATTTTTCGGCTTGATCCCGACGATATCGGGAAACTCGTTAGGTGGATTGCTTGGGTCAATGGTGGCCATAGATTTGGTCAGATTGGCTTTTCTTAATATCGGACGCCATTAGTCCCAAGGCTGCCCGGCAGAGCAAGTTCTAAAGCGTGTGAGGCCGCCAGGGCTGCGCTGTAGCCACGGCGCGGTGTCGCCGTGTCTGGGTTTGGATGGCCTCCGGCGGACACGCCGACCTAGCGGGGTGGCTACAGCGCGCTGCCGCTTGGTCTCGTGTCACATCCTCGTTGCCGAGTAGAACTGGGGATGAGGTAGAGTCTCGCGATGAACAGGACAGGCGCAGGGAAATGGAAATCTCGGGTTCGTTCTTATCAAGCGACGATAGCAGCTGCGCTGATGCTGCTCGCATCGCCGGCGCGTGCTTTCGAGACGGCGTTTTGGGTTTGGCAACGAAGCGAACCGCTCTCGGAGAAGGAGCGCGGCGAACTTTTGGCGCAAAATGTTCGGACAATTTATTGGCAGATCGGTGAGCTGGAAATTGCGGGAGAAGCGTGGCGCTGGAAGGCCCGGTTCACCCGGCCCCGATCTGATCCCGGCGAATTAAAGTTTGTCCCGGTCGTGCGGCTGGAATCACGCGAGAAATCGCCTTTTTCACCCGCATCGCTCGAATCGTTAGTCGCAGCCCTGGCCATGGTGGCAAAGGAGACCGATGAACTGCAACTCGATTACGACGCGCCCGATCGTCTCCTGCCGGATTACGCGGCGGCGCTGAAAAAAATTCACACGCTGGTCCCGAGGCTGAGCATCACCGCGCTGCCCGGCTGGAGTCGCGGTTCGGCCTGGCGCAACTTCGAGGGCAGCGTCGATGAGCTTTTCCCGATGCTCTATGATTTCGAACCCGACCCGGTCGTGGAAGGGGCCGCGCCGCTGCCGCTGGTTGACCCGGAGAAACTGGAAAGAGCGCTCGCGGAGTGGGACCAATGCCGGATCCCATGGCGCGCGGGCCTGCCGGCTTTTGCGCGCGTGACGCTCTTCGATTCCAACGGCAAGTCGCGCGGCCACATTCGCGATTGGAGCTGGGACGCGCTTTGTTTCAACAACTCGCTCGCCACGCTTCGACCGACCGAGCTGGGAGTGACGGTGTTGAAGCCGCGCAGTGCGACGCGAGTCACAAATACACCAGTGAAAGCGGATCAGCTTCTCGCCATGCGCTGGCCGGATCGCGCCGGACTGCGTCGAGTGATCGATCGAGCGAAAAAAACAAATGCGCGCGGGCTGGTCTTCTTTCGGCTGCCAGACTCGACGGCGCCGAGCGGGTGGTCGCTTCGGCAACTGGCGCACCTGGAGGCAGCGCCGCATCTCGTCCTTCGAAAAACAAAAGGGTCGCAGGAACTCGAGCTCGCCAACGAAAGCGACGCCGATCTCGAGCCGCGGCTTTCCGGCACCGGCGAACTCGATCGTGGATATGCGTTGGAGTTGGATGCTCCCGCCGCAATTTTTCGCGACGCGCAGGAAGGCGATTTCTGGCGAGTGATTGGGCAGGCCGAGATCGCGGAAACCCGCCGGGCGGTCGCGCTCCCGCTCGCGACGCAGCTCACCTTTTGGTTCAGTCACCTCCGGGCCCGGCAATCATTGCGGACGGGCGTGATTCGCCTCGCTCCCGGCGAGTCTTTTGATCAAATTCGTTACCGCATCCGCAATGCCTCCGGAGATTCCGAATGGAAAAATATCGACAAATAATTCTTCTCGCTGCAGCGGGCGCGTTTTGCGCGGCCGCGCCGCTCCTCTACGCCACGGGCGGCGATTCCTTTGACGAGCCGGCCCCCTCCCTGGGAGATGCGCTCGATTTCCTTCCCGCCAAATCGCTCGGCGAAATCTTTCTCGAAACGAACGCGCAGCCTTCCGACGATGAGGCGCCGGATTTCGACGAGGAAATCCTGAAGCTCGCGCAACGTCTTCTCAACGAGCCGGCCGCCCCGCTGGTCGCGGTCGCG